>JACTVT010000036.1 GCA_014465955.1 Eubacterium sp. | reverse complement strand
CGCAGACATTTCCCCTAACAGGGGAATAACCCTCAGCCCGCCGTTTAATATAAATACCAAAGGAGAACAAAATGGAAGCATACAAAAAAGAATTTATACAGTTTCTTGAATCGGCAGGTGTTTTGAAATTCGGTGATTTCACTGCAAAAAGCGGCAGAAAAATTCCCTATTTTATTAACGCAGGCGATATTAAAACAGGAGAGCAGATTCAGAAGTTAGGCGAATTTTATGCAAAAGCATATTTCGATAAGGTAGGAAATAAAAAGGCCGTTCTTTACGGCCCTGCATATAAAGGTATTCCGATTGCAGTTTCTGTTGCAGTTGCTCTTGCAAAGCAGGGGCTTGATGTTCCGTTTTTCTTCAACAGAAAAGAAGAAAAAGATCACGGTGAAGGCGGAGTTTTTGTCGGCTATACACCGAAAGACGGCGAAGAAATCGTTATCGTTGAAGATGTTGTAACTGCAGGCACCGCAATCAGAGAAAGTATGTCTATCCTTTCAAAACTTGAGGGTACAAAGGTATCTGCCATATTTGTTATGGTAGACCGCAAGGAAAAAGGTCAGACAGATAAATCCGCAATCGCCGAGGTTGGCGAGGAATATGGTTTCCCCGTATATTCAGTTGTCGATGTTTATGATATTATTGAATATCTTGAAGAAGATGAAAAGAACCGTGAAAATGTTGAACGCATAAAAAAGTATCTTGAAATCAACGGTGCAAAGGCTTAAAAAAATCAGATTTATTTTGGTGAAAGGAATTTTAAAATGCGTCATCTTTTAGATACAACAGATTTGTCAGTAAGTGAAATTGATGAAATTGTTCAACTTGCAATGGATATTATTTCAAATAGAAAGAAATATGCCCATATTTGCGACGGCAAAATACTTGCAACGCTATTTTTTGAACCAAGCACAAGAACAAGACTGTCGTTTGAGTCGGCAATGCTTTCTCTCGGCGGCAAGGTTCTCGGCTTTTCAGAGGCGAATTCTTCATCTGCTTCAAAGGGTGAAACTGTCAGCGACACAATCAGAATTGTTTCAGGCTATTCGGATATTATTGCAATGCGTCACCCTGTTGAGGGTGCTCCGCGTGTTGCATCAAAAAAATCTGCCGTGCCCGTAATTAATGCAGGCGACGGGGGACACAGCCACCCTACGCAGACTATGACCGATCTTCTTACCATATTCCGTGAAAAAGGCAGATTTGACAATCTTACAATCGGTTTATGCGGCGATTTGAAATTCGGCAGAACGGTTCACAGCCTTATTAAAGCAATGTGCAGGTATTCAAATATAAAATTTGTGCTTATTTCGCCTAAAGAACTTGCCGTGCCCGATTACATAAAAACAGATTATCTTGATAAAGCAGGCATTGAATTTGCCGAAACCGAAAAAATGGAAGATGTTATGCCGACGCTTGACATTCTTTATATGACCAGAATTCAGCGTGAGCGCTTCTTTTCCGAAGATGAGTATTTAAAGCATAAGGATGCGTTTATTCTTGATGCCGACAAATTAAAAAATGCCAAGTCTGATTTAACGATTATGCATCCGCTGCCGAGGGTCAATGAAATTTCAGTTGAGGTTGATGATGACCCGAGAGCAAAATATTTTGAGCAGGCGGCAAACGGCAGATTTATCAGAATGGCGTTGATTATAAAGATTCTTGAATGGGGAGGGGCATTTGATGAAGATTGATGAAATCGAAAACGGCTATGTGCTTGACCATATTTCGGCAGGAAACGGAATGAGGGTTTATGAGGCTCTCGGGCTTGATAAGCTTTCCTGTCAGGTTGCGATTATTCAGAATGCCAAGTCAGAAAAACTCGGCGTTAAAGATATAATCAAGGTGAATGAACTGATTGATTTGAATCTTGATGTGCTCGGATTTATTGATTCAAATATAACGGTAAATGTTATTAAAAACGGCGTTGCCGAAAAGGTAACCTTAACCGTGCCGCAGAAAATTGTTAATATAGTAAAATGCACTAATCCTCGCTGTATCTCAAATGTTGAGGATAATATTGATTTCGAATTTGTTTTGACAGATGATAAGGGAACTTATCGTTGTATCTACTGCGAAACAAAAGCAAATTAAAATTTGATTTAATTGCAGATATTTTAAGTTTTGCTGATGTTAATTTATAATTGATAAGGTGACCTGAAATATAAATCAGCAATAAAAAAAGTTCGGTATTATACCGAACTTTTTTATTTATAAATTCTTTCAATTCTCGGATTTACCATAAGCGGTGAAATATCAACGCTTGCAATGTCACCGCATTGTATATCAGAACCTGTAATATCAACAGCAGTATGCGAAAGACCGATACCGCCGATAACGTGAAAAAGCCTGCCGTTGATTCTGACATACATCTGCTGTTTTTTCAGAAATTTTTTAAAAACAGAAAGCACGTATCTGAAATCAATAAGTTCTTTCTCTTTTGTAAGACCGAATCCGTCATAGTGTCCGATCGGTACAATAGCAATCTTCGTCTCACGTTTTGTTTTGTAAGTGCCGTTGTAGCCTACGCTGTATCCTGCGGGCACGGTTTTAATATCAATTACTTCTGCTTCAAGTGAGCCGAGCCTGTTAAGATTTGATTTTACTTTTGTAATAACTCTGCCCGTGAAAGCAGAACCAAGTCTTACACTGTCAAGAGCAACATCATCAACATTCAGCAGAGCAGGGGAGTTGGCACAGTGAACTGTGCCTGTTTCAAACCCTGCCTTTTTTATCTGATTAACACAGTCTTTAAACAGTTCAAGTTGTGCCTTTGTGAGCGGCTCATTTCTGAAAGCGCTTGAAAAATGCGTGTAAATTCCGACGAATTCAAGATTTTCAGCCTTGTAGCATTCAATCGCTTTTGAAATTTCACTCGGCATAAATCCGTATCTGCCCATACCTGTGTCAATTTTAAGATGACATTTTGTTTTAATTCCGAGTTCCTTTGAAACTTCGTTCATAACTTTGCAGGCGTCAGCAGAGCCTATGGTTGCAATACAGCCGTTTTCTGCAATAATCCTTGTCTCGTCTTTTATGCAGGTTGAGCGCATAACAAGTATATCCTCGTCATCAAGAATTTCTTTCAGTACGGGAATGTCTGTAACCTCAGTTACTGCAAAGGTTTTGAATCCCTGCTCTTTGAGTACTGACGTAAATTCACGAATTCCGAAGCCGTAGCCGTTGCCTTTTACGACTGCAATAATCGGCACTTTTGCCTTATTTTTCAGTAAATTAATATTTTCAATCAGTTTTGATTTGTCAATAATATATCTGCTCATATGATTCCCGTAATTTTTTAACGTAATTTCTTTTTTAAGTCCATAGCAATATTGTATAATTTGTAAACAGGCTTGTTGATAACATAGTCAAACTCGCCGATAAATTCTTTCATATATCCGCCGAAACCATGCTTGAAACGCCATAAGCCGTAATGCGGATTTGCGGGATTCTGGCAGTCACCGCTGATTCCGCCGAAATCATAAACTTCACAGCCGCATTCCATACCCCACTTCATCATTGCCCACTGAAGAGCATAGTTCGGGTAAACGTTTCTGTGCGCATTTGACGATGCGCCGTATTGGTATTTCATAACATTTTTGCCCCATTTTACGGCGATTGTTCCTGCAATTGCTTTGCCCTCATAATATGCCATATAAAGCCTCGCGTCTTCGCCCATGCAGTCAAGTATCTTTTCAAAATACCATTTCGGCCTTGTTGAAAATCCGTCACGCTCGCCCGTTTCAGCCATAATCGTAACAAAATCGTCAAGAGCCTCCTTGCCCATAACTTTAACCTCAACGCCTTTTTTAGGCGCTTTTCTTATTCTTGTTCTGTAGTCCGATTTAAAAGTGAGCATCAGTTCTTCTTCGGTCTGATTGTTGTAATCAAAACAGTAAACAAATCTCGGCTGAACATTTTCAAAATCCATACAGCCCGGATTGAGTTCAATAAAACCTTTGTCTGTAAGATGCTTTTTGTAAGCAGTATTTTCTATAACGATTTCAGGGTCAATTTTAATGCAGTATGCTTTGTATTCTTTTGCAAGGTCGAGCAGTCCGTTAAACAACTTGTCAAAAGTATCAAAATCATTTTCATCTGCAACAAAACCTCTGCATACGTAAAATAAAGAATACTTTATAACGGGAATGAATCTGATCAATACAGACGCACTGCCGATGATTTTGCCGTTATCATCTTTCAGCATAATTGCTTCCCATTTCCAGGCTGATTTTACTTTTGCCCATTTTGAAGAGTGCTGAAATAATCCTTTAGGATGTTTTTTTATAAAGTCCTCATATTCTGCAAGATTGTCTTTATTAACTCGTTCTATCATTAAACTTCCTCCGAAAAGTTACGTGTGTTGTAATATACAAATTATTATACATTCAATTTCTTCATTTGTCTATCATTAATTTGACAATTACTTTGTTATATATTATTATTTGTATGTAAATTAATTTTAGAGGTATTGTTTATGGAAAAGCAGAATTGGGAAAATCCTGAAGTTTTTAAAATTCATAAAGAAGACGGACACGTTATTGCAATGCCGTTTGACAGTGAGGAAAAAGCACTTTCAGGAGAAGAAAGCAATTATAAATTATCGCTTAACGGAATGTGGAAATTCTATTGGCAGAGAGGTCTCAATAATCAGCCTGACGGTTTTGAGAATACTGATTTTAATGACAGTGAATGGGATGAGATTAAAGTTCCGTCAGTGTGGCAGACTGAGGGCTATTCTGTGCCGTATTATTATGCCAGCACGTTCCCGCGTGCAATAAGCAGAAGTAAACACAGTATTCCTAAAATTGACCATAAAATGCAGGAAATCGGCTTTTACCGCCGAACTTTTTCTGTTGATAAAACATGGCGCAACAGAGAGATTTTTATTCATTTCGGTGCAGTAAAATCCGCTATTGAAGTGTATGTAAACGGTCAGTTTGCAGGCTATAGCCAAGGTTCTATGACTCCGCACGAATTCGATGTTACAAAGTTTATTAAATTCGGTGAAGAAAATCTTGTTACTGCCAAAGTTTTCAGATATTCGGACGGTACATATCTTGAAGATCAGGATATGTGGTGGCTTTGCGGTATTTATCGTGATGTATATATTTTTGCAGAAAGTGAAGTCTGCCTGCGTGATTTCTTTTTCAGAACCGAATTTGATAATTTTTATAAAGATGCTGAAGTTAAACTTGATTTATTCATAAAAAACTATAAAGATAAAAAGGGTAATGTTACTGCCGAGGCAAAACTGATTTCAGATACAGGCAGAGAAATTGAAATCGGCAAAGCAACAGAGCGTCTCGCATTCAATACTACTTCAATTAAATTCAAAAAGGAAGTCAGAAATCCGAAAAAGTGGAGCGCTGAACACCCGAATTTATATACACTTGTTGTAACTGTTTCAGTCGGAAAAAAGGTATACGCCGTTAAAACTTACAAGGTTGGATTTAAACAGGTTGAAATCAAGGGCGAAAAGATTTATTTTAACGGTATGCCGCTTATGGTGCGTGGTGTAAACAGGCACGATTTTGACCCTGATCACGGCTGGGCAGTTCCTAAGGAAAGATATACACAGGATCTTGATATTATGAAACAGAATAATATCAATTCAATCCGCACATCACATTATCCCGACGATCCGTATTTTTACGAAATGTGCAATACTTACGGTTTTTATGTTATGGATGAGTGTGAGGTAGAAACACACGGTGTGCGCCGAAAAGGTGTTCCGGGCAGTAATCCTATGTGGACAGGTGCCGTTGTTGACCGTATGGAACGTATGGTTTTGAGAGACAGAAATAATCCCTGCGTATTTATGTGGAGTCTTGGAAATGAGGCAGGCGACGGCGATAATTTCGCAAGAATGAAAGAGGCTGCTTTAAAATTAGATAATACAAGGCAGTTCCATTACGAGGGAGATTTTGATTTAACTAAAAGTGATGTTATTTCCCGTATGTATCCTACCGCTGATATTATGGAAAAGCTCGGTAAAAAAGAAGAAATTACAATCACGCTTTATGATAATATTGCCAATCAACTTGCGGCAGACAGTAAACCGATTAAGCCTGAAATGTATGAGGGCAAACCGATTCTTCTTTGCGAATATGCTCATTCTATGGAAAATTCCCTTGGCAATTTTCAGGAGTATATGGATGATTTTGAGAAGTACGACAATATGTGCGGCGGTTTTATCTGGGATTTTGTAGACCAGACAATTCATAAAAAAGATGAAAACGGCAATGATATGTGGCTTTACGGTGACGATTTTGCAAAGGCAGAGCCACGCAAAAAGCCGATAGATATTCCGAATACAACCGCCCTTGCAGGTTCAAATACATATTTCTGTGCAAACGGCATTATTGCGGCAGACAGAACAGTTCACCCGCAGATACATGAAGTGAAAAAAGTGTATGCCGAAATTAAAACAGAGGCGTTTGATATTCAGAAGGGCACATATAAGGTTAAAAATAAATTCCTGTTTACAGATATTTCTGCATTTGTATGCCGCTGGTCCATTGAGGCTGAGGGCGAAATTGTTTCGTCAGGCGAACTTGATAAATTTGAATGTGCTCCGCTTTCGGAAACTTATATCACAATTCCTTACGATATTACCGCTCTGCCGCAGGACAGGGAGGTTGTTTTAACAATTTCGTTCTACACGAAAAAGAAAACGCCGGGTCTTAAATCTAATTATGAAATTGCATGGGATCAGTTTATTCTTAATGCAATGTCTCAACCTATAAAGCCTGTTTGTGACGGTGATCTTGATTTTTCCGTTAAAGGTGATAAGGTTGAAATTAACGGTGACGCTTTTGCCGTTAAAGTCAAAAACGGCAGAATTGTCAGCATTTCAATGGACGGCAGAGAAAAACTTAAAACTCCGCTTGAACCGTATTATTTCAGAGCACTTACAGATAATGATATTGATTCTCTGAACTTCGTTCCGCAGACAATTCCTTTCCACCCGTATTATAAGTGGCGCACTGCAAGTCATAAGGCAAAAGCAATTAAAACTGTTGCAAAAGCAGGTGATGATAACTGTGTTGAAATTCATATTGCGTGGAGCACACCGGGTCTGAAAGATTCTGTTTCAACATATAAAATTTATCCTGATAGGCGCATTTATTGCTATTTCAGTGCCGTTCCTACCGCAACTATGGTTAAGTTCGGCGCAAGAATGACGCTTGACGGTAAAATGGAATATGTAAACTGGTACGGCAGAGGACCTCATGCAACATACTGTGACCGTAAAACAGGTGCTAAAATCGGTACTTATAAATCAACCGTAACTGCACTTGAGCACCGATATATGCGCCCTCAGGAGAGTTCAAATCGTGCTGACGTGCGTTATTTTACGATTACCGACAGGCGTGGCAACGGCTTTAAAATTACTTCCTATTTTGATGAACCGCTTAATTTCAGTGCACATCATTATCAGATTGAAGATTTGGAAAAAGCAACACATACGCACAATATACCGTATAATAATGATATTACGGCGGTTAATATTGACCATATGCTGCTTGGCGTCGGCGGTGATCTTCCCGGTCAGGCATTTGTAAGAGAGCCTTATATTATGAAAAAAGGCGTTAAACAGAGTTACAGTTTTATGATTGAGCCTGTAACCAAATAATTACTAAAAATTTAAATTTCGGAGCAGGTTATGAAAAGAGTTTTTGCACATATCGGATTTTCATTTGCAATAACTATGATTATTCTTAATTTACTCCCGATAAAAGGAGCGTTTGCGGTGCTTGCACTTGCGGGCGTTCTTTTTGTTGCTTTTATATTAATTAAGAAAACACGAAATGCTGTCGCAGTACCGCTTTGTATGTTTTCCTGTATTCTTGCTGCAGTTATATTCATTTCCTTTTCATACGGCACATTTCTGCCGCAGCAGAATTTGACAGATAAAGAAACCGAAATTCAATTTTATTTAGTTGATATTCCTGAAAAGACGGATAACGGTTATCTTTATACTGTTAAAACAACAGATGTTGATTGTGACGGAGCACCGCAGAATATAAAATTGTCGGTATATTCTAAAAATAGAATTAACGCTGATTATAATCAGATTGTCAAAGCAAAAGTCAGACTTGAACCGATTGCCGATAGCGGTTTTAATTCATACGGCAGGTATGCCGACAATATTTTTCTGAGTGCATATTCTTACGATTCTATTGTTACGGATGAAACGGCTGTCAATCTGCTTAAACCTGTTTTGAAACTTAAAGAGGCAGTGATTAATTATTTTCTCGAAAATCTTGAGGGTGATGATGCAGGCGTTGCAATTGCGCTTGTAACAGGATGCAGAAGTTATATTTCAGATGAAACGTATAATGTATTCAAATCCTGCGGCATAATGCACCTGTTTGCCGTATCGGGTCTGCATCTCTCCGTGTTTGCAGGTTCGCTTTATTTCATTCTGAAACGGCTTCGCTTTCCCAAAATTCCGTCTGTAATTATCACGATGATATTCGTAATTCTGTATATGGCATTTATCGGGTTCACTCCGTCAATTCTTCGTGCAGGTTTTATGTTTATTCTGATGTGTACGTCAAAACTTGCTGGTAAGAAAGATGATACGCTCAATTCCCTCGGCTTTGCAGTATTTCTAATATGCCTGAATCCGTATGCCGTAACCGATGCAGGCGGAATGCTTACCGTAACGTCTGTGATTGGACTCTCGGTAATTTATCCGAAAATCAAAGTAAAACGAACATTTAAATATGATTTTTCTGAATTTATTGCCAATTCCTTATCAGCGACTGTTTCCGTAATCATTGCCACTATGCCTGTTATGTATCTCTTTTTCGGTTATCAGAGTCTTATGTGCATTATACTCAATATATTTATGATACCGCTTGTTCAGATTTATCTGTATCTGCTTTCATTCAGTCTTACCGTGTCATTTTCTCCGTTTATCAGTAATCTTGTGTTTTACCCTGTGAAGTGGCTTTCGTTTGCAATTATTAAGATAATGTATGCATTTTCAAAATTCTACTTCTTAATGCTTAATCTTGACGGACCTGTTATAGGCGCGTTAATCGGTGGAATTCTGATTTTTTTCGGTATTACGTTTGTCATTGCTAAAAATAAAACAAAACTTTCTGCGGTGATTTCAGCAGTTATATTTGTTGCTGTCGTTTTACTGAATGTTTTTCTTTCGGCAGACAATACATATGTCAAGATTATATCCGGCAGTGAATCGGCGGCAGTTGTTGTTTATGATGGTGAAAATGCCTTTGTGGCAGGTGTAAATGATTTTAAGCAGTACAGTTTTGTGAAGAATATTGTGTCAAATCGTAAATTGACTTTGCTTATGGTCATTGATGATGACGGCAGTAAATATTCGCGTATGCTTGCAGATGAATTTAGCACCGCAAATTATATTGCAGGCTATGATTATTCCGATTTTGATATTAACTCAGAAAATGTTTTGTCAATGTCTGAATTTAATATTGATTTATGGCACGGCTTTAATGTACAATATAATTATAATGATGATGGTGAAACAATAATATTGAATGTTTATGATTTCAGTCTTGCTTATACAGATGATTTGATAAATGTTTCACCTTTTGATACTGCAGTCTATTCTGACGCAGCCGCCGATTGCGATATTACATATACAGTCAGTGAAACAGGATATACAGAAAGAAGAGAAAATAATTGGCTAAAATAGGTGAAAAAGAATTAAAACAGCATATCAAAAACAAGGAATTTTCAAATGCTTATTTTATTTACGGTGAAGAAAGTTATTTAAAAGAATTTTATGTTAATAAATTAAAAGAAATAATTGTTGAGCCTGCTTTTGCCGACTTTAATTTTCATCAGTATAACGGTAAAGATACTTCACTTGACGATATATTAAAAGATGCCGAAATGCTGCCTATGATGAGCAGTTACGTGTTTATTCATGTGTCTGATTATCCTTTTGGGGACAGTAAAAATGACTGCGAAACGATTAAAGAATTTTTGACTGATTTGCCCGAAACAACCATTCTTGTTTTTTCGTATGATAATATTGTTGTTGATGTTAAAAAGAACGCAAAGTGGAAAGCGGTCGAAAGTGCTTTTGCTAAATACGGTTCAAGCGTTAATCTTGAAAAAAGAACCGAGGGTGATCTTGTAAAACTTCTTGTATCAGGCTGTAAAAAAAGGGGAGCACTGCTTACGCCCGATAATGCCCGCTATCTTATTTCTGTTTCGGGCAGTGATATTAAAACGCTGCTTAATGAAATCGAAAAACTGTCTTCTTATGTAAACGGCGGCGAAATTACAAAAGAAATTATTAATCAACTTGCCGTAAAATGCCTTCAGGCGCGCGTTTATGATTTATCCAAAGCAATTGTTAAAGGTGATTATAATAAGGCATATTCGGTGCTTGACACTCTTTTTGCAATGAAAGAGGAAAGTATTTCGGTGCTTTCGGTTATTTCCGGATGTTATGTGGATATGTACAGAGCCAAATGCGCAAAAATTGCAGGTGAACCTGTAGAAGATATAAGCAATTATTATAATTATAAGGGCAGGGAGTTTGCGCTCAGAAATGCTATGAGAGACTGTACGGCGCTGTCTGTTGACCAACTGCGCAATTCACTTGATGTTCTTATGCTGGCAGATAACGCATTAAAAAGCACGGGTGCTGATAAAAGATTGATTCTTGAAGAAACACTTGTAAAACTTCTGCTTATTTCAAAAGAGGTTCATTATGATTAAAATTCAGCAGGCAGTAATTGTTGAGGGCAGGTATGATAAAATTAAACTTTCAAATATCCTTGATGCGCTTATAATAGAAACAAACGGTTTTCAGATTTTCAGGGATAAAGAAAAGAAAAATTTTATAAAACGCCTTGCAGACGAACGTGGAATTATAGTGCTTACGGATTCCGACCACAGCGGTTTTCAGATAAGAAATTTTGTTTCAATGGGCATTGATAAAAGCAAAGTGCATCATATTTATATTCCCGATGTTTTCGGCAAGGAACGCAGAAAAGCAGAGCCGTCAAAAGAGGGCAAACTCGGCGTTGAGGGAATTGATGATACTATTCTTATAAATCTTTTCAATTCGCTTGATATTGCATATTCACTTGAAGAAAACAGGGAACTTGTTACGAATTATGACCTGTTTGAGGCAGGTCTTTCGGGAACGCCTGATGCTAAGAAAAATAAAAAGGCTTTTTTGAAAAAACTGAATCTGCCCGAATTTCTTTCAACAAATTCACTTTTGAGTTACATAAATACATCTATGACGAAAGAAGAGTTTATTTCAATTATAAAGTCATTACAAAACGGCACAGAATAAATCCGTGCCGTTACAGACTGTCGATAAAGTGGTCATAACCATGCCAAATTTTTATTATGTATCAGTAACTACACTATTGTAGGGGTCGGCGTCTCCGACGACCCGTTTTATAATAACGTATATGAAACGCCGCAGAAATATTGAATTTCTGCGGCGTTTGGCGTTTTTTGCCTTTTACTCAGGGGCGGTACCATCGTACAGCACCCTTCCTAAAATGCAAAATTCTGTTCCCTTTCTCGAAGTCTGCCAGCGTCTAGAAATTTATTATTTAGACTTTTTCTACACGCTGACGGCACAGAATTATTCTGTGCCGTTATTTATTGTTTGCTTTTTATAATGTTACTATTCTTGCTCTCTGCTCTGTTCCGCATGGCAGGGGATTTTTATATCCTAAATTATATAAATCGGTGTAAAGGCATTCTTTTTCAAAATATTCCCTTATATCATCCGAACATTGTGAATATTTTGTTATAATCGGCAAATCAGCCGTTTTTTTCAGTTTTGAAAGTATATTCCTGCCTGTGCCGTTAAAGCCCAAAATACGGATATACGGCGCCATTGCCGAATTATCGTAAATTCCGAGGTAAGTGCGCAAAATAATCCGCCTGATTCTTGATAATGTATACCTTTTTGTTTTAATTAAATTGTAAAGTTCTTCCAGAGATCCTGCACTTTTTACAGCATTATAAATTCTGTTTTCAAGACCTTCGTTCACATCGGCAATTTTTTTGAAATCATCTTTGCTCATCTGCCTTAATTTGGCGAGCACGGCAATCTCACAGTTTTCAATTGATGATATTTTATTTTTGTCAAGCGTTTTTCGTATTGCAGACGCGCTGTAAAGTTCATCATCTGTATCATGACCTTTTCCAATTCTTTTAACCGCTCTGCACGGAACGTTTGTAAAGCGCAGATATTCGCAGGCTAAAATATTATTCGGGCTGTCAAGCAAATCTGTGTTTAAAATATTTTTTCTTGCCGTGTGGTAGGGAATACCTTTTTTCATCTCATTTGTTATTGTCGATTTTATGCTTTCATCATTAAGCATTTCGGCAATTTTTTTCAACTTTGATATATTATCGTTTTCAGCACCGAAAGCAATTTCGTCAACAACGCCTGTTGCTTCAAGAAGATTTACGGCGGATTTTGCAAACCCCTCGGCAGACAGTGTGGCGCAGGCGCTCGGCAATTCAATAACAAGGTCTGCACCGCCTTTTAAAGCCATTTCGGTGCGTGTGAACTTATCAAGAATTGCAAATTCACCCCGCTGAACAAAGTTGCCGCTCATACAGCAGATGACTGAACTGTCGTTTTCTTTTATTTTGTCAATAAGATATTTATGTCCGCCGTGAAATGGATTGAATTCGCAAATTATACCTGTTACCATAAAATATTACCTTAAAATTTTTAAATATACTTGACATTGCTTTATTATATATATTATTATATATGTATATTAATTTATTTGCAATATCGGAGGATGATTTTTAATGAAAATTCTTGTTCTTAACTGTGGCAGTTCCTCGCTTAAATATCAGGTTATTGATATGGAAGATGAGTCTTTAATCTGCAAAGGCGTTATCGAAAGAATCGGCATGGAGATTAAAGAGGGCGACGGCAATGTTCAGTATAAACCAAACGGAGAGGTTTATGTTTTTGATAAGGAAATTAAAGACCACGGTGATGCTATAGCCGAGGTTAAGTGGCTTATCAGCGAAAGTGAGCATAAAGTTATTGATTCGTTCAGCGAAATTGATGCTATCGGTCATCGTATCGGTCACGGCGGTGAAAAATATACAAAGAGCGTTCTTGCTACACCTGAAGTTCTGGCAGATGTTAAGGAACTATCTCCGCTTGCACCGCTTCACCTGCCTGCAAATATTCTCGGTTATGAGGTTTGCTTAAAACTTGTAGGTTCATCAGTTCCGCAGGTTTTTGTATTTGATACAGCTTTTCACAGCACTATGCCGCCTATGGCATATATGTATGCAATTCCTTATGAATATTTTGAAAAGTTCGGTATCAGACGCTACGGTTTCCACGGAACTTCTCACAGATATATCTCTCAGCGCTGTGCAGATTTTATGCATGAAGACCTCAGCAAACTTAAGATGATTACCTGCCATCTCGGCAACGGTGCTTCAATTGCTGCGATTAAGTTCGGCAAAGTATTTGATACATCAATGGGCTTTACTCCGCTTGACGGCTTTATGATGGGTACTCGTTCAGGCGGTATTGATCCGTCGGTTGTTACTTATCTTCAGGAAAAACTTCATCTTTCTCCGAAAGAAGTTGAAGAAATTCTTTACAAAAAATCAGGCGTTACTGCTATTTCCGGTATTTCTTCCGACGACCGTGATGTTTTCAAGGCTCAGGAAGAAGGCAATGAGCGTGCTATTCTTGCTCATGAAATGCAGGCTTACAATATCGCAAAATACATCGGATCTTATGTCGCTGCAATGAACGGTGTAGATGCTATCGTATTTACAGGCGGTATCGGTGAAAACGGTTTCTGGCTCCGTGCAAAGATTTGTTCATATCTCAGTTATCTCGGAGTTCAGATTAATCAGTCAATTAACCAGAAAACAGTTCACGGTGCAGAGGCAGAGTTAACTCTTCCCGGTGATCCTGTACGTGTATTTATTCTTGCAACAAACGAAGAACTTATGATTGCAAGAGATACAAAAGAAATCGTTGATAAATTAAAATAAATTTAAAGAAGGAGGAGTTAAAATGCCTGAAATCAAGTACGAAATTACCGAGCATATCGGTGTTATTTCAGAAACGGCCCGTGGCTGGACGCGAGAAGTTAATATGATTTCATGGAATGGCCGTGAACCTAAGATTGATGTCAGAGACTGGTCACCGGATCATTCAAAAATGAGCAAAGGCTTGACATTTACCAAAGAAGAGATGCTTGAACTCAAAAAACTCGCAGACAAACTCTAAAAAGAACATTTTTTAAGGGCATCCAGTATCGGTTGCCCTTGAAATTTTGTTTAGGCATTGAGCAGAAATCAAAAGGTATTTTAATTTATCGTTTTATTTTAATTTAATTCTATATAATTAGCAGAGGTACAAAAATGGAATGGACATCGTTAAATGATTTAAGAGAAAAGTATTTGTCATTTTTTGAAAGCAAGGGTCATCTAAGACTTCCGAGTTTTTCACTTGTCCCGAATAACGACAAAAGTCTTCTTCTTATAAATTCAGGTATGGCGCCTATGAAAAAGTATTTCACGGGCGAGGTTACACCGCCGAGAAACCGTGTAACAACCTGTCAGAAATGTATTCGTACACCCGATATAGAAAACGTCGGTAAAACAGCACGTCACGGCACCTTTTTTGAAATGCTCGGCAACTTTTCTTTCGGTGATTATTTCAAAAAAGAGGCAACTGCGTGGGCTTGGGAATTCTGCACTGAGGTTCTTGAACTTCCTGTTGATAAACTCTGGGTTACCATTTATGAAGATGATGATGAGGCATATGATATCTGGACAAAGCAGAACGGCGTTTCACCTGACAGAATTGTTCGTTTAGGCAAGGAAGATAATTTCTGGGAACACGGTCAGGGTCCATGCGGTCCCTGCTCCGAGATTCATTTTGACAGGGGCGAAAAGTATGGCTGCGGCAAGCCTGACTGCGGTCCGGGCTGTGAGTGCGACAGGTATGTTGAATTCTGGAATAATGTTTTCAGTCAGTTTGATAATGACGGAAACGGAAACTATTCGGAACTTGCACAGAAAAATATTGATACCGGTATGGGACTTGAAAGACTTGCCTGCATTATGCAGAACGTTGATAATATTTTTGAAGTTGATACCGTTCAGAATATTATGAAAAAGATTTCCGAAATTTCGGGCGTTACTTATCACGACGATGAAAAGAAAGATATTTCGCTTCGTGTTATTACTGATCATATCCGTTCATCTACCTTTATGATTAGTGATGGTGTAATTCCGTCAAACAACGGTAGAGGATATGTTCTTCGCCGTCTTATCCGCCGTGCATGTCGTCACGGCAGACTTTTAGGTGTAAATGAGCCGTTCCTTTATAAGGTTTGTGATACGGTTATTGCTGAAAATGAAAGGGCTTATCCCGAACTTAAGGATAAAGCTGAATTAATTAAAAAAGTTATTCTTTCCGAAGAAGAAATTTTTGGCAAAACGATTGATGCGGGACTTGCTTTGCTCGATGAGTATATTGCTAAAACGGAAGGTAAAGTATTCAGCGGTGAAGATGCATTTAAATTGAATGACACTTATGGATTCCCGCTTGATTTAACAAAAGATATTCTTGAAGAAAAGGGCTTTATTGTCGACGAAGATAAATTCAACGCACTTCTTGAAAATCAGAAAAGAACAGCACGTGCCGCAAGAAAAGATTCCGATACCGACGCTTGGAAAAGCGAGACAATTAAAATCGATGCAAAGGCAACTGATTTTGTAGGTTATAATGAATACGATTGCACTGCACAGATTGTCGCAGTTATTTCCGACGGTGAGCAGAAGGATATGCTCGGCGCAGGCGAAGAAGGTATTATCGTTCTTGATAAAACTTCATTTTATGCAGAATCAGGCGGTCAGGTAGGCGACAGCGGTGTTATCAGCAATGATAACGGTGTATTTATTGTTGCCGATACCGCAAAAAATGCAGATAAGATTTATCTTCATTCAGGTAAAGTGGAGCGAGGTGTTATTTGCGTCGGTGATACGGTTAAAGCATCTATTAACGCAGAACGCAGAAATATGATTAAGCGAAATCATACTGCCGCGCATCTTCTTCAGGCTGCACTCAGGCAGGTTCTCGGCAATCACGTTGAACAGGCAGGGCAACTTGTTAATGAGAAAGAAGTTCGCTTTGATTTTACTCATTTTAATGCTCTTTCAGATGATGAAATTTTAAAGGTTGAATGTCTTGTTAATGACTTTATTTTAAGGGCTGAAACCGTTGAAAGTCTTGAAATGCCGATTGAAGAGGCTAAAAAGATGGGAGCAATGATGCTCTTCGGTGAGAAATACGGTAATATTGTAAGAGTAGTTAAAGCAGGCGATTTCTCAACGGAATTCTGCGGCGGTACTCATGTATCAAACAGCGGTCAGATTGGTCTGTTTAAAATTGTCAGTGAGTCGTCTGTTGCCGCAGGTGTAAGAAGAATAACTGCCTTAACAGGTACAAATCTTCTTACTGCCTTTGCTGCAAATGAAAATCTGATTAAACTTTCTGCATCTGTATTAAAAACTGGCATAAATGACGTTAAAGAGAAAATCGACTCAATAGTTGCCGATAATAAAACTAAAGATAAGGAAATTCAGGCACTTAATGCTGAACTCACAAAATTAAAGAGTGCAGATGCTTTGAGCAAGCCTGTTGATATTGACGGCTTGGAAGTTTACGTTGCCAGACTTGACGGTACAACACTCGATGCGCTTCGTTCAATGGGTGATGACATTAAATCTACGAATGACAATGCTGTGGCAGTTATTGCAGGCGTTAACGGAGAAAAAGCATCTATTGTTGCAGTATGCGGTAAAAATGCAGTTGCAAAAGGTGTTAAAGCCGGCGATGTAGTTCGTGAGGTTGCAAAACTTGCAGGCGGTGGCGGCGGCGGTCGCCCCGATTCTGCTATGGCGGGTGCGAAAGACCTTTCAAAACTTGACAGTGCGATGTCATCTGCTATTAATATTATTAAAGGCTTTATTAAGTAAGGAGATAAAGTTATGTGTTTGTTTTGTGAAATTATAAATGGTAATATTCCGAGTACAAAAGTATATGAAGATGATATGATTTACGCATTTAATGATATAAATCCTGTTGCGCCTGTTCACGTGCTTATTACGCCTAAAGTTCATATTGAATGCGCCAATGATGTTAATGAAGAAAACAGCAAGTATGTAGCCCATATTTTTGAAAAAATTCCCGAGATTGCAAAATCGCTCGGAATATCCTCATACAGGGTTATCAATAACTGCGGTTCAGATGCAGGTCAGACTGTTATGCACCTTCATTTTCATTTAATCGGCGGAATAGAAATGGGAGAAAAAATCTTATGAGTAACACATATACTTTAAAAATTGCAGGTCTTGAGCGTGAACTACAGAAGTTCCCTGTAAGTGAAAAGATGGATATTGCGGCATTTATTCTTTTCGGCGATGTTGAACTGACTGAAAAATGTGCTGAGGCACTGATTGAAAAATGCCCCGATTTTGATTATATCGTAACTCCCGAAGCAAAGAGCATTCCGCTTGCTTATGAAATGAGCAAACAGAGTGGCAAGAAATACATAGTTATCCGCAAAAACACTAAGGTTTATATGGATAATCCCGTTAAAATTCCCGTTCATTCCATTACAACAAAAAATCAGCAGTATCTTTATCTCGGTCACGAAGACGGTGATTTGCTTAAAGGCAAGCGTGTTCTGCTTGTTGATGATGTTATTTCAACAGGTGAATCCATTGAATCCGCTAAAAAAGTTATCAACGCTTTTGACGGTGATATCGTCGCAATGGCTGCACCGCTCGCCGAAGGTGATGCCGCTGACAGGGATGATATAATCTATCTTTCTAAACTACCGCTTTTCTTTAAATAATTGAATTAAACCCGAAAGTATGGTTATAATACTTTCGGGTGATTTTATGTTTAAAGACAGTAAAAAGGTCGCAATAATCGGCTGCGGTATGGTCGGAATGAGTTTTGCATATTCTCTTTTGAATCAGAATATCTGTGATGAACTATGCCTTATAGATATTGATGAAGAGCGAGTAAAAGGGGAGTCGGCTGATTTGAATCACGGTTTGCCGTTTGCACCGAGCAGTATGAAAATTTTTTCAGGCAGTTACAGTGATTGTGCCGATATGGATGTCGTTGTAATCTGCGCAGGTGCCCCGCAGAAAGACGGTGAATCGCGCCGAGATTTGCTGCAAAAGAATTATAAAGTATTTAAATCTATTGTAGGCGGTATTGTCGGCAGCGGTTTCAACGGTGTTTTTCTTGTTGCAGGCAACCCTGTTGATGTTATGACAAAGGTTGTTTATGATTTATCGGGTTTCCCGAGCGGTCGTGTACTCGGCTCGGGCACAAGTCTTGATTCTGCAAGACTGCGTTATATGATGAGTGATTATTTTAAAATTAATCCTCGCAATGTGCATGCCTATGTTATGGGTGAACATGGTGATTCTGAGTTTGTTGCGTGGAGCAAGGCAATGATTTCGTCTGTTCCGATAACCGATTTTGAAAAAGGCTGTGCACATATTAAAGACGATTTACGAAGCATTGAAGAACAGGTGCGTATGTCTGCATATGAAATAATCAGTGCCAAAGGTGCAACTTATTATGGAATAGGAATGGTGCTTGCACGGCTTACAAGGGCAATTCTTAATGATGAAAATTCAATTTTCACCGTTTCCACTTATCAGAAAGGTGAGTATGGTGAAAGAGGCTTTTATATCGGCGTACCCGCTGTGGTAAACAGAAACGGAGTAAGGGAAATAGTTAAAATAGATTTATGTGCAGAAGAAAAAGAGAAATTTAAGAATTCGTGTAATATTATTAAAGAAATGATTGATGAAATTTAATTCAGACATAATTGTTAAAAAGCCTTGGAAGCTTAAACTTCCAAGGCTTTCTTTGTTGTAAAAAATTTATCCGTTATCCTCAAGCAGATAAGTGCCGCTTGAAAGAACTGCAATGGCATATTTACCGAATTTATAAAATTCTTTTACTGTTTCATCAAAGGATAAGTAATCTGAAACAGTAAAATTGAGTTTATCAATTCTTCTAACCCTATTTCCGCCCGAGCAAACGTAAACATCTCCGTCATCAACGCAAATATGGGTTGGATTGATAAACGTTGATGCATCCTTGCCGCCAAGCCTTAAATCTACCTGCATATTCTGACAGGAATATCTGATAGCACAGTTTTCGACAGGACATATTGACCAGAAATACTTGCCGTCAAGAGCGCATTTGTAAACAATTTCATCGTGGTATTTAAAATATCCGCTCCATGAAAGTTCACCGTCACGGTCAAATATACCTGCTTCACCGTTGGGATATACTGCAAGAATCCGCCTGTCATACAAAATTGCAGAATCACACTGAACAAAATTAGGTATAGCATCACTAATCTTTTTAAAAGAAGAGCCGAATTTTTTTAAGAGATATGCATTTTTTGTAAGAACTTCTTTTGTTTTGCTTTCAAAATCAACGACACTGTATGAAACTTTGAACTGTGTAGTGTTCATCAACGGCTTTTTTTCAACTATAATTGCCTTTGTATCGCTGTAGGTTAAAACATCAACAATATCTTTGGAACTGATTTTAATCATTCCTGTTCCTCCACTGATGTGAGATAACCGAGCGTCATAAGGCTGTCGGTAAGATGAACATTTTCAACAAGCACTTCCGGGTGAGCCATTGCAATGTCATAGTTACTGAAATTCCAGAAACTGCGAACGCCGAGATTAATAAGCGTGTCTGTAAGTTCCTTCATATCATTGGATGGTATGCAGATTACAGCACAGACAGGTTTATTGTCAATGCAGAAATTTTCAATATAATCAATGTTTCTTACGGGAATACCTTTAATCATATTACCGCAGAGAGCCTCGTTTTTATCAAAAATTCCGATAAGGCGAAAACCGCTCTTAACGCCGAAAATTTTGTTTGAAACTGCTTTGCCAAGGTTACCTGCACCGATTAAAATCGTCTTTTTTTCAATCTGAATTCCGAGAATTTCACCGATTTTAGAATGGAGTTCCGGTACATTGTAACCATATCCCTGTTGACCGAATCCACCGAAACAGTTAAAATCGTGGCGGATTTGTGATGCAGTAAGTCCCATTCTGTTTGCAAGTTCTTTTGAACTTATTCTTATAATGCCGTTTTCTTTAAGACTTTGAAGAAAACGATAATAGCGGGGGAGTCTTTTTATAACGGAGATAGAAATATCATCTTTTTTATCCATGCCGTCTGACCTCTCTTTATTTAAATTTTCAGCTTAGATTATTTTGTCATAGCCTCAATTGTTTCCATTACATAGTCACCGAATTCACTGCAGGTGCAACCTGTATCTCTTCCTGTGATTGTAAGTTTCTTTTCTTCAAACATACACTTGTCAAGTGCTTTTTCAAGAGCCTCAGCCTTGTCCTGATATCCGATGTGAGAAAGGAGCATAGCAGATGCACGCAGCATACTGCAAGGGTCTGCATATTGACCTCTGCCCTCCGAAATCATTCTCGGTGCCGAGCCGTGAATAGCCTCAAACATAGCGTATTTTTTACCGATGTTTGCTGAACCGGCAGTACCTACACCGCCCTGAAATTCAGCAGCCTCGTCAGTAATTATGTCCCCGTAAAGGTTCGGAAGAACAAATACCTTAAAGTCTTTTCTTCTCATCGGGTCAATAAGTTTTGCAGTTGTGATATCAACGTACCAGTCATCGGTAACAATATCAGGGTATTCCTCACCGATTTTCTTAGCCGTGTTTAGGAATTTGCCGTCTGTAGTTTTGATAATGTTTGCCTTTGTTATGATTGAAACCTTGCCTTTATTGTTTTTCTTTGCATATTCATAAGCAAGGCGTGCAATTCTGTCACATCCCTCTTGTGTAGCAACCGTAAAATCAACTGCAAGGTCATCAGTAATGTTTACGCCGTAAGAGCCTACTGCATAACCGCCTTCTGTGTTTTCACGGAAGAAAGTCCAGTCAATGCCTTCCTCAGGCACTTTAACAGGGCGCATATTTGCAAAAAGGTCAAGTGCCTTTCTCATAGCAACGTTAGCCGATTCAACATTCGGCCAGCCGTCACCTTGACGTGGGGTAGTTGTAGGACCCTTAAGAATAACGTGGCACGCTTTTAATTCTTCAAGCACATCATCGGGAATGGCTTTCAGGCACTTTGCTCTGTTTTCAATTGTAAGTCCGTCAATTTCTTTGAATTCTACCTTGCCGCTTGCAACTTCATCTTTAAGAAGAAATGCAAGCACTCTTTCGCTTTCCTTGGTGATAACAGGACCTATTCCGTCACCGCCGCAGATACCGATTACAATATTGTCAAGTTTATCATAATCAACAAAATCTTTGTCTTCTTTAATTTTTTTTGCTCTTTCAAGTTGTCCTTCCATTAAAGCACGGAATTTTTCAACTGCCTCATCAATTGCTTTTCTTTCGTCTGTCATTTGTATCTCCTTATTATTTGTTCATTTCTCTTGTGTAATCAAGCAGACCGCCGCAGAGGAGCATTGCTCTCTGGCGCTGTGAAAGGTGAGAGGAGTCAAGTTCATATTCTTCACCTTTTGTAATGTTTTTGAGTACAACAGTTGTGCCGTTTTCAATGTGCTCTCTGATATTCATAAGTGCAAGTTCGTCCATCTGGTCAATCTTGTCATAATCATTTTCGTTTTTGAAAGTGAACGGCAGAATACCTGCGTTTACAAGGTTTGCAATATGAATTCTAGCAAAACTCTTCGTAATAACAGCCTTAACTCCAAGATAAAGCGGAGCAAGTGCGGCGTGTTCTCTTGATGAGCCCTGACCGTAATTTACACCGCCAACGATAAATCCTTTGCCCTCAGCCTTAATTCTTGCAGGGAAGGTTTCATCGCAAACCTCAAAGCAGTGTTCTGAAATTTTCGGAATATTTGATCTGAGAGGAAGAATTTTAGCGCCTGCAGGCATAATGTGGTCGGTAGTAATGTTGTCGCCGACCTTAAGCATAACCTTAGCCTCAATATTTTCGGGGAGTGGCTCGGTTTTCGGGAAAGGTTTGATGTTCGGTCCGCGGAGAACTTCAACACTGTCAGCCTCTTCAGGAGATGCCGGAGCCTCAATCATATTATCATTGATAATGAATTTTTCAGGCATTGTAACTTTCGGTGCCTCGCCGAGTTCTCTCGGGTCGGTGAGATAACCAGTAAGTGCAGATGCTGCCGCAACCTCGGGTGAAACAAGGTAAATTCCTGCGTCTTTTGTGCCGCTTCTGCCTTCAAAGTTTCTGTTAAAGGTTCTGAGCGAAACGCCGTTTGAATTCGGGCTCTGACCCATACCGATACAAGGACCGCAGGCAGATTCAAGAATTCTTGCTCCTGCGTTAATCATATCGGAAAGTGCACCGTTGAGGGCAAGCATATTAAGCACCTGCTTTGAACCCGGTGCAATGCAAAGTGAAACAGTCGGGCAAACGGTTTTACCTTTAAGAATTGATGCAACCTTCATCATATCAACAAATGATGAGTTTGTGCAGGATCCGATTGCAACCTGGTCAACCTTAAGTTTGCCGATTTCGTCGGTAGTTTTAACCTGATCGGGCATATGTGGGCAAGCGGCCATCGGAGTAAGTGAACAAAGATCAATGTCAATCACTTCATCATATTCAGCGTCAGCATCAGGTAAAATCTCTGTCCAGTCATTTTCTCTGCCCTGTGCTTTCAGGAAAGCAAGAGTGATTTCATCAGAAGGAAAAATAGAAGTTGTTGCGCCGAGCTCAGCACCCATATTTGTGATAGTAGCACGTTCGGGAACTGAAAGCGTCTTGACACCATCGCCGCCGTATTCAATAATTTTGCCAACGCCGCCTTTAACGCTCATAATTCTTAAAACCTCAAGAATAACGTCTTTGGCTGAAACCCATGGTTTTAAGTAGCCGTGAAGATTAATTCTTGTCATTTTCGGCATAGGAATGTAGTATGTACCACCGCCCATTGCTACGGCAACGTCAAGTCCACCTGCGCCCATTGCAAGCATACCGATACCGCCGCCTGTCGGTGTATGACTGTCCGAGCCGATTAATGTTTTTCCCGGGATACCGAATCTTTCAAGATGAACCTGATGGCATATGCCGTTGCCGGGTCTTGAAAAATAAATGCCGTGTTTTTTCGTTACAGTCTGAATATATCTGTGGTCGTCGGCATTTTCAAATCCTGTCTGCAAAGTGTTGTGGTCAATATAAGCAACACTCTTTTCGGTTTTTACACGGTCAACACCCATAGCCTCAAATTCAAGGTATGCCATTGTGCCCGTAGCGTCCTGTGTTAAGGTCTGGTCAATTCTCAGTCCGATTTCCGTGCCGGGAATCATCTCGCCTTCAACAAGGTGAGCCTTAATAAGTTTTTGTGCAAGTGTAAGTCCCATAAAAACTATTACCTCCAAGTTGTTATAATTTTTGTCAATCTATTTTACAACATTGTCTATTTCGTGTCAATGTTTATTACAATTTTGTTATAAAATATTATCGGAATGCTCATTTATAAAAGTGTTAGACAATGTCACTTGTGTTTTAAAATACGATTAAAAACTATATTTAAAACAATATATTGAAATATTTTCTTTTGTGTGATACAATATATAAGGCTT
>JACTVT010000074.1 GCA_014465955.1 Eubacterium sp. | reverse complement strand
GTTCGTCTTCACTTGCACGTATCGTAGGATGCCAGAACGGCTTTTTAGCCTGCTTTTGTTCTTTTGGGAAACGCAGCAAATTTGTTGTTGCGTGTACTGAAAGGATAATTTATGAAAACTGATTTAATACAAAATTTTGCACAGTGGCTTAAGGAATATTCAAACGTGGAGTTGATGCGCAGTTATGAATTTGCCGAATATGAGATTGATGTGCTGCTTGAAACCGAGGCACCCGGCGAGGTGATCTGCGAGGATGAATACACGTTCACGGCGCTTTATGATTATGACTTCACAATTCTGCCAAGGCACAGCACCGATAACCGATTGCATAGTTTCTGCTTTGCGGTAAAGATTATCGGTATCAAAGGCAATGTTACAGCTAATGATTATGAATTTGAGGACTTCGCCGAACTTGAATTTATATTGAATGACTGCACATCCTCAAAACTTTTTAACATAATACTTTAATAATAAACGAGCACCAACAGCAAATTTTGAGCAGGGGTAACCCTGCTTTTTTTAGTTAATTAAAATGCCGAAATAGTGATAAAAATGGACACCAAAACGGACACCAAACAACATATATTCAGAGATATTTAAAAATACTTAAATTTATTGAAAATAAAACAAAAAAATCCCCTAAAACACTGAGAAATTCAAGTGTTTTAAGGGATTTTCGTTTGGAGCTGATAGGCGGACTTGAACCGCCGACCTCGTCCTTACCAAGGACGCGCTCTACCGCCTGAGCCATATCAGCATATGCATAAAAAAATGGCGACCCGGAACGGACTTGAACCGTCGACCTCCTGCGTGACAGGCAGGCGTTCTAACCAGCTGAACTACCGGGCCACAACTCTTGCAAGTGGTATTATACGAAATACAGGCTTATTTGTCAAGTATTAATTTTAATTATCGAATTATTTTATGAATTTTATAAAAGAGAACGGGCGGAATATTCCGCCCGCTGTTATATATATTATCGTTTGTTATAGAATATTTTGTGGATTAAACAATACCCTGTGCCATCATTGCATCTGCAACCTTAAGGAAGCCTGCAATGTTAGCACCCGCAACGAGATTGCCTTCCATACCGTATTTTTTAGCAGCTTCGCAACTGTTTTTGTAGATGTTTTCCATAATTTCTTTAAGTTGAGCGTCAACATCTTCAAATGTCCAAGGCTTTCTGCCGCTGTTTTGACACATTTCAAGCGCTGATGTAGCAACACCGCCTGCATTTGTAGCCTTAGCAGGTCCGAAAAGAACGCCGTGTTCCTGGAAAAGAAGAACTGCTTCGGGAGTCGAAGGCATATTAGCACCTTCACAAACTGCGATTACGCCGTTATCAACAAGAGTCTTTGCCGAATTTTCGTCAATCTCATTCTGTGTAGCACAGGGAAGAGCAATATCGCACTTTGTTGTCCAGACGCCGTTGCAGCCCTCGTGGTATTCAGCGTCAGTATGAACATTAACATATTCCTTGATTCTCTTTCTCTCAACTTCTTTGAGTTGTTTGATAAGATCAAGGTCAATGCCGTTTTTATCAACAATATAGCCGTTTGAGTCACTCATTGTAATAACTTTTGCACCGAGTTGTGTTGCTTTTTCACAAGCATAAATCGCAACGTTGCCCGAGCCTGAAAGGCAGACTGTTTTGCCCTTAAATGAATTGCCGTGGTCGTTGAGCATAGCCTCAGTGTAGTAGCAAAGACCGTAGCCTGTAGCCTCTGTTCTTGCAAGTGAGCCGCCGTATGAAAGTCCCTTGCCTGTAAGCACGCCTACATTTTCATTGCGAAGTCTTTTGTACTGACCGAAAAGGAAGCCGATTTCTCTTCCGCCTACGCCGATGTCGCCTGCAGGAACGTCTGTATCAGCACCGATGTGCTTTGAGAGTTCTGTCATAAAACTCTGGCAGAAACGCATAACTTCCATATCACTCTTGCCCTTAGGGTCAAAGTCAGAACCGCCCTTACCGCCGCCGATAGGAAGACCTGTAAGGCTGTTTTTGAAAATCTGCTCAAAACCAAGGAATTTGATAATTCCTTCATATACCGATGGGTGGAAACGAAGACCGCCCTTGTAAGGTCCGATTGCACTGTTGAACTGGATTCTGTAGCCACGGTTAATCTGAACCTTTCCGTTGTCATCTACCCATGGAACTCTGAATTTTATAATTCTTTCAGGCTCCACAATGCTCTCAAATATACCGCGCTCAATGTATTCAGGGTGAGCGTCTGCAACAGGAGCAAGCGATTCAAGAACTTCGTAAACTGCCTGATGGAATTCAGGTTCGTTCGGATTGCGCTTAATAACTCGCTGGTAAAGACCTGCAAGATATTCATTGTTAATACTCATATAAATTTCCTCCCGTATTATCTTTATGTCAATATTTTACTACACTAAAGTGTTGTTGACAATGCACAAATTTTCAGAAATATTTTTGTGCAATTTGAAAAAAACTATATATTTTTAACAGAAATAGAACACATTTTTATGAGCAGTTACTCACAAAAACGGTGAGCAGTTACTCACAATATACAGTATGACTGCAATTATTTACATACTATTGATAGAAAACATAAAGAAAAAAGGAGCAAAACGCTCCTTTTATATGCCGTATGTTGATGTAAGCGGATCTTTGAACAGCGGAATCAGCGGAGGTGCAAATGTAAAAATAATGAATACCGCAGATATCAGAATGAGTATTAGCACGGAAATATTGCTTAAATGATTATTGCTTTTGTTATAGTTTTTTACAATCATATAACTTATTAGAAAAGAAATACCGACGCCGACATAAAATGAAAGAATGTCAAAAAACATACTTTCGCCACCTGAAATGCCTTTGTAACTATAGTAAAATGCAATTGTAAAAATTATTCCGCACGTTATTCCGACTGTTTTGGCGGGAAAAAAATTATTTTGCCGTTCTAATAAAAAGTATTCTGCAATACTCCAAATTAAAAACGGAAAAAACAGTAATTTTTGATGTTCCCACACACTTTCATTAACAGGGCAGAATAACCCGATTATAACAGAATTTCCGAGTAATTCAAATAAAAAGTGATTTATTGTTCCTATGATTGATACAAATATAAATCCGATTATTTCATATTTAAAAAACTTCTTGCTCATATAAATCACCGTTATATTTATATGAGTTCTAATTTTACTTATTCTGATTAAAATCAATTTGTAGGGTGCGGCGTCTTTGATGCACCGTATATAGTGATTATCTTTATTTAACACAGTAGGGGAGGGTCTCTGTGCCCTCCCGAAATTTTTTCGCCGCAGCGTATTTCACAGCATAATTATTCCATAAGTCAAAAACATATTTTACAAATTTGGCAGGGATTTATTTCATTGAAAAAACACCGACAAAGTCGGTGCTTTTTTTTGGCGCAGAGGGTGGGATTCTCCTCTCAACTATCGAAAGGTACACTGTACCT
>JACTVT010000035.1 GCA_014465955.1 Eubacterium sp. | reverse complement strand
TCGCCTGTATTGGTACTTGCTGAACAGTCGCCTGTATTGGTACTTGCTGAACAGTCGCCTGTATTGGTACTTGCTGAACAGTCGCCCGTATTGCTTTCGGTATCGCTCTTACTGATTTTGTTGATGATGTAATCAACACTCGCTTGAACGAGTCCGGGGATTCCGATTTTTGCACCGATTTTTAATTTCTTAGTGCAATATTTAATATCATCATTTGTTTTAGCGTCATCAAGCGCCTCAACTTCTGCAAATTCATTCAGAGGGCCGTTGTTTACGGGCGGGTAAAACCTAAACACATCAAGCGGATAATCGCAAAAGTGCATACCGCTTTCACATATTTCGGCTTTATCTTCTTCAAATACCGTGTTTTCTTTGTACTGCTGGCCTCGACAAACAAGTCCCTTTTCAAATCCCTTATAGCCTTTCATATTTACGCCTCCATTAGAATGGCAAGTCCAAAACTACTCTCAAATTGTTCAAAGTTTTACGAGTAGGTTTAGTCTTGTAATTTGTGATTCGGAATATCGTCATTCTCGATACTCCTGTCTGTCGCTTAATGTCCTGTCGACTTAAAGCACTATGCTCAACAGCGTCTTTTACAATATCACCGTAGTTAACAGGTAAATAAGGCTTAGCCTTTGTACCCGTCTTATACTTACCGACCTCGAAGTCGCTCGACAGCATAGGGTTTAATATCTCGATTACATACGGTAATCGCTTATCGGGACACTTAGCGATGATTTTAGCAATTTGTATCAATTGCTCATTGTTTGCTTTTGGTCTGGACTCATAACCGCCCGTTGTTCTGATTTCCGGCAACACCTCATCGAATACCCAAGACTCGAAACGTTCGGCGCTTGGTAACTTGCTGTGAGTGATTAAACGGTAGAGGTCGCCCTCAGGTACAAACAACATTTCAATTGTTTTATTTGGTGCTTGTGGGTGGGGTACGTATCGTTTCGTTACATACCTACAATGGTTATTTAATGCTTTTCTACCATTTTGATAACCTAATACGGTAGTGACGTCTTTACCACAAAACCAAACTTTACCGTTGTCAACAACTGTACGTACTTGTCCAAACTGTTCGTTTGAAAATACTTTTAATTCGTTCATAGTTCACCTTTTGAAGTGTCGTGCTACGACACTTTTTGAGCAAAAAAAACAGCCCTCGGATTGTCAATGTGCAACAGTTCTATCATAGTGTACATTTCATCGCTATTGAATATGCCTTTTTTCATACGATTGTAAAAGGTTTTATCCGACATACCAAGTGCTTTTGCTACCTGACGTTGTGATAATCTTTCTCGAAAAATTATGTTTTTTAACTGTTCAACATCAACCATATTTACACCTCCTTTGATTAAATTGTATCGCGGTACGACACCACTATAACACTTATCGAGTGTCGTGTCAAGAACTTTTTTACCCGAATTATGAAAAAAATGTTGCCTTTTAGGATATTTGTGTTATAATTATACTTGCAAGGGAGGTCGAGAGAATTGGCGCTCAAAGAAAATATAAAGTTTTATAGACAAAAATGCGGTTACACTTTAGAAGAGGTGGGCACTCATATTGGAGTGAGTAAAGGAACTATATTAAAATATGAAAACGGCTCGATAACCAATATTCCGTCTGATAAAATTGAGAAAATGGCAAACTTATTTAACATTGACCCCGGTGAGTTAATGGGGTGGGATAAACCTATTGAGCGAGATACCGACTCAGAGTTAAAGGTTGCATTATTCGGCGGTGACGGTGAGGTAACCGACGAAATGTGGCAAGAGGTTAAAAACTTTGCTCGATACATAAAAAATCAGCGAAAGAATGGTTTAGATGAAAACAAATAAACTTTACGAAATCGCTGAACAAGATAATATACAGATTCATAATTTTAGATTAGATAAAACAAAGTCGACATCATTAGAAATTGACGGTGATTATTATATCGGTCTTGACGAAAAGGCGATTGAAACGACTGCAGAAAAAAATACACACCTTGCCCACGAGTTAGGGCATTGTAAGACGGGTGCATTTTATAATTTGTACTCACCACTGAGTTTAAGAGGTCAACACGAATATAGGGCTGATAAATGGGCGGTACTTAACATAATACCAAGAAACGAGTTTATCAGTTTATTAAAGAAAGGTTATGAGCGTTGGGATTTAGCCGAACACTTTGAAGTAACCGAGGATTTAATACAAAAAGCGTTTCACTTTTATTGTGAAATGGAAATTATAAATTAAAAGAGGACTATGTTATGGATAATAAGAAAACAAAAATCAAAAGAATATTAAAAAAGATTGGTATTGCAATCGGAGTATTATTTATTGCTTTTATAATCCTTTGTATTGTAGTAGGTGTAAACGCTGATAAAATTGATAAATGGGCAAGTGAAAATACTACCGAATCAACTACATCAATTACTACAACGGAAAAAGAAACTACTACCGAAACTACCACGGCTAGAACTACTACCGCTACAACAACCGAAAAAGCAACGACGACGAAACCTACTACCGAAGATAAAACAAGTGGTAATGCTGATAAAGTATTGTATGGTGATTTAATTAGTACAACGATTAACAGTTATGATAATATCGCAGTCGTTAAAGTTAAAATTGACACCGGTATGGGTGGAAAAACGGCAGTTGATAAAAACTATTATAACGTTGCCGATTTAATTAGAAATAAAGGCTATGATAAATATAATGAGGTTCAGTATTGGGCTGTGTCTGATACTGTTGACGGTGGTGAAACCAAAGTTATTAGTTTCACTGTTAGCAAAGACCTTATAACCAAAATAAAAGATGAAAAAGTTGTTGATAATCAGTTAGGAAACTACGTTGACGACTTATGGATACATAGTGGATTAAAGTAATTCCGTAAAAATAAAAAAACGCCCTCAACTTTGCGGGAACAAAGTCGAGAGCGCATAGAGTTGTGGTACAACCCTATTGATAGCAAGATATATTGTATCACAACTCTACTTAAATTGCAAGTAGGGTATTTTTATACCCTTTTATAATTGCACCCTAAAAGGAGTGATACAATATGAAATTACCCAACGGTTACGGTAGTATAACAAAGTTAAAAGGGTCAAGGCGTAAGCCGTGGCTTGTCAGAATCACAACGGGCAAAGACGAGAACGGTAAACAGATACGGCAGACGTTAGGCTATTACGAAACCCGACCCAAAGCCCTCGAGGCTCTGACGGAGTTTAACCGTGACCCGTTCGATGTGACGGCTGCCAAATTGACCTTTACTGATATCTATAACCAATGGAAAGAAACGGACGAGTATAAGAACTTATCCAAATCGTCAATAACGGCGTATACGTCGGCTTATAGCAAGTTTTCTTTAATACATAGTAAAGAGTTTATAAAAATCAAAATAAGCGATTTACAACGTTGTATTGATGATAATACAAGCGGGTATGTTTCAAATCGTAAAATGAAAAACCTCGCAAGTAAACTTTATCAACTTTGTATACTTAAAGAAATAGTAAAAGAAAATAAAGCGGTATTACTGTCAGCAGGTTCATCGACTGCAACCCAAAAAGAAAAAGTGCCATACTCTGATGATGAGATTGACGTACTTTGGAAACATAGCGACAACGAAATCGTTAAAATGATTTTGATTTATATTTATACGGGCGTAAGGTGTAATGAATTGTTAGACCTCAAGAAAGAAAATTTACACCTTGATGAGCAGTGGTTTGATGTAGTGCAAAGTAAAACCAAATCGGGTATAAGGGTTGTACCTATCGCCGACGTTATCGTGCCTTTGTTTCAATACTTTGTTGGTAAATCCACCAATGCGTGGGTATTTACGACGGAGCAGGGTGCACGTTTTACGTACAGTTGGTGGCAAAAATTACAAGTTGCCACCCTTAAAGACTTGAATATGACCCATACAACGCACGAGGCACGTCATACGTGCATTACTCAGATGACCGTACACAATGTAAACCCGTCGGTTATAAAAGAGATTGTAGGACACAAGGCAGCGCAATCCTTTACCGAGCGAGTTTATACACACATCTATCTAAACACTAAAATTGAGGCAGTAAATACGATACATACAAAAATAGGGGAGTAACGAATCGTTACTCCTTTTTGATTAAAATATTTGATACCTACCTGTTACCTACTTGTTACCTACCGCTTAAATCTCAATAGGTTTCTTTAGGTCTGAAAAATAAGAAAAACCCTATATAGAGCGGGTCTACATAGGGTTTTTACTTTTTGGCGCAGAAGGAGAGACTCGAACTCTCGCGGCGGTTACCCACCCTACGCCCTTAGCAGGGGCGCCTCGTCACCAACTTGAGTACTTCTGCAAGCTGACGGGTTATACCTGTCAAGATTTCACACAATCGTGTGAGTTATACTTTATCACAACTGCACTCAAAAGTCAATAGAAATTCTTAAAAATTGTGCCCTTTATGTTATATCTTTTACCATAAATATACTTTAAATTTTTATATTGTTATGTTATAATCATTTTACAAATTATAGTATTAGGAGTCGAGTATGGATAAGAATTCAATTTTTTATGACATTGTTTACAGTGCGGGCGGCACAGAGCATATCTGCACCGCATCAGAGTGCGAACATTTTGAACTTAAAACAAATATTGAAAATGATGTGCTGTCGGTTTATTTAGAGCCGAAGTGCAGTGTTGAATTCAAATCATTCAGTATAAGAATTCCGAGGAATATCAGCGGTAAAGACAGAATGTTTGTAAATGGTTATCAGAGTTGGACTGACAGTATGGAATACGCACCGAATGACAAAATGGATGAACTTACAAAACTTACAGAGGTTCTTGTAAAAAATCCGCCTTTAAAGCAGATGGGTCTGCCAAAGTCGGGCGACAGTCTTTTCTGGCATTATCCGAGAGTCGGCGGCGTTTTCTACGGCTGGTCATACGGCTATATCCGTAATGAAAATAATGTTGAAATTTATGGCTCGCTTGATGAGCGCTGCGGCTTTACCGCAATCACTTTTGACTGCAACAAAAACTGCGTTGTTATTTCAAAAGATCTTGAGGGAGTTACATACAGAAAGAATGCAAAAATTCTTGAACTTGCCGTAATCAGCGGTGAGTATGACAGTGCATTTGATGAATATTTTGCGAAAATGGGCGTAACAAGCCGTGAAAACAAGCGCCGCACAGGTTATACCACGTGGTATAATTATTACGGAGGCATTACAGAGCAGATTGTAAACCGTGACCTTAACAGTATTGCAAATCAGGATACACATTTTGACTGTTTCCAGATTGATGACGGCTATCAGGAAAATATCGGCGACTGGCTGATTACCGACAAAAAGAAATTTCCGAACGGTATGAAAAAGATTGCCGAGGACATTCATAGCCACAATATGATTGCAGGTCTGTGGCTTGCACCGTTTGCAGGAACAAGAAAGTCAAAATTGTTTTCAAATCATCCTGAGTGGTTTATTAAGGATGAAAACGGAAGACCGTATAACACGGGTCATAACTGGGGTGGCTTTTATTCGCTTGATATTTATAACAAAGATGCCCGTAAATATATTATGAATGTGTTTGATACCGTACTGAATGATTGGGGTTATGATCTTGTTAAACTTGACTTTTTGTACGGTGCCTGCGTTCGCCCAATGTATAATAAAACACGCGGTGAGATTATGTGTGACGCCATGGATTTGCTTCGCGAGGCGTGCGGTGACAAGTTGATTCTCGGCTGCGGTGTGCCGCTTATGCCTGCCTTCGGAAAGGTGGATTACTGCCGTATCGGTGCAGATATTTCTCTTAAATGGCAGACGGGAAAGCATATTACACGTGAAGATGTTTCTACTCCTCACGCAGTGTGCAACTCTATTTTCAGGCGTCATCTTGACGGCAGAGCATGGATGAATGACCCCGATGTATTTCTGCTTCGAGAAAAGAATAATCAGATGAATTTTGAGCAGAGAAAACTGCTTGCAAAAATTAATTCTACTTTTGGCAGTCTTCTGTTTATTTCCGATGATGTCAGCGAATATAATTATGAGCAAAAGGCTGCTTTAAGCGAAGTTTTTGCTGAAAAGGATATTAAAATCATTTCGGCAGGTTTTGACAGAAAAGATGTTATGCATGCCGTTTATATTGAGAACGGTGAGGAAAAAGAACTTCGTTTTAATATCAGAACAGGTGAAATTTTAAATTTTTAATTTGAAATAGAGCAAAAAGCGCAGAAGTACAATCTTCTGCGTTTTTCGCTTTTGTCTTTACTTATAATACATAATTATGTTATAATTTTTTTATTCATTATATAAGATTAATAAGGGGGTGCAGCGGTGGAAACAAAGATGAGAAAAAAAGAAAAAATAATTTTGTATGCAGTTTTTGCATTTTATGCTTTAATTCTGTGGCTTGTTCTTATCGACAGAGGACTGCTTTTGTATCTTTTGTCAGACGGCAGGTTGTTTCCTGACTGCAGAACACCCGAGCGCCTGTATAATGATTTGCGCCCGCTTCGTTTTGCTTGGGTTCATTTTCAGCATGTCGGTATGCGGGGCTTTATCAATGCTGATTTTCTCGGTAATGTGCTTATGTTTGTGCCCGTCGGTATTTTCACATGCACGTTTACAAAAGGAAAATGCCCGTATCGTTATATCTATATTATTCCGCTTTTGTCGATTGGCGTTGAATTGACTCAGTTTGTTTTAAGAACAGGTATTCTTGATGCAGATGATGTGATCTTGAATACGCTCGGCGGTGCAGTCGGCGTCTGTATTTTTGCCGTGATTTACAGGCTGAAGAATAAAGATATGATAAGGGTTAAACGTGTGGTAACTGTTATGTCGTCACTGCTTGTGCCGTATCTGCTGATATTTTTCTATAAAATGCTTATGAGTTCCGAGCAAATTGGTCTTAAATGGTATGACCTTATTCCCGTATTGGTGTATTATGTGCTTTTGATGTTCAGTTTTAAGGAATATTCAAAAAAGCATAAAATTGCAATTTCGTCAATTTACGCATTGAGTTTTGCGGTTTTCTTTTCGTTTGTAATTTATTTGTGATGGTTATGTTTTAAAAAGAGATGGAGAGAGTAAATGAAAATTTTAAAACCGCAGAATATTGATGATCTGGACAATGAATATTTAAAAAATATAAGCGACGGCGAAAAAGCGGTTTACTGTAATTTTGAAAACGAAAATTCCGACGGCACTGATTTGTTTGAAACAGAATTTGAAAACTGCAGATTTCGCAATGTTATGATGCAGAATGTGATGCTTGAAAAAGTTGGATTTAAAAATGTTTGCTTTGAAAAGTGCAATTTTTCCAATGCAGAATTCAGTGAAACTTCATTTATAAGATGTGAATTTAAAAACTGCAAACTTTCAGGCTGCAGTATGGTCGACTGCCGTCTGTTCAATGTTTTGTTTTCACAAACAAATGCCGGTTATTTTAATATTTCAATGGGAAGTATTGAAAATGTTCTGTTTAAAGATACTGTGCTTAAAAATGCATATTTTCTTGAAACAAAAATGAAAAAAGTGTATTTTGACAGTGCTGATCTTACACAGTCAAAATTTTTGAAAACTTCACTTAACGGCGTTGATTTATCAAATTCTGAAATAGAGGGTATTGCAGTCGGTGCAGATGATATCAAGGGAGCAGTTATAGAACCGTCACAGGCCGTGGATTTGCTGTATTTAATCGGTGTGAAATTAAAAACAAATAATTTTTAAATTTTATTATAATAAAAAAATCATAACCTCAAAACGGGGTTATGATTTTTATTTTGTCTTTTATTTTCTTTCTGTTTTGCCGTCGTAGCCTTTTCCGAAAAGGGTTTCGTCAATCGGCTTGTTTGTTGCAATCCACGTTGTTCTTTCCTGAAGTGTCTGACCGCCGTGGCCTTTTCTTATTCCGCCGTGGTCGTTTGCAAGAATTACAAGCCATTCTTCATTCATTTCTGCCTCACGCCTGTCAATCTCCTGTAAAATCTGATATGTAAAGGTGTCGCAAGTCATTGCCGCATTTGCATATTCCGCACAGTTTGGTGAGAATTCAAACATATGCCCCATAGCGTCGATTGAATCATAAAGTCCGCACACAATATCGTCACCGCGGTTAATGCAGTGCAGAACATAATCTCTCGCCGCACTGTCAAACGGTGCTGATTTTGACGGTGCTTCAGGTGCAAGAAAATCTGAAAATTCCTGCGAGATTTTAAGCGCTTTTGAGATTGATGCTCCCTTTTTTCTGTCTGTATCGCAGAAGTCCATTTTTATATCGGTTCTTTTCATTGCCTGACGAACTTCGGGCGCATAGTTTACATCAAAAAGCGGGTCCCAGGTGAAATTAAGCGATGATGCAAGACCTTTTTCTGCGTATTCAAGCATAAAGGTTTCGTGCATCATATTTTTTGTATCTTCATTTGTTTTTATTCCGTTTTCGGTGCCCCATACGCCTGTAAACTGCGCAGTCCAGCCTGCGGAGGTTGATGTGGTCTGCTGTGTCTTTGTGCCTGTTTCACCGCCGCAGTATGCAAGGTAAATCCCGCCTTTTCGGCATACTTCTTTAATACCGCTGAAAGAGGCGTTTACACAGTCAAGACTGTCATCAAATTCATTTTTTCTTGTGAGCAGAGCAGCGGCCATATCGACACGCATACCGTCATAGCCGAGAAAAAGAACTTTTCTGATTTTGCCGTCAGGTGAAACTGCCTTATTGTCTTTTATTTCACATTCGTCAACAAATTTATGTACGTGGTGATAAATCTGATAAATCGGTATGGACTGTTCAAAACTGTTGCTCCAGATGTCATATCTCAACACACTGTCGATATAATCTTCGTTTTTGTCAATTTTCTTTAAAGATTTTTTTATTAACTGCGGAATTGTTTTGCCGCTTGACAAAAACATTTTAATCTGATTTTTCATCTTTATTCCCATTTGATTTTATTTAATTTTTTTAATGCGAATACTGCAATAAACAGACTTGCGCTGACTGCCGATAAAATCAGCAGTATACTGTATGGCATTACATAAATAACGCGGTTGCCCGAATATGTAATAACGTTGCCTGCAAAATGCACAAGCACAAAACCGATGATTGTGCCGATAAACATTGCGGCAGGCTGCATAAAAATATTATAATTTATTTTGATTGAAAGTGCAAACAGTATAAGTAAAACACCTGAAACTGAGGTAAATCCCGTAAGTGAAAAGCCTGCGTTTTCATAAACAGATGCGTAAAGTATGCCGAAAAGTGCAGTGAAACATACTGTAAGAATAAACGGCAGGACTTCATTTTTAATATTTATTTCTATTTTGTCGGCAGATCTGTATTCAAAATCAAAGTCGCTTACGATTGAGCCGAAAAGCAGTAATATGCCGCTGATAAAAAACAGACCGTTTTGCAGATTTTCTTCATTTGCAAGAATACTGAGAATTGTTGCTGAAAGTGCCGACGGCAAAACTGCTTTTGTTGATATTTTCTGCCTGTTGATCACTGCACAGGCTGCACCTATAAAGCCTCCCGATACGGCTGCAACGATTGCAAGCACCTGCGATACAGTCATAATTACATGGCTTATTCGCATTGTAGGCGCAAATAACTGTAGTGTGTTTACATCAAACAGGGAGATGAATACTGCAAGAATGCCCGTAAATCCGAGTGCGAACGGAAGAAAGAATTTATCTGCCTTTTTAAATAAAACAACAATCAGTGTGCCGATGATAAACGCAAATGTGAATATGATTGAAATGAATTCCTGTCTGAGAAACGGCAGTCCTGCAATATTGAAAAGCGGAGTTTCCGGTGTTACCTGCGTTTTGCAATAGTTATCAAACGACAGAAAAATGCTGAAAATGTAAAAGATTACAGATGATACTACAATATCTGCTTTATGTTTCTTTAAGGCGGGTTTCATTATTCGTCACCTCCAAACTGATTTATTGCCGTGTCAACGGCTTTCCATAATGAATAAGGCGAGTTATAGTCAATGTCACAACTGTTGTGCCAAACCATTATTCCGCCGTATCCTGCAAGCAGGGCATATGCGGTTTTATCTCTTACCATAGCGGGGGAATTGAAATAAACATCTGTTTCGGAGCCGTCGGCAAGATGTGTATCTGTTTTGTAATAGTTTGAAAAATAATCCTGATTGCTCAGATTTTTATAAATGTACTGTTCCATCAGCGCTTTGTTTTGCGTGCCGTAAAACGGAATACCAATATTGATTTTTTCTTTTGTAAAGCCAATGCTTTCAAGATACTGTGCACCCTGAACGGCGCAACTCCAGAAACTTGAATGTTCGCCGTCCTGGTCAAAAATATCATAAGTCATCATATTTACCATATCCAGTGATTCAACAACTTCTGATGGGTAATCAATATCCCTTGTGCCGAATGCGCAGGATAATATCGGTTTTTCGGCAGTCATTTTTTCTGTCATATTCTGCTTGAGGTAAATCAGAAAATCACCGAAAATTTTGTAATCTTCGTCAGACTGCGGAAATTCATAGTCAATATCAATTCCGTCAAAGCCGAATTCATTTGCAAGGTTTATAAAGTTATCTGCAAGTACGCTTTGTTCTTTCATTGCAATGTTTTTATCGGGGTCGGCGCTGAAACCCGTGCAGAACGATATTTTTAAATCGGCACTGCCGAATTCACGCATACAGTTTACCATAAATGAAAGGTCATTTTTCAGTTTCTGCTGGTCTTCATCAAGGCTGTTTATGAAAACATTTCCGTCTTTGTCAAACCCTATGCCTGCGTAGAAAATAACATTCGTCAGTTTGTCAAAACCGAAACTGTCAAGCATTTTCTTGATTTTATTCTTTTTATCTGCCTGCGGTGTTGCCTCGTCATTTAAAATTGTATAGAAATCAGAATTTATAACATATGCCGTGCGTCTGAACGATGAAGCGTCAACTTTTGGCTGATTGTAGATTTCAACTTCTTTGAGTCTGAAAAAGTTATCTGCCTTGTCAACATAAATGCGCACATATCGGGCGGTTATACTGTCAAAACTGCAAAGGCGGTGATATTCTATTTTGTCACCTTTATAAATACACTCAAATTTTTCACCGTCAGTTGAAATCAGAATTGAAAATGATTTAATGTTAAGTCCGTCTTCTTTCAGAATAACGGTGTTGAATTCTTTTTCTTCGCCGAGATCAATTGTCAGCATTGTATCTTTTTTACTGTTCCCTCTGAAAACGGTCTCTGTTTTGCCGTCTGTTGCCTTGCTGCTGTTTGCAAGCGCCAGATTTTCGGCAGTGCTATAATCGGTATCACTGCCGAAAACCGCATCTTTTTTCTGCATATTTCTGCCTGTAAGTATTCCGTAGAACATCAGGCAGGCGATAAGCAGGCATATTGTGCTTGTTTTAAAAAACTTCATTGCTTTTCCTCCTTTTATATATTTGGAAAAAGTATTATAATTTCATTATATACCATTGATAATGCTTAAACTTTAGAAAAAATGTTTAATAGTTTAGAAATTCTGCTCAATATTTTAGAAAAGTTGTTTAATATTATGGTTGGATTTCTGAATTTTATGGTAAGATTTCACAAGTTTGCGGCTTATTAATATGTTATGATTTACTTATATTATGCAGGGGGTATTTTTTATGATTGATAAGGTTATGGATATACTTTATAAAATCAAAACGTATTGGAAAAAACCGCCGAAAGGTTATGAGGTTACATACAAAGAGTTTGTAAACTATGCGCTCGGATTCGGCGGAGCATCTTTTTTATCGGTTTTAGCGCAGTGGACAACAATTGCAACCACTACCTATATGATGATTTCGCATTTTAAAATTTCAACAGGTGTTGTATTTTTTCTCGGTACTGTTTTGGGTTCGGTTTGCGGTTTGCTGAGAGCGCCGATTTTATCTATGCTTATTGACAATAAAACCGATAAAAAGAAACGCGGCAAATTTAAACAGTTTCTGATTGTTCCATCTATATGCTGGGCGGTCTTTTTCGGTTTGATTCCGTTTATTCCTGCCTCATGGGCAGATATAAAATTGTTTTCAATCACGATTCCCGCTATTCCGATTATGGGACTTAATGAGGCGCAGGTTTCGGATTTTTCACTTGCAGTAATCGTAATGTTTGTTATGGTGCAGATCGGAACATTTTTCCAGACACTTGTAAATCAGGCTATGGCAGGCATTGAGCAGACAATTTCATCTGTTGCGCAGGAGAGAGCAAATTTTATTTCAATTAAGGGTTTGATCAGCAATATTCCCGGTTCGCTCGTTAATATGTTGCTGCCGATTTTTGCAGGTATTCTGTTCGCAGATTCGGGACATCAGTTAAATATTAATCTTTACCGTATTTTCTTCCCGATTTGTATGGTGCTCGGCGTAGGCTGTATATTGTTTACCTATTTCGGCGTGCAGGAAAGAGTTGTTGTCAGCCGGAAATTTAAAAATAAGGTAAGTTTTTTTGAGGGTGCAAAAGAACTTTCAAAAAATAAATATTTCTGGATAATTACTGTATTCAGTGTTTTTTCAGGACTTCGCGGAATGGGTAATATTACAAACTGGATTTGTCAGTTCAGTTTTGAAAGTGCAACGGCAAAAACTATTGCCAATTTGTTTTGCACAACCATTCTGATGAATGCGCTGATACTCGGTATGGTGGCCGGTCCGATTCTGATTAAAAAATTCGGCAAGCGCAATATTATGATTGTAACATCTTCGGGGTTTGCACTTATGCTGCTGTTACAGTTGGTTGTTTATAAAAACCCTTATCTTGTTTTCTTTGCAACATTTTTACAGAATCTGTTTTCGGGTTTTGCATTTTTCTCCACTATTATGACATCTGATGTACTTGACTATCAGCAGTGGAAAACGGGTAAAAGGCTTGAGGGATTCTGGCAGAATTATTCGGCATTTATCACTACAATTTGCGGCGTATTTACAGGTATGCTTACACCGCTTTTCCTGTCTTTTGCAGGTATAGGTTTCGGTGACGACCTTAATACTGCATTGCTTAATACGACTCTTCGTGACGGCGCATATAAGTATCAGACGCTGCTCGGGCTTATAGGCAGTGTGATTTGCCTGCTGCCGTTGTTCTTCTACGATTTGACGGAGGCAAAGCATGCAAATTATGTAAGAGTGCTCAAACTTCGTGCCGCATCTGAAAACTTCAAAGATAATCTGCTTACCGACAAAGATTATCTGAGCGTTAAAGAAGTTTTTGATTATGCAAATGAAAATAATGATGAATTTCTTTTTGATGAAATGAAAAAACATCCTTGCCTTGAAGAAATTTATAAAGGTGCCGATGAAGTGCTTATAAAGGTCAAAAATGAGGAAAAACAGGCTGATATGCAGGAATTTGCCCGTGATATTGAACTTGAATTTGAAAGAGCAGACAGCAGAGTTGCAAAACTGAAAGCAAAGGCCGAAAAATCAGGCAAAGCATTTGATGAAAATGAAGTGCGCAGAAAAGCGGTTTCAAAAATGAGATATTTAAGATATTTTTCAGATGAAAGCCTTAAAAATTATACTGATTTTAACAGTGTAAATAATAATCTTGAATCTGTTTTTGAAACGGTAACTGCTTTATCACAAAGTAAATAATGAAAACAGCGGGTGAATCCTTATCTCCCGCTGTTTTACTGAAATGGAGAATTATATGACAGATAAGCAAATGACAGAGTATCTTGAAAAAATTGATCGTGTAATTGAAAACGGTAAATATAAAGCAGATTGGGGAAGTCTTGCCGAAATCGGAGCGTGGACAAAGAAAAATGCTGAAGCAATATGGGGCACTCAGCCGTATAAAGTGTTCGGCGAAGGCAAAAAGCAAAAAGCAGGCTCATTTAACGAACATTTCAGTTATACATCAAAAGACTACCGGTTTACCTGCAAAACAGGCGTGGTGTATGCATTTGCGTTAAAACCAAAAGGCAGGTCGGAATTTAAAATAAAATCTCTTGCAGACAGTATGGATTTATTTCATTGCATAATTAAAAATATAACTGTTCTCGGAAGCGGTGAAAAAGTTTTGTTTTCACAGAATAAAAATGCACTTACTATTCGTCTGGGTGAAAAGATTAAAGATACGATGCCGATTTGTTTTAAAATTGAGGTTGATTAAATTTCTTTATTTGAAGAATATGTTAATTAATCTGAATTTGATTGACATAGTGAGTGAGAAATGTGTATAATAGATATAACACCCTGTGTCATAAGTTCACAGGATATATAAGAAGGAGTAATTTTTATGAAGTACAGTATACACAGAAATCTTCATACTGATTTCAGTATTTATGAAGAAAACAAACTTGATGCAAGAAGTTATTTTATTCCGTTTTCTTCAACAAAAAAACTTGTAAAAACAGATTATAAAAATGAGAGATATAAGTCTGACAGAATTATGATGCTCAGCGGTGAGTGGGATTTTGCTTATTATGAAAAATTGAGCCTTGTTCCCGACAGTCTGGATACAGACAGCGTTTCTTTTGATAAGATTACAGTGCCCTGCACCTGGCAAAGAACAGGATATGACCAGATAGCATATATTAACACACGCTATCCGTTTCCTAAAAAACCGCCGCATATTCCGGCCGATGTTGCAACCGGTATTTACAGAAAAACGATTGAAATTAAAAATGACGATATCCGCAGAACAATCACGTTTTTGGGCGCTGCAGGTGCAATTGCCGTTTATATTAACGGTGAATATGTCGGCTACAGTGAAGGCTCTCACAACACTGCCGAATTTGATATAACACCGTTTTTGAATAAGGGCACAAACGAAATTGTTGTTGTCAATTACAAGTGGAGCAATGGTTCATATCTTGAATGCCAGGATATGTTCCGTGAAAACGGTATCTTCCGTGATGTGTTTATCACTGAATTTGCAGGCAGTTATATTAATGATTTCACGCTTCGTTCTTCAAAAAATCTTGACGGTACATATAATCTTAACATAGATGTTGAAGGCTGTTTTGAAAAGAACACAAAAATTGAAATTAAATCAGCAGAAAAAGAGCCTGTTATCAGTGCAGAACTTCTGCCTGAAAAAGGTGTAAAACTTGAAAATCTTAAGGTTGATGAGTGGAGCGCTGAAATACCGAATGTTTATGAGCTTACAATTGTTCTTTATAAAGACGGCAAGGAGGTTGAGGCTTTACGCACATATTACGGTTTCAAAGATGTTGAAATCAATGGCGAAGTTTTCAAGTTCAACGGCAGGGCAATCAAGTTCAAGGGCGTAAATCACCATGATACACATATGACAAAAGGTTATGCAATGAGCCTTGATGATATGGAACTTGATATCAAACTGATGAAGGAGTATAACTGTAATGCAGTCCGTACCTCTCATTATCCTCCCGACCCTGCATTTTTAATTATGTGCGATATTTACGGTCTTTATGTTGTTGATGAGGCTGATATTGAAACGCACGGCTTTTATGCAGTTCCTTACAGCACATATAATCCGAACAGGCTCAGCAATGACGAAAGTTGGGCAATGCATTATCTTGACAGAGTAAAGAGAATGTACGGCAGGGATAAAAACCATCCGAGTATTACGATGTGGAGTCTCGGCAATGAATCGGGCGGATACAAATGTCAGGATTTTTGTTATGACTTTCTTAAAAATGCAAATCCCGAAATTCCCGTTCATTATGAAGGGGTAATCCGCAGTAAGCGCTGGGCATATGATGTTGTGTCACATATGTACGGCACACCTGCTTTAATGAGAAAGATTCTCAGCGGTACGGCAGGCGATAAGTATAAAGGTAAGCCTTTCTTCCAGTGTGAATATGCACACGCAATGGGCAACGGTCCGGGCGGACTTGAAGAATATATGCAGTTGTTCTATTCTTCAGACCAGTTTATGGGCGGCTGTATCTGGGAATGGGCAGACCACAGTGTTTACGATGAAAATGCAAAGTATAAGTGGACCTACGGCGGTGACCATAACGAGCCTATTCACGACGGCAATTTCTGCGTTGACGGTCTTTTCTATCCCGACAGAAAGCCGTCAAGCGGTGCGCTTGAGATGAAGGTGTGCTACAGACCTATCCGTGCAAAGCAGACCGACGGTAATGTGTTTGAACTTTGGAATACAAGAAGTTTTAAAGACAGTTCCGATATTGATATTTCTTTCACCGTTCTTGTTGACGGTGAGGGCAAGGATACAGGCAGAATTGAAAGCGTTATTCCTGCTGAGGGCAAGAAAAGAATTCAGATTAATTCAGACCTGTTCAGACAGACAGATAAAGACGTGTTTGTTAATTTTGTTTACACGGATAAGGAAACGGGTGCAGAAATTGCAACCGAGCAGGTTATCGTTTCTCAGGCAGAACTGAAAAAGGCTGATAATATGATGAAATCTGCCGATATTTCAGTAACAGGAGATACGATAAGCGTTGCTTTTGACGGCGGAAGAGCGTTATTCAGTAAGAAAAACGGACTGTTTAGTTATCAGAAAAACAGTGTCGAATATCTTAAAGAAAATCCGCTCGACAGGCAGGAGGGTCTTGTTCCTCATATTTACAGGGGCAGACTTGATAATGACCAGTATATGGTGATTTTCTGGAAGATAATCGGTCTTGATTGTTCAAAGGCAAAACTTGTTTCCTGCGATGTAAAAAGCAAACGCAGTGAAAACGGAACAGTTAAATATATCAGCACTGTTTATGATTTTGTAACCCGAGGCGTGTTTGTTCTTGCAAAGGCATATGTTGATTATTTCTTTGATAAAAACGGTAAAATCACAGTCAGCACTTCACTTTTCAAGGTTTGCCCGCTGACTGATCAATTACCTCGTTTCGGTGTTCACGCAGAACTTAGAAGTGAGTTTGAAAATGTTAAATATTACGGCAGAGGCCCGATTGAAAACTACTCTGATTTCCGGGAGCATTCGCCGATTGGTATTTATGAAACGACTGTTTCCGATATGGCTCATAAGTATATCAAGCCGCAGGATTCGGGCAACAGGGGAGATGTTCGCTACAGTGTGCTTACAAATGATAAGGGCGCAGGATTAAAGTTCACGGCACTTTATAAATATATCAATTTCAATGCAAATCACTTTACTCTCGGTCAACTTAAAAATGCAAAGCATATCGAGGATTTGCCTGATACAGATACTACATTTGTTGCAGTTGACGGCTTTGTAAGAGGTACAGGCTCAGGCAGTTGCGGACCTATTCCGAGCAAAGAGCATATGATTGCTTTCGGTTATTCAAAACCGCTTAACTTCAGTTTTGAAATTGAACCGATTGAATAAAAACAGTTCATTTTCATTAATTACATAATGTTAATATCGTAGGGCGGGGAATTTGCAATTCGACAGACCCTTCTGCCACTGCGTGGCATCTCCCCTAACAGGGGAGTCACCCTCACCCCGCCGCTTTTTTGAATTATAGCATTATGTTATTCACTTAAGTAAGGAGATTATCCGTGATGAAAAAACTTTTAAACAATTTGCTTTTCGGCAAATATTCTCCTGTCATATTTTTTGCAGTTTCGGCAGTCGGTGTTCTGTTTAATTACGGCTATAGATTCGGTTATGTATTTGTAGATAATTCTACTTTTAAGTATTTTTCGTTTTCTATGTTCATTGCGGAAGTAATTCTAACTGTATTTTTGCTGGCTGCATCTTCTTTAAAAATGAAAAATTCAGATATCTGCAATAAAAAGCCGTTTATGGCAGTGCAGGGTATTGCAGAGATTTTTTCGATAATTTATATTATCGTTGATGCTGTTAATTATATAACAGGCGGTAAGGAAAGTGCACCTGTGGGTTTAAGACTTGCTGCTGAAATACTGCCGTTCTGGGCAGGCATTGTCTGCATTGCATTTCTGCTTTTTATTTTCCCGAATATTAAAAAGGGTACTGCTAAAAAGGCAGTTTCAGGCGTAATTTCACTTGCACTTATTGTTTCTGTGTATTCGGCATTATTTCCTGTTGCACCGTTTAAATTTACGGCACTTCCGTCTGTTTTTGATAACGGTACGGATTATGCTGTTGTTTTTTCAACAAGCGATAATTCAGCAGGCTATATTGAGTACGACTATAACGGTGAGCATATTAAGAAATTTGATTCAGATAACGGCAGGAAAAGGGGCAGCAGTACCATTCATGCCATTCACGTGCCGTATGAGCAGCTTTCGGGCAATTCATACAAAGTCGGCGCAACAAGGATTATTGATGAACTTAGTTACGGCGGCAGATCAGGCAAAACCATTGAAAGCGATTACATAGATTTTAACGATAATTTCGGCAATGAAATTGATGTTCTTACTGTTTCCGATTGGCATACCTATAATGAAAAAGCAAAAGAGGCAGTTTCGTATCTCGGCGATTACAATGCAGTAATTCTTCTCGGAGATGCCGCACCCGGTATGATGTTTGAGGCTGAGGCAGAGGATTATATTCTTGCTTTTGCATCGGATCTGACAAGCGGTGCAATGCCTGTTATTTTTGCAAGGGGCAATCACGAAACAAGGGGCAGACAGGCTGATGATCTTTCAGCCTATCTTGGTATGAAGGATTTTTATTACACCGCAAGCCTTGGTGATTACAATATTATCGTGCTTGACAGCGGCGAGGATAAAAAAGATGACCACCCCGAATACGGCGGAATGGTCACTTATGAGCAGAACAGAAAAGATATGGTGAACTGGCTTAACACGCTTCAGAATACAGACGGCAAAAAGACAATTGCACTTTCGCATTCAGATGGAATCTGTATTGAAGAGGATATGTCACAGGCGGCGCATAATAAACTTGATGAACTCGGAGTAAGCATACTTCTCAGTGGTCATCTTCACGAATTCGATTTCAAAAATGAGCACGCTTATCCTACTCTGATAGACGGCGGCATCAACGCAAACGGCAAAGGTTCTTTTGTTGCATCAAAGGTTGTGCTCACGCCTGAAAATATAGTTGTTACGTCAGTTGATAATCACGGCGAAACCGTTATTGACGAAACTGTTTTGTGGAGATAAATAAATTGCAGGGGTCGGTGTTCTTGACGACTTGATTTGTGATAATGTATATGAAATGCCGCAGAAAAATTAAATTTCTGCGGCGTTTTTTGATACTTCAATATATCTTAATATACTTAATATTTTTCATTGAATTTAAAAGGGATATGCGATATAATGTATGAATAATGGTAAAGCATCATTGCTTTTGCAGTGATGCAGGAAAGGAAGAATTATGAGCAATATAGATGAGCAAAAAGAAATAGTTTGTGACATTTGTCATAAAATGTGGCAACTTGGCTGGGTTGCCGCAAATGACGGCAATGTAAGCGTAAAACTTGATGACGGCACAATTCTTGCCACGCCGACGGGTATGAGCAAATCATTTATCACACCCGAAAAACTTATCAGAATAGACAGTAAGGGTAATGTGCTTGAGGCGGCAGAGGGTCTGCGCCCGTCAAGTGAAATCAAAATGCATTTGCGCTGTTATGACAAGCGTGACGATGTTATGAGTGTAATTCACGCTCATCCGCCGGGAGCAACAGGTTTTGCAGTCGCTCACAAGGCAATGGATATGTATAATATGATTGAAGATGTTGCAGTTATCGGTGCAGTTCCGCTTACACCTTACGGCACACCGTCAACTACAGAAGTGCCTGATTCAATTGAACCTTATCTTGAAGAGCATGATGTTATGCTGCTTGAAAATCACGGTGCACTGGCTGTGGGCAGCGATCCTGTTACTGCTTTTTACAGAATGGAAAGCCTTGAACTTTGGGCAAAAATTACAATCAATGCCGTTATACTCGGCGGCAGCCACGATATCAGCAGAGAAAATATTCAGAAACTGATTGATTTAAGGGGCTATTACCGTGTAACAGGCAGACATCCCGGTTACAAGGTTTTTAATCCCGATGATGATATCTTACATAAAAAAGACTGATTTATATTGCTTGTTTAAGGAGAAAAAATATGCTTAAAGGAATTCCCGAAATTATTTCGCCCGAACTTTTAAAGGCGCTTTGCGAAATGGGTCACGGTGATGAACTTGTTATTGCAGATGGCAATTTCCCGTGTGAAAGTGTAGGCAAAAATGCAAAAGTTATCCGTGCAGACGGTCACGGCACGGCAGAAATGCTTGATGCTGTATTAAAACTTATTCCGCTTGATACATATACCGAAAAGCCTGTCGGTTTAATGGAAGTTGTTAAGGGCGATACCTGCCCAAAGCCTGTTATATGGCAGGAATACGATAAGATTTTAAATAAATACGAGCCCGAGCATCATGAGGTTGAAATGATAGAGCGTTTTGCGTTTTATGAGAGGGCAAAGGGCGCATACCTTATAATTGCAACAGGTGAAACGGCAATTTATGCCAATGTCTGGCTGAAGAAGGGAGTTGTCGTAAACTGAGCAGAGTTCTTGCTTTTGATTTCGGTGCGTCAACAGGCAGGGCAATCCTTGCCGAGTATAACGGCACTTGTCTTGATTACAAAGAAGTGCACAGATTTGAAAATATACCGAAAACCGAAAACGGTCATCTGTGCTGGGATTTTCCTTATCTTCTCGGCGAGGTGAAAAAGGCTGTCGATATGTGCAGTGATGTTGATTCCCTTGCGTTTGACACGTGGGGCGTTGATTACGGTCTGCTTGATGAAAATGACAATCTTATGGGTCTGCCCGTTAATTACCGAGATACACGCACAAACGGTATGCCCGATAAGATTTTTGAAAAAATTTCACCGTTTGATTTGTATAAATCAACAGGCAATCAGATTATGCCTATCAACACGCTTTTTCAATTGACGGCTGAAGATAAAAAGAATCCGAAAACGCTTCTTTTTATGCCCGATTTATTTGTATGGGCGCTTTGCGGCAATAAATCCGCAGAAAAAACAATTGCTTCCACCTCACAGATGTATGATTTTAACAGCCACGGCTGGAATTTTGACGCTGCGGCGTTGAGCGGTATGGATACGGCAATTCTGCCGCCGCTTGTAAATTCTTCAACCCTTGCAGGTGAATATAAGGGCATTAAAGTAATTAAGGTGGCAGGTCACGATACGCAGTGCGCCGTGTGCGCAATGCCTGCCGAAAAAGATAAATGCAGTGCATTTTTGTCTTGCGGCACGTGGTCGCTTATCGGCTGTGAATGTGATAATGCCGTGCTCACCGAAAAAAGTATGAAAGATGAACTTTCAAATGAGATTGGCGCAAACGGCAAAGTAAATTATCTTAAAAATATCAGCGGACTGTGGCTGATTCAGGAAATCAGGCGTAATTTTAAAGCGCAGGGCAAAGCGTATTCCTTTAATGATATGGAACAACTCGCAAGGGCTGAAAAATCGTTTGCCTGCTTTATTGACCCGGATGCACCTGAATTTGCAGTTCCGGGCTCAGTGCCCGAAAAAATTCAGCAGTATTGCAGAAAAACAGGGCAGACCGTGCCTGAAACAGACGGCTCTCTTGTAAGGTGCATTTATGAAAGCCTTGCAATGAAATATAAGTATGCTGTTTTGCAACTTGGCGATAATACGGGCAATGATTTTGATGTGCTCCATTTGCTCGGCGGCGGTACAAAAGACGGCTTTTTGTGTCAGATGACGGCAGACAGCCTCGGCATTCCCGTTGTTGCAGGACCTGTTGAGGCAACGGCGCTCGGCAACATTATATTGCAGTTAATTGCACTCGGCGATATTAAGGATATTGACGAGGGCAGAGCAGTTATAAGAGCACAGGAAAGTGTTAAAAAGTATCTTCCCGAAAATTCGGCAGAATGGGAAAATGCATATAAAAAATTCTGTAAAGCAATACAGAAATAATTTGGAGGTAAATTTTTATGAATTATCCTAAAATCGGTATAAGACCGACTATTGACGGCCGCTGGGGCGGTGTAAGAGAAAGCCTTGAGGCTCAGACCATGGGTATGGCCACGGCAGCAAAGGAACTGATTGAAACCAATCTCCGTTATCCTGACGGCACACCGGTTCAGTGCGTAATCAGCAATACAACTATCGGCGGCGGTGCAGAGGCTGCAAAGTGCGCAGAGCAGTTTTCTACCGAAAATGTTGTTGCCACACTTTCTGTTACACCCTGCTGGTGCTACGGTTCGGAAACCTTTGATATGGATCCTAATACAATCAAGGCAGTATGGGGCTTTAACGGCACAGAACGCCCGGGCGCAGTTTATCTTGCAGCAGTTATGGCTGCGTTTGCACAAAAGGGTTTGCCTGCGTTCTCTATCTATGGTCACGATGTTCAGGATATGAACGATACATCTGTGCCTGCCGATGTTGCAGAAAAAATTCTTCGCTTTGCAAAGTCTGCCGTTGCAGTAGGCTGGATGAAGAATAAGGCTTATGTAAATCTCGGCGGAGTTGCAATGGGCATTGCAGGCTCATACTGTAATGCAGATATGTTCCAGCAGTATTTCGGCATTCGTGCAGAGTGGGTTGATATGACCGAAATTGTGCGCCGAATAACGCTTGAAATTTATGATCACGATGAATATGAAAAGGCACTGAAATGGGTTAAGGAAAACTGCAAAGAGGGCTTTGACCTGAATGACGGTAAGGATTTACCTGAGATTATCAGAAAATCAAAGGTTGTTCCTGCTGATAAGGACTGGGAGTTTATCACAAAAATGACTATGATTATGCGTGATATTCTTTACGGTAACAAAAAGCTTGATGAAATGGGCTGGCACGAAGAGGCACTCGGTAAAAATGCTGTTGCAGGCGGCTTTCAGGGTCAGAGAAACTGGACGGACTGGCTTCCTAATGCAGATTTCACCGAGGCAATTATGGCATCAACCTTTGACTGGAACGGCACTAAAATGCCTACTCCTTTTGCAACTGAAAATGATACACTCAATGGCGTTGCAATGATGCTCGGTACACTTGTTTCACATTCTGCACCTTGTTTCCACGATGTTCGTACTTACTGGAGCCCTGATGCCTGCGAGCGTGTTACAGGTGTTCGCCCTGACGGCGTTGCAAAAGACGGATTTATTCATCTTATCAATTCGGGTGCAACTGCGCTTGACGGTTCGGGTGCATCTAAAAATGACAAGGGCGAGGGCTGTATGAAACCGTTCTGGGAGATGACACAGAATGACATTAAAGCCTGCCTTGATGCTACAGATTGGTGCAGAGCAAATTATGAATATTTCCGCGGCGGCGGATTTTCAAGCCATTTCCGCTGCAGTGCCGAAATGCCTGTTACAATGCTTCGTGTTAATGTGGTAGACGGTATCGGACCTGTTATGCAGATTGCAGAGGGCTACACTGTTGATATGCCTGATGAAATTCATAATACGATTGATAAGAGAACAGACCCGTCATGGCCTACAACATGGTTTGCTCCGAGACTTACGGGCGAGGGCGCATTCCATGATGTATACAGCGTTATGGCTAACTGGGGTGCAAACCACGGTGTAACCGTTTACGGTCATGTCGGTGCTGATTTGATTACGCTTGCATCAATGCTTCGTATTCCTGTTAATATGCACAATGTGCCTGAAACAGATATTTTCCGTCCGCATGCATGGTCTGCATTCGGCACTGAAGATACACAGTCGGCAGATTATCGTGCCTGCCAGACCTACGGCCCGCTTTATAAATAAAAAATCAAAAATGTGCAGAAACTCAATGTTTCTGCACATTTTTATATATTCTATTATGATGTGGGTCGTCGGAGATGCCTACCCTTACAATTATTAAATGTATTTTAATTTTAGTGTGATTATTTCGTTATTTTTTTAAATTGATTTCGAGTTTAAAAGCATATTAAAAATTCAATATAAATTTTCTTGAATTGTTGATAACAGAAAAACTTTATAATTTAATAGACAATTATTGTATTTAATATTAAGTAGGATAAATATATTTAATAAATTATTCTTCAACATAAAAATGTG
>JACTVT010000034.1 GCA_014465955.1 Eubacterium sp. | reverse complement strand
GTAATATATATGGTATAATTGTCAAAAATTGTGTGCTGTTATGTACATATGTGGTGGTTCACCACAAGATATGACCTTTTTTGCCCCGTAATGGGCATTTTAAACTATATATTACGCTTCGCTCAAATCATTTATGAGCAGAAAATATGCCGTGCGGCATTTTGAAACGGAATTTTAATTATGAAATCTTTTTTTAAAAAATGGCTTGCGCCAATCAAATTTAAAAGATTGTTTGATATTTTTGCATCGTTTTTCGCACTTGTTATTCTTTCACCGCTGTTTCTGATTATATGTATTATTAATCTGTTTACACCTGATACAAGTGTTTTTTTCAGCCATGAAAGGCGTGGCAGGGGAGGAAAACCGTTCAGAATCTATAAGTTTCAGACAATGAAAAACAATACGCCCAACTGTGCAACGGGTGAACTTGAAAATCCCGAACAGTATATTACAAAATTCGGCAGAATATTAAGAAAAACAAGTCTTGATGAACTGCCGCAATTGTGGAATATTTTGAAAGGTGATATGAGTTTTGTAGGCCCCCGTCCGCTCATTTCAAGTGAAATAAGGGCACATCGTGTAAGACTTGAATACGGTGTTTATGCTTTTCGCCCGGGTCTTACGGGACTTGCGCAAATCAAGGGGCGTGACAGTATTTCACTTATGAAAAAGATGAAATATGACAAGGAATACTGTGACAACTGGAGTCTTAAACTTGATTTGCAGATTTTGTGGCAGTCTGTAAGCGTAGTATTTAAACAGGAAGGCTTTCACGAAGGCGTTTACCACAGAAGATAAATTGCGATGGAGAGTTGCATTATGGAAAGAAATTTTATTGACGGATATTCGGAATGGCAGGGAAATCCCGAAATTGTGGGGGTAAATAAATTACCGCAGCACGCAACGCTTATGCCTTATGAAAATTACGAAGAGGCTAAAAAGTGTAACCGATATGCGTCATCACGCTGTAAATTATTAAACGGCAAGTGGAAATTCAAACTTTATAAAAATTATGCCTACAGACCGTCTGATTTTGCTCAGCCGCTTTATGATTCACATAATTGGGACAGTATTCAGGTGCCCGGTTCATGGACAATGCAGGGCTATGACCAAAATCAGTACTGCAATGTGCGCTATCCTTGGGAGGGCAGTGAAGATATCTGCCCGCCGAATGCACCCACAAAGCATAATCCCGTAGGCTGTTATCTTAAAAGAATTCATATAAATCAGAGTCTGCTTTCAAAGCGTATTGTGCTTTGCTTTGAGGGTGTGGAGTCTGCTTTTTATCTTTATGTAAACGGTGAAAGAATCGGATACAGCGAGTCGACCTTCAACCGTGCCGAATTTGATATTACAAGATACCTTGTTGAGGGCTCAAACGTTATCGGCGTAGAGGTTTACCGCTGGTGCACAGGCTCTTGGCTTGAATGTCAGGATATGTGGCGTATGGCAGGTATTTTCCGTGATGTTTATATTTATACTACCGAGCGTGAATATATACGTGATTATGTTATCAAAGCAGAGCCTGGTGAGGGCTTTAAAGACGGCTATTTTGATGTTCTTGTAAAAACAAACGGTGCATATGAGTTTTTGTCACTTGATATTGCGATACTTGATGAAAACGGCGAAATGGCAGCGTTTGACAGCAGATATGTTGAAGAGGATAATATTACAACACTTAAATCAATTGTTACAAATGCAAAATTCTGGAGTGCCGAAAGTCCTAACCTTTACACTCTTGTTATAACACTTAAAAGCAACGGCATTCCGATTGAATATATCAGTGCAAAATTCGGTTTCAGAAAAATTGAAATCAGAGACGGCATTATATTTTTCAACGGCGAAAGAATTGTGTTCAAGGGTACAAACCGCCACGAATTTGACTGTCGAACAGGCAGATATATGACTGAAGAGGTTATGATAAGCGATATTCTGCAGATGAAGCAGAATAATATCAACGCAGTTCGCACCTCGCATTATCCGAACTGCCCCCGCTGGCTGGAACTCTGCGATGAATACGGTCTTTATGTTATCGACGAGAATAATATGGAAACACACGGAACGGGCTGGTCAAAGATAATCGGATGTCCGCAGTTGCCTGCATCAAGGCCCGAATGGGAAAAGGCTTGTATGGAGCGTATCAAGGCACTTTACAACCGTGATAAAAACCACACCTGCGTTGTTTGCTGGAGTCTCGGAAACGAAAGCCTCGGCGGTGAAACACCCAAGAAAATGTATAACTGGATTAAAGATGCCGACGCAAGCCGTTTTGTTCATTTTGAATGTGACCGTGACCCGAATGAAAAGCACCTTTCGGACGTGCAGTCTAAGATGTACGCAAAACCGATTGACTGTGAGGAATATGCGCTTACCGGCAGAGATAAAAGGCCTTATATTTTGTGTGAATATACGCACGCAATGGGCAATTCCTGCGGTTCAACTGCCGAATATACCACGCTTTGGGATAAGTATCCCTGTCTTCAGGGCGGTTTTGTGTGGGATTGGGTCGATCAGGCTATAATGACAACAGATGAAAACGACAATGAATATCTTGCTTACGGCGGTGATTTCGGCGAAAATCCGCACGACGGTCATTTCTGCGGCAACGGTCTTCTGTTTGGTGACAGAAAGCCGACCCCGAAATTATACGAAATCAAAAAATTATATCAGAATGTAGATTTTAAGGATATCAACGCCGAAAAAGGCGTAATTGAAATCAAAAACAAGTTCCTTTTCACAAATCTTAACGAATTTGAACTCTACTGGTGCCAGTGCTCTGACAAAGGCATTTTCCGTGAAGGTTCTGCCGAAATTGATGTTAAACCGGGCGAAAAATATGTTCTTGATTTGGAACTGAATAAAGTTACAAGCACGGAATGTTATCTTAATCTTGAACTCAGAGTTAAGGAAAATACACCATGGTGTGATGCAGGCCACGTTATTGCCGAACAGCAGTTTGTCATTAATGAGTTTGAAAATACATACGATGAACCGAAGGGAGATTTGCCGCTTATCGTGGCAGATACTTACGGTTCACTGCGTATTTTCTGTGATGATGTTCATATCAGATTTGAAAAAAGAGAGCGCAATCAACTGTATTCAATTAAAGTCGGCGGCGAGGAACTGCTTTCTGCACCTGTTCGTCTCAATTTCTGGCGTGCCCTTACCGATAATGACAGGGGCTCACGTGCAGGCTCAAGACTTGGCTGCTGGCGCGACGCAGGCACAACCCCCGGTATTTATAATAATACAAAGTTCAGCATCAAAGGCTATAAAATTATCGAAAACGAGAAAAAGGTTATTATTACCTGCGGTGCAACAATCTGCACGCAGCCCGAATCAAAGGCGTCAATAATTTACACCATCACGTCAAAGGGTATTGAGGTTGATATGCAGTTTTATCCCGACAGTTCATTGCCTGAAATCCCCGAGGTTTCGATGCTGTTTGAACTGCCTGCCGATTTTGAAAATGTTACTTATCTCGGCAACGGTCCGCATGAGAATTATATAGACAGAAACAACGGCGTCAAACTTGGCGTTTACAACACAACGGTTACAGATATGTATACCGATTATCTTAAGCCTCAAGAATGCGGCAACAGAACAGGCGTAAGATATGCAACGCTTGTAGGCAATAAGAAAACCTTTACTGTGATTGCCGAGCCTGTTATGGAGTTCAATGCAAGTCATTATCTGCCGCTTGAACTTGAAAATGCATGGCACAAAAAGGATTTGCCGCAGAGCGATAAAACTGTTGTACGTGTTATTGCACGCCAGCAGGGTGTCGGAGGCTACGACAGTTGGGGCGCAAAATGCAACGAAAAATATATGAATAAAACCGACAGGGTTTATCGTCTTAAATTTCAGATTAGGTTTTAGAGGTATTGACTCTATTATGCCTTCCCCTTGAGGGGAAGGGGGACCGCTTGCGGTGGATGAGGTGTTTTGTATTTCCACCTCATCAGTCACCTGCGGTGACAGCTTTTGCTTAGCCGCAGACGGCAGACCCCTCTGCCACTGCGTGGCATCTCCCCTAACAGGGGCGTCGCCTCAAGGAGAAGCCTAATCTAATATTGTAATTCAATAAAGTTAAGAATTTCTTAAAGAAAATAATTTTACTTGACTTTTTTTAGCAAAAGGCATATATTTATCTCACGCACTTTTTTATTATATTTAATTTCAGCAAAAAATGAGTGAATACGATTTCACTTAAGAGGTAATCAGAATGAAAAGTTTTAAAGAGGCAGCAATGGGTGTTGCCATCAAACAAGCAATTAAATATGCAAGAAAAGATTTTTATAATAATGCACCTAAACTTTTATCACTGCTTGAAATGGCAGACGTTAAAAAGGTAAACAGAAGCACATATGCAGGTCTTCACAAGGTGCTTGACGACCCGAATAACAACTGGATGCAGTTTGCAAAAAGCCTTATTTGTGATTTGAATGAAGACTCGGTAATGAAACTGATTCCGCCTGCACTTAATGTTGCAATCAACAGTTACGATATTCGTATGGCTGCTATTGAAAAGTACGGCTGCAATGTTCCGTGGGCAATTCTTATGGACCCTACTGCTGCATGCAATCTTAAATGCACAGGCTGCTGGGCTGCCGAATACGGTCACGAGAGCTCACTTTCATATGATGACCTTGCAAGAATTATTCGTCAAGGCAAGGAACTCGGTACATATATGTATCTTTACACAGGCGGCGAGCCTACAATGAGAAGGGCAGACCTTATGCGCCTTTGCCGTGAAAATCCCGATTGTATTTTTATGAGTTTTACAAACGGCACGCTGATTGACGACAGTTTTGCAGATGAAATCGGCGAGGTCGGCAACTTCCTGCCTGCATTTTCAATTGAAGGCTATGAAGAGGAAAACGATTTCCGCCGCGGCAACGGCACATTCCAAAAATGTACTGCCGCAATGCAGCGCCTTAAAGACAGAGGCATTCCTTTCGGCGCATCACTTTGCTACACAAGCAAAAACACAGATGTTTTATCATCTGATGAATATATGGATTGGCTTATTGACAAAGGCGTTAAATTTGCGTGGTTCTTTACATATATGCCTACAGGCAACGGTGCCGTAACAGAACTTATGGCAACTGCCGACCAACGTGCTTTAATGTATAAGAAAATGCATGAATGGCGTCATACAAAACCGATTTTTGCTCTTGATTTCTGGAACGACGGCGAATATGTTCAGGGCTGTATTGCAGGCGGACGTCATTATTTCCATATCAATTCAAACGGCGACTGCGAGCCTTGCGCATTTGTTCATTATTCAAATGTAAATATTAAGGAATGTTCGGTGCTTGAGGCACTTCAAAGCCCTATTTTTATGGCTTACAAGAAAAATCAGCCATTCAACAACAATATGCTCCGTCCGTGCCCTGTGCTTGATAACCCGGGCGCTATCAGCAAAATGGTAAGCGAAACAGGTGCCTATTCAACAGAGATGCAGAATCCCGAATCTGCAAACGAACTGTTTGATAAAACCATTGAGGCTGCAAAGGCTTGGAAGGTTAAGGCTGATGAACTTTTCGACAGAGATGAATACATCAGAAAGCACGTTAAAGACGAAAATATGTATAATTTTGAAAAATCCGACGAAGAACGTGATTTTGAAGAATTTGTAAAAACAGAAGATTAATTACATAAAAATGTATAAAAGGGGCATATCAGATGATATGCCCCATAACATATTACGGTATGTTGGGTTTGCAAAAACACAATCGTAGGGTGCGGCGTCCCCGATGCACCGTATAATCAAATAATCCGATATTGAAAGGGTCTCTGCGCTCTGTCGAAAATAAATTTAAAGGAGTATGAAAATGGATAGCGATTCTGTCCGATTAATTATTGTAATGGCGGTGCTTGTTGTTTTAAGCGCCTTTTTTTCGTCTGCCGAAACGGCATTTTCTTCACTTAATCAGGTAAAACTTAAATCAATGCTCGGTGAAGAGGGCAAAAAAACAAAAAGAATTAAAAGGGCACTTTCCCTTTCCGAAGAATATGATGTTGTTTTGTCTACAATTTTAATCGGCAACAACCTTGTAAATATTGCATGTACGGCAATTTCAACCATTGTTTTTACGGGCATTTACGGCGAAAGCCTCGGCACAACGCTTTCAACAATTATTATGACAATTGTTGTGCTTATTTTCGGTGAGGTTACGCCAAAGCAGATAGCAAAAGAGCGTGCCGAAAGTTATGCAATTCTGATTTCACCGCTTGTTAAATTTTTCATTATTCTGTTCAGCCCGCTTTCCTTGTTTTTCCGTGGATGGTCTAAACTGATGAATAAAATTTTCGGTCTCGGCAAAGTAAGTGCCGTGACTGAAGAAGAACTGAAAACATACGTAAACGAAGCGCACACAGGCGGCGAAATTGACGAAAATGAGTCAAAACTTATCCGCTCATCCATTGAGTTTGACGATATTGATGTTATTGACATTCTTACCCCAAGAATTGATGTTGACGCTGTTGACAAATATGCGTCGTTTAATGAAATTGAAAAGGTATTTAAAACAAGCAACCGAAGCAGACTGCCTGTTTATATCAACGATATTGATAACATTGTCGGGCTGATTCACCACCGTGATTTTGAAAATGCCAAGGACAGAAATCTGAAATCTCTCAGAACGATTTTAAAGCCTGTTCCGAGCGTTTCACCCGATACAAAAATCTCAAAACTTCTGCGTATTTTTCAGAAAAATAAGACACATCTTGCCGTTGTTATTGATGAATTCGGCGGCACGGAGGGTATTGTAACGCTTGAGGATATACTTGAGGAACTTGTAGGTGAAATATGGGACGAACACGATGAGGTTGAAGTTGATTTTGAAAAAATCAGCGATAACGAGTATATTGCAGACGGCTCGGCATCACTTGAGGATTTCTTTGAATATTTCAAAATAAACCGTGTTGAAGATGATGTTACAACCGTAAACGGCTTTATTATGATGCTGCTTGATAAAATCCCCGAGACAGACGATGTTGCCGAATTTGACAATATTACCGCCCGTGTGCTGAGCGTAGACGGCAAAAGAGCAGATAAAATTAAAATTACCGTTGATATTAATGATAATGATGATTTGAAAAACTAATGTAGGGGTCGAAATTTGCAATTCGGCAGACATTTCCCCTAACAGTGGAATAACCTTCATCGACCCAAAACAATAAAAAAGGAATTAAAAATGATATTTAAAAAATCGAATGGCGGTTATGACTACCTGATTGTCGGTCTCGGCAATCCGGGTGCTAAGTATGAAATGACACGCCACAACGCAGGATTTCTCGCAGTGGATTTGCTTGCAGTCAAAGAAAATCTGAATATAAAAAAACTGAAATACCATGCCCTTGTAGGTGATGCCGTTATAAACGGCAAAAAGTGCCTTGTTATGAAACCGCAGACCTTTATGAATAATTCAGGTGAGGCTGTCGGCGAGGCGGCACGCTTTTATAAAATTCCGCCTGAAAGGGTTATAGTAATTTCAGACGATTTCTCTTTTGATGTAGGACAGATACGAATTAAAAGAAAGGGTTCTGCAGGCGGTCATAACGGACTGAAAAGTATTATTGCTCATTTAGGCAGTGAAAATTTTCCGCGTATCAAAGTAGGCGTCGGCAAAAAACCAAGCGAGGATTATGATATTATTGACTGGGTGCTCGGCAGATTTCCGAAAGAACTTGAAAAGGATTTAAAATCAGCGCTTGAAAACACAGTCGATGCCCTGCCGTATATCGTAAATGAGGAAATTGATAAGGCAATGAATTTGTTTAATTCGTAAACAATTCGGTTATTGTGCCATTATATAAAAACGGTACGATGCGGTCATCGTACCCTACAAAAAATCATTAAATTAATTTTGTAGGGGAGGGTCTCTGTGCCCTCCCGAAATACCAACGAAAGAAGAAATAATATGTCTTGCTTTTTAAAAATGTTTGAAAAAAGCAGTGAATTCAAAAGCCTCGCAGGCAGTGTAAACCCCATGGGTACGCCTGTCGGGGCTATAGGTGTGCCCGACGGGTTCAAACCGCATTTGATTCACAGCATTATAAACGATAAAGGTAAAAAGGCACTCATCATTATGCCCGACGAACCGTCGGCTATTAAAATGAGCGAAAATCTGGGTGCAGTTTCGGCAGGCGTTCTCTATTATCCTGCCCGTGAGTTCACCTTTCAGCAGGTGGCAGGTCTGTCGCACGAGTTTGAGCACCTGCGTCTCGGCGTGCTTTCTGCAGTTTTAAATGATGAATTTACCGCCGTTGTATGTTCTGTTAATGCCGCCGTGCAGATGACTATGCCGCCTGCGGAACTTCAGAAACGAACCGCCGTAATTTCAGTCGGCGAAATGGTTAATGTTGACGATATTGTAAACAAACTTGTTTACGCAGGCTACTCACGCTATGACCAGGTAGACGGTACGTCACAATTTGCCGTAAGGGGCGGAATTATTGATATTTTCCCGCCGGGTTTTGACGAGCCTGTGCGTATAGAACTTTGGGGCGATACAGTGGATACGATTTCGCATTTTGATATTGCCACACAAAGGCGTACAAGAAATGCTAAGCGTATTGAAATTATTCCTGCTACAGAAGTGCTTTTTGATTCAAAGGAAAAATTTGCCGCATCAATTGAAAATCTGGCAAAATCTTTAAAGGGTAAAGCAGTCAAAGCACGGGAAAAATTATATGAAGACGCTGAAAATCTGAAAAACGGATTATCTATTGTATGCAGTGACAAGTATCTACCGCTTGCATATGAAAGCAGCGGAATTTTTGATTATCTCGGCGATAATCTTCTCTTTATCTGCGAAAGCGCCAGAGTAAAAGAGAAAACAAATAATCAGTTTAAACTGATGAACGAACAGGTAAAATGGTATCTTGAAGACGGCACACTTTGCAAAGGAATTGACAAATTTACACTTAGTTTTGACGAACTTTGCCGTGTTTATGAAAATCACGGTGCGGTTTATCTTGATTCCCTGCCGAGAGGCTCGTTTGATACGCCTGTTGCAAATCTTTCAAACTTCACAATTCAGAGTTTCAATGCATGGAACGGCACTTTTGAACAGTTGAAGGAAGACGTTGCACCGCTTAAAGAAAAAGGCTACACAATCTGTGTTATGGCAGGTACTTTAAGAAATGCAAAAGCACTTGCATATGACCTTGAGGAGGCGGGTTTCAATACCGTTTTCAGTGAAAGTTATCCGCAGCAGTTTCAGTCAGGTGCAATAACGGTTGTTTCGGGCACGGTTTCGGCAGGTTTTCAGTTTTCCGATATTAAGTTTGCGCTTATCACGCATACGAGAACACTGCAAAAGAAAAAGAAAGCAAACAAGGTTCATTCAAAAAATGCGATTCATTCGCTTGATGAACTGACCGTCGGTGATTATATTGTTCACAATGTGCATGGTATCGGCGTTTTTGACGGTATTCAGGCGCTCGAACTCAATAAAGTAAAAAAGGATTATATCAAGATTTCATATGCCAAAGGCGATGTGCTGTATGTGCCTGTTACACAACTTGACCTTGTTTCAAAATATATCGGTCCGGGCGAAAATACGGCACGTGTAAAAATCAACAGGCTCGGCGGCAGTGAATGGAAAAAAGCAAAGGCAAAGGTGCGTTCATCTGTTAAAGATATGGCAAAAGAACTTATTGCGCTTTATGCAAAGCGTATGAGCACAAAAGGCTTTGCCTTTTCGGAAGATACCGATATGCAGCGTGATTTTGAACTTCGCTTTGCGTATGATGAAACAGACGACCAACTCCGCTGTGTTGATGAAATTAAGCACGATATGGAGCGCCCTGTGCCTATGGACAGACTGCTCTGCGGCGATGTAGGCTTTGGAAAAACAGAGGTTGCACTGCGTGGCGCATTCAAATGTTTATCGGAGGGTAAGCAATGTGCAATCCTTGTGCCCACTACGGTTCTTGCCATGCAGCATTTCAACACGGCACGTTCAAGAATGGAGGCATTCCCCGTCAGAATTGAAATGCTTTCACGTTTTGTTTCACCTACAAAGCAGAAGCAGGTGCTTAAAGATTTAGCAGAGGGAAAAGTTGATTTGCTTGTAGGCACACACAGAATTATCAGCAAGGATATAAAATTCAAAGATCTGGGACTGCTGATTGTTGACGAGGAACAGCGTTTCGGCGTTGCGCAGAAAGAAAAAATCAAAGAAAAATTCCCTAAAGTTGATGTACTTACCCTGTCTGCCACACCGATTCCGAGAACACTCAATATGGCAATGAGCGGTATCAGGGATATGAGCCTGATTGAAGAAGCACCGGGCGACAGATACCCCGTACAAACATACGTTGTTGAGTATGATTTCGGCGTGCTTGCGGAGGCTATGGAAAAGGAACTTGCGAGAGGCGGTCAGTGCTACTATCTTCATAATAATATTGAAACTATTGATCACACTGCCGTGCGTATCAAAAAAGCAATTCCCGATGCCAATGTCGGCATTGCCCACGGTAAAATGACAGAAGAGCAACTGTCTGACGTATGGGCAAAACTGCTGAGCGGTGAGATTGATATTCTGGTTTGCACAACAATTATTGAAACGGGTGTTGATGTGCCGAATGTAAACACGCTGATTATTGAAAATGCAGACCGAATGGGTCTTGCCCAACTGCATCAGATAAGAGGCAGAGTCGGCAGAAGTTCACGCCGCGCATTTGCGTATTTAACTTTTACAAGGGGCAAAGAACTCAGCGATATTGCCACTAAGCGGCTTGAGGCTATAAGAGAATATACCGAATTCGGTTCAGGCTTTAAAATTGCCATGCGTGATCTCGAAATCCGCGGTGCGGGTTCACTGCTTGGCAATAAACAACACGGACATATGGAGGCAGTCGGCTATGATATGTACTTAAAACTGCTTGCAGATGCGGTTGCCGAGGAAAAAGGCGAAAAGAAAGAGGAACAGGAAGAAAAAGAATGTCTTATTGACCTTCCGATTGAGGCACATATTCCCGAAAGTTATATCTCTTCCACGCCGCAGAGACTTTCAATGTATAAGCGTATTGCTGCTATAAGAAGTGACGCCGATGCAAATGATGTTTATGATGAACTGCGTGACCGTTTCGGTGCGCCGCCCGAGGCAATCTGCGGACTTGTTGAAATTTCGCTTCTGCGCAACATTGCCATCAAACTCGGCGTTTACGAAATTACACAGCGAAACGGTTCTGTTTTGTTTTATATGAATGAACCTGATATTAATCTTGTTATGGCGCTTAATCGTGAAATGAAAGGCAGAGTTCTGCTTTCGGCAGGCAAAAAAGCGTATATTGCCGTTAAACTCGGTTATGAATCATCACTTGAAACGGTGCGCAATTCTTTATCAATTATGGAAAAAGTCTGCAAAAGCAATGAATAAGTAAAAACACCTCAGGGCATAATGCTTTTGAGGTGTTTTTTATGTCATCAAATTCTAATTCAAAAAAAGATAATAAAAATTTAAAGGCTTTATTTTCGGTTATCTGCCTGTCTGTTATTGCACTCGGCGCAATCGTGTATTTTACTACAACAGGCAGCAGTAAAAATGACACCGTAAATGAGCCTACTACGGTGATGGATACAACGGCGGTTCAGCGCAGTGTTACCGTTGAAGATACGACGGCAGAAACAACGGCGCCGACTACAGAAGTACAGACCGAGGCAACGACTGAAAGTACGTCTATGCCTTTGACAGATACAAACACGCCGTACAAAAGTTTCTATCAGTATCCTGCGGGAGAAGCAGTGCTTTTCGGTTATTCCGAAGAACTTGTTTTCAATAAAACAATGAAAGATTACAGAAGCCACCCTGCCGTTGATTTTAAGGCAGAGGAAGGTACCGAAGTTCTTGCCGTTAATGACGGCATTGTGCTTAATGTGTACAATGATGCACGCTATGGCATCGTAATTGAAATTGACCACGGCGGTCAGTTGATTGCAAAATACTGCGGACTTGACAGTGCAAGCGTTTCGGCAGGCGATAATGTTGCAATCGGAGGAGTTATCGGCACGCTCGGTAAAGTTCCGTGCGAGGCAACGGAAGAGGCACACCTGCATTTTGAAACAAAACTTGAGGGTAAATCAGTCAATCCGCTCGATGTTATGGGCAAAACAGAATAATATTATTACAATGTATAAAAAAGCACGGGTAGTAAATTTACCCGTGCTTTCAGCGTGTAGAAAAAGTCCAAATAATAAATTTCTACACGCTGGCAGACTTCGAGAAATGGAACAGAATTTTGCATTTTAGGAAGGGTGCCGTACAATGGTACTGCCCCTGAGTAAAAGGCAAAAAACGCCAAGAGGTGCAGAAATTCGATGTTTCTGCACCTTTTTATATATGCTGCTGCAAGGCGGGTCGTCGGGGGTGCGGGTGTCCAGTGGACACCTCTGCGAAGCAGAAGCACCGACCGAGCCGACAGGTGAGACCGCCGACCCCTACAATAATGTAATTACTGATACATAATATAAATTTGGCGTGGTTATGACCACTTTATCGACAGTCCGAAAGCACGGGTAGTAAATTTACCCGTGCTTTTGCATATATTTTTATACATTAAATAAATACCGTAACTACATATCCGATATAACCTGCAACCATAATAATTCCCTGCCATCTTTGAAATTTCTTTGTTACGATAGTCGGGAAGATTGCAACAGCAATTGCAGCAAGACAAACAATCATATCAACCGTTACAGATGATGCTGAAACTGCAAGTGCCCCTGTGCCCTTGCCAATCGATGCGAAAGAACAGATAGGAAGAATAAGCGTTAAATCAATAATATTTGCACCGAGAATGTTGCCGACCGAAAGAGCGCCCTGCTTTTTCTTCAGCGCCGTAATCATTGTAACAAGTTCGGGAAGCGAAGTTCCGATTGCAATAGCGATAACACTGATAACTCTTTGAGGAATATTCAGGCTGACTGCAATTTCGGTACCGTAATCAACAAGCAAATCTGCACCTACAACAATACCGACTGCACCGAGAACAAAGAAAATTAAATTCTTTGCCCAGTCCTTTTTCGTAGCAGTTTCCTTTGTGGGAACGATATCATCTTCCTCCTGAAGTCCTATATTTTCAGGACTCGGCTCAAGCTGCACCGAACTGTTTTTCATTGACATAAAGTTTTCAATAAAGAATGCAATAAAGATTGCAATCAAAACGATTAAGCCGATTGTTGAAAGATTGTAGAAAAAGCCTGTTTCACCTGTAAAAGTAAGTTCTTTTTTCTCTGTAAAAATACAGCCGAGCACAAGAGCCGCAGATGCTGCAAACATCATAACCGCTTTCGGCGCAAACTGCTTACGCTTAATCGGTCTTGACGCTGCGTCAGTAAATATAATAAATATGCCCATTATAAGTGCCGTGTTTGCCGTAACCGAGCCGACTGCGTTGCCTGCAGCCATTTCAACATTGCCTTTAAGTGTTGCCTGAATACTTACAAGCATTTCGGGCAGTGTTGTTGCAATAGACACAATCGTTGCGCCGATAACAAATTTCGGCACGCCGAGCACCTCGGCAATCCAGCTTGCACTGTCTACAAACCAGTCGCCGCCTTTTATAATGAGTATAAGGCCGACGATGAATAATACGTACATTAAAACTGTTTCCATAATGGTCACCTCAAAAAAATCTGAACACGGTTTAATTTCATTTGCCTAATATAGTACAACATTGCGAATTCATTGTCAATAATTTACATTCAAAAAAAAGCGTGTTGTGAAATCAAATATTTTATGATACAATATAAATATACTGTTGTATAAATATACTCACAATATTGTTATCTGTAGGGGCGGATAATATCCGCCCGTTAAAACAGAATGGAGTTGTCTTTATGGATGATAAGAAAAAAAACCTGCTCGGAATGTTAATTCCCGTTATAACTGCCGTTCTTGTTGTTGTTGTTTTTGCAATAAGCGGCCACATCACAAAAAATATGGACGCCGTTGAACCTACTGCACCTGCACCTACCGAAGAGCAGACAACCGAGCCTGTAACGCAGGCATCATCAAAGGTTACGCTTGTTGCCGTCGGCGACAATCTTATTCACAATACACTGATTGACGCAGGCAAAACATCAGACGGAACGCTTGACTACAATTCATTTTATGCAAACATAAAGAAAGATATTTCTGCAGCCGACATTGCTGTTATCAATCAGGAAACGATGCTCGGCGGCTCTGAATTTGAATATGCGGGCTATCCGCAGTTCAATACCCCATGGGAGGTAGGCGAAGCCGCAATTGCGGCAGGCTTTGACATTTTCACCTGTACCACAAACCACTCTATGGACGTAGGCTTTAAGGGAATTGAACAGGAATGCAAATTCTTTGATGCACACCCCGAGGTTACGCATATCGGCACAAATGACACCGAAGAAGACTACAACACCATTATTTATTATGAGAAAAACGGTATAAAATTTGCTATACTGAATTATACATACGGCACAAACGGTATTCCCCGACCCGAGGGCAAAAGTTGGTGTGTCAATATGATGGACAAGGAAAAAATTACTTCAGACGTAAACACGGCAAAACAAAATGCCGATGCCGTTATCGTATTTCCGCACTGGGGCACGGAAAACAGTTCCTCAGTTTCCGATTATCAGAAAGAATATGTACAGTTATTCTCAGAACTCGGTGTTGACATTGTTATCGGTGCTCATCCGCACGTGCTGCAGCCTGTTGAATGGGTAACAAATGAGCAGACAGGCAAAAAAATGCTTGTTTACTATTCACTCGGCAACTTTATATCTCACCAAACGAGTGTTGACCAGTTATGCGGCGGTATGGCAAGAATTACAATTGAGAAAAACAATGATGAAATTACGGTTACTTCTGCAAAACTTGTGCCGGTAGTTTGCTGGTATTCATCAAACGAAAGTAAAAAATTTACTTTTTCGGTTTACAAACTCGGTGATTACACCGACAGTCTTGCCGAAACACATTCACAAAAGAACAAAGGTGTTACACCTGATTATTTTACAAATCACTGCAAAGAAATTATACCTGAAGAATTTTTGGAAATGAGTTAATTTTTTTAATACAGTTTGGTGATTTTGTACAAACTGCAACAAATATTATGTGCAAATTGATGATATAATACAATTTTTAACAAAATGCAAAAAATATATTGACTTTGGCAGAATTTGCTCATATAATGAGAGTGTACTAAGAACAAAGGCGTTCCGAATTATATCGGAGCGCCCTTTTGTTTTTAAATTTCAATAATACTATCGGAGGGTATTTTTATGAGTAAACTTACAAAAGAGGACATACTCAGAGACGCAGAAGAAAAAAATGTTGAGTTCGTAAGACTTCAGTTTACAGACGTATTCGGCCTTATGAAAAACGTATCTCTCACTGTGTCACAACTTGAGAAAGCACTTGATAACGAGTGTATGTTTGACGGTTCTTCAATCGACGGCTATGTTCGCATTGATGAATCAGATATGTATCTCCACCCCGATCTTGATTCATGGGCACTTTTCCCGTGGAGAACCTTCGGCGGCAAAACAACGGCACGTCTTATCTGCTCGGTTTATATGGCAGACAACAAAACACCGTTTATGGGTGACCCGAAAAACGTGCTTGCAAAAGTTATGAAAGAGGCAGAAGAAATGGGTTACGGCTTTAATGTAGGCCCTGAACTTGAATTCTTCCTTTTCAAAAGAGATGAAAACGGCAACCCTACAACAGAGATGACAGACCTTGGCGGTTATTTCGACCTTAACCCGATTGACGCAGGCGAAAACTGCCGCCGTGATATCTGCCTTGCTCTTGAAGATATGGGCTATGAAATCGAGGCATCACACCACGAAGTTGCAGAATCCCAGCACGAAATTGACTTTAAATTCGGCGATGTTATGATTACTGCAGACAGATGTATGACCTTCAAGCACGTAGTTAAAACTTATGCAACAAAGCACGGTCTGCACGCAACATTTATGCCGAAGCCTGTTTTCGGCATAAACGGCTCAGGTATGCACACAAATATGAGCCTTTACAGACTTTCAGACGGCTCAAACGCATTTGATGATCCGAGCGACAAACTCGGTCTTTCAAAAGAAGCATATGCTTTCATTGCAGGCGTTATTGCTCACGTAAAAGGAATTGCGGCATTCTCAAACCCTCTTGTAAATTCATATAAAAGACTTGTTCCGGGTTACGAGGCTCCCTGCTACATTGCGTGGTCTGCATCAAACCGTTCAAGCCTTGTTCGTATTCCGGCAGCAAGAGGCAAAGGCACAAGAGTCGAACTTCGCTGTCCCGACCCAACCTGCAACCCTTATCTTGAAATGGCACTCTGCCTTGCAGCAGGTCTTGACGGTATCAAGAAGAATATGACGCCTCCTGCTCCTGTTGATTACAATGTATTTGATTTAACTGCAGAAGAACTTGTAGAAAACGGTATCGACTGCCTGCCCGGCAGCCTGATTGACGCAGTTTATGCGGCAGAGGCAGACCCGTTTGTAAAAGAAACTGTAGGCGAACACATCTTCAACGCTTATATAGGCGGTAAAAAGCGCGAATGGGATGAATACCGCACACAGATTTCACAGTGGGAAATTGACAGATATTTAAAGAAATAAGCAAAATATAAAATACTAATATATTTTCGGTTACACAAAGGAGTGTACTTCAGCGATGAAGTGCGCTCCTTTAATTTTATATTTTTGCGGTTGGATGAGGGCATCCAATCCAACAAAATGTAATAGTAACAATTGTAGGGGTCGGCGTCCCCGACGACCCGCAAACAAATAACAAATCAGGAGGATAAGATTATGGACTCAATTGTGAGTTTAGTGGAGGAAAATGTTTTCGGCATATGGTTTTTAATCGGTGCGGCGCTTGTATTCTTTATGCAGTGCGGTTTTGCGATGGTTGAAACCGGATTTACAAGAGCAAAAAATGCAGGTAATATCATAATGAAAAACCTTATGGATTTCTGTATCGGCACACCTGTATTTCTGCTGCTCGGTTTCGGACTTATGATGGGTGAAGAAGTGCTCGGCGGCTTTTGCGGAATGCCGACACTCGGACTTTTCACCGATTATCAGAATTTTGACTGGTCAAACTTTGTGTTTAACCTTGTATTCTGCGCAACTGCGGCAACAATCGTTTCGGGTGCAATGGCAGAAAGAACAAAATTCAGTTCATACTGCATTTACAGTGCAGTAATCAGTGCAGTTGTTTACCCGATTGAGGCAGGCTGGATCTGGAATCCGAACGGCTGGCTTGCAAACCTCGGCTTTCACGACTTTGCAGGCTCGTGCGCAATTCATATGGTCGGCGGTATTACCGCATTCATCGGCGCATGCTTTGTCGGCCCCCGTATCGGCAAATATGTTGCAAACAAAAAAACAGGCAAAAAAGAGGCAAAGGCTATCCCCGGTCACAGCCTTACACTCGGTGCACTCGGCGTATTTATTTTATGGTTCGGCTGGTATGGCTTCAACGGTGCTGCCGCCACAAGCGGAGCACAACTTGCATCTATATTTGTTACAACAACCTGTGCTCCTGCACTTGCTACCTGCGTAACAATGATTTTCACCTGGATAAAAAACGGCAAACCCGATGTTTCAATGTCACTCAACGGTTCGCTTGCAGGTCTTGTTGCAGTAACGGCAGGCTGTGACGTTGTTGACGCAGCCGGCTCGTGCATAATCGGTATAGTTTCGGGTATTTTAGTCGTTCTTGCAGTAGAATTTATTGATATGAAACTTAAAGTTGATGATCCTGTAGGCGCAGTAGCCGTTCACTGTGTAAACGGTATCTGGGGCACGCTTGCAGTAGGTTTATTTGCCACAACATCAGTGCCCGGCAACGACACCTTCAACGGACTTTTCTACGGCGGCGGCTTTTCACTGCTTGGCAAGCAGGCTCTCGGTGTGCTTACCGTAGGTGCATGGACAGCGGTTACTATGACGCTTGTATTCTTTATTATCAAAAAGACAAACGGACTCCGTGTTTCAAGAGAAGAAGAAATTAAAGGGCTTGATGCTACAGAGCACAATCTGCCGTCGGCATATGCAGACTTTATGCCGTTTACGGCTTTAACATCGGGCAGTACGCCAGAAACCGTACCGTCAGCACCGAAAATTTCTGTTGAAAAGGCAGTTCCCGTTGAATCCTACACGGCAGACAACAGTAAACTGACAAATGTTGTTATGGTATTCAACCCGTCAAAATTTGAGGAAATGAAAGCGGCAATGAACGAAATCGGCGTTATGGGTATGACGGTTACAAACGTAATGGGCTGCGGCGTTCAGAAAGGCCATATAAGAAAATACCGTGGCGTTGAAATTGAGGAAATGAACCTGAATCCTAAAATGAAACTTGAAATGGCAGTATCCTCCGTGCCTGTTGCCAAGGTTGTTGACACGGCAAGAAAAATACTTTACACGGGCAATATCGGCGACGGCAAAATATTCCTTTATGATATTGAAGACGTTGTAAAGGTGCGTACAGGTGAACACGGCAGTGATGCACTTCAGGGCGAAGAGGATTTGGTGAATGATTAAATAAATATTTTATATAATTTAATCATATAAAAACAGCGGGGCGGAAAATATCTGTCCCGCAAAAAAACTTTTATTTTTTCTTCAATTCTGCTTGATATTCTATTTACATAGTTTTATAATACTTTAATATAATAATGCAATAAAGCGTTATAAACATAGGAGGAGAGTGTTTATGCTTAAAGAAGGACAGATAAGAATACCGTCTGGCTGTGCTATTGCGGCAATTATAGACAGAAAAGGCGGCAAAATCAACGGTTCTGAAATCATTAAATCCATCGCACTGATGCATGACCGTTCAAACGGTCTCGGCGGCGGCTTTGCGGCTTACGGAATTTACCCCGACCATAAGGACGATTATGCTTTTCACGTTTTTTACGAAAACAGCAGGGCAAAAAGCGAATGTGAGGATTTTCTTTTTAAATATTTCAACGTTGATGTTTCGGAAAAAATTCCTACAAAAAAGATAAAAAGCATTGCAAACGGACCTGATATATGGCGCTATTTTGCAAACCCGAACAAGGTAAGAATGAAAGAGGCACGTATGAACGAGGAGGAATACACCGTTCAGTGCGTTATGAAGGTAAATCAGAATATTGAGGGCGCTTTCATCTTTTCAAGCGGTAAAAATATGGGCTGCTTCAAGGCAGTCGGCTACCCCGAAGACGTAGGCGAATTCTATATGCTTGATCAGTATGACGCTTATCTGTGGACTGCTCACGGCAGATTTCCTACAAACACGCCCGGCTGGTGGGGCGGCTCTCACCCATTCAACATTCTCGACTGGTCGATTGTGCACAACGGTGAAATTTCATCATACGACGCCAACAGGCGTTATATAGAGCAGTTCGGCTATGTCTGTACGATGCAGACAGATACCGAGGTTATTACATATCTGTTTGACCATTTAATCCGTCATCACGAACTACCGATTGAGGTTGCGGCTGATGTTCTCACCGCACCCGAATGGGATGAAATAGACCGTATGAACGATGAACAGAAAGAATATTTTACAAACCTGCGCTCCATTTACAGTTCTGCGCTTGTAAACGGTCCATTTTCGGTTATTTTAGGCTCAAACAAAGGTCTGCTTGCCATTAATGACAGACTTAAACTCCGCTCGCTTACGGCGGCAACAAAGGGAACAAGGGCATATTTTGCATCAGAGGAATCGGCAATACGTGTAGTCTGCCCCAATCCTGAAAAGGTATGGTCCGTATCAGGGGCAGAGCCTGTTTTTATCCCTCTTGAAATCAATGATAAGGAGGGCGTAAGATGATGATAAATTATATTCCGAGAAGATTTACGGTTGTCCGTGATAAATCACTTTGCGTAAACTGCGGTTTATGCGTTAATCAGTGCGCAAATGAATGCCACTATTATTCATCAGATGATAAAAAAACTCTGCTTGTTAATTCCAACAACTGCGTTGCCTGCCACAGATGTGTTGATTTATGCCCCGTAGGCGCTTTAAGAATAGAAAAATATGTTTGCGATTACCGTGAAAATGAAAACTGGACTCCGCAGTATCAGCAGGAAATCTGCCGTCAGGCAAACACAGGCTCTACCCTGCTTTCGGCTATGGGCAACCCGAAGCCTTATCCGATTTACTGGGATAAAATTCTGCTCAACGCATCACAGGTAACCAACCCGTCTATCGACCCGCTTCGTGAGCCGATGGAAATACGCACAATCCTCGGCAGAAAGCCCGAGAAATTAGAAGTTGAGAAAAAAGGTAAATCAATTACAAAAATGCCGCCGCAGGTTATGCTTGAAACGCCGATTATGTTTTCGGCAATGTCCTTCGGCTCAATCAGCCTGAATGCACAGAAAGCACTTGCAATTGCCGCCGAAAAACTCGGCACACTGTTCAACACAGGAGAGGGCGGTCTGCACAACGATTTACAGGAATTCGGCTCAAATGCGGTTGTTCAGGTAGCATCAGGCCGTTTCGGCGTTCACAAGGATTATCTTGACAATTCCAGATTTATTGAAATCAAAATCGGTCAGGGCGCAAAGCCCGGTATCGGCGGTCACCTGCCGGGTGAAAAGGTTAATGTTGAGGTTTCAAACGCCAGAATGATTCCCGTAGGCTCTGACGCAATCTCCCCTGCACCGCACCACGATATCTATTCAATTGAGGATTTAAGGCAATTAATATGGTCTTTAAAGCAAGCAACAGACGGCAGAAAGCCCGTTGCCGTTAAAATAGCCGCCGTTCACAACATAGCCGCCATCGCATCAGGCGTTGCCCGTGCAGGCGCAGATATTGTGGTTATTGACGGCTTCAGAGGCGGCACAGGCGCCGCTCCCACGAGAATACGTGATAATGTAGGCATTCCGATTGAACTCGCCCTTGCCGCCGCAGACCAAAGACTGCGTGATGAGGGTATCCGCTCAAGAGTATCACTTGTAGCAGGCGGTTCGTTCAGATGCTCATCAGATATCGTCAAGGCAATTGCACTCGGTGCAGATGCCTGCTATATTGCCTCTGCGGCGCTCATTGCAATGGGCTGTCATATGTGCCAGACCTGCCAGACGGGTAAGTGCAACTGGGGCATTGCCACCCAGCGCCCCGAGCTTACAAAAAGGCTTGACCCCGAAATTGCCGCTGAACGTGTTGTTAACCTTGTTACTGCGTGGAACCACGAAATCAAGGAAATTATGGGCGGTATGGGCATTAACTCAGTTGACTCGCTCAGAGGCAACAGACTGATGCTTCGAGGTATCGGTTTAACCGAAAAAGAACTCGAAATTTTAGGCATTAAGCACGCAGGCGAATAAGGGGGGCGATTGTATGATTATTGAAGCAGGACTGCAGAGATACGAAAAAGTAAACGAACTTATAAAAGAAGAACTTGAAAAGAAAAACAAGGCAGTTGTTAAAGATGTCAACGGTCAGCGTTACATTGGCTGCGCACTCGACAAAAGCAAAACGATAGAAATTCACGGCACACCCGGCAACGACCTTGCCTGTTATCTTAACGGCGGCAAAATTGAAGTATTCGGCAACTGTCAGGACGCCGTTGGGAACACAATGAACGGCGGTGAAATTATTATTCACGGTCACAGCGGCGACGCCCTCGGCTACGGTATGCGTGACGGTCAGATTTTTATCAAGGACAATGTTGCCTGCCGCGGCGGAATTCATATGAAGGAATTTGAAAATATGAAGCCCGTATTGATTATCGGCAGCAACGCAGGCTCATTCCTCGGCGAATATATGGCAGGCGGCACAATTGTGCTGCTCGGTCTTGGTGTTAAGAGAGGCGAAAAACTGTTCGGCACGCACTGCGCATCAGGTATGCACGGCGGCAAAATCTTTGTAAGAGGCAGTTTTCCGAAAGAAAATCTTGCACCGAATATCAAAATTGATAATTTAACAGACGAGGATAAAAAAGAACTCGACTTATATGTAAAAAAATACTGCAAATGCTTTGATGCGGACTACGACAAGATTATGAAAAAATCTTTCAAAAAACTTGTTCCTGCCACATCAAGACCATACGCAAATCTTTACACACCGAATTAATGAGGAGTTCCTGAATATGTTTAACAGTTTACACGAAGAATGCGGCGTTTTCGGCATTTTTGAGAAGAAAACAAATTATGTGGCACAATCGGCATATCTGGCACTTTTTGCACTTCAGCACCGCGGGCAGGAATCCTGCGGCATTGCGGTTAATGACGACGGAGTTTTCTCTCACCACAGGGGTGACGGACTTGTGCCCGATGTTTTTACACCCGACAAACTAAACAACCTCGGTATGGGCAATATGGCAATCGGTCATGTGCGCTATTCAACAACGGGCGGTAAAAATCCAAACAATGTTCAGCCGCTCGTTATCCGCCACATCAAAGGCAATCTGGCGCTTGCGCATAACGGAAATCTCACCAATGCAGATGATTTAAGGCGCCATTTTGAACTTGGCGGCGCAATCTTTCACGGCACATCGGATACGGAGGCTATCGCTTATTCGATTGTTCTCGAAAGACTCACAAGCAAAAGCACAGAGGAAGCGGTCAGCAAGGTTATGAATCACCTGAAAGGTGCCTATTCCTGCGTTGTTATGACGGCTACAAAATTAATCGCATTCCGTGACCCGTTCGGATTCAGACCGCTCTGCCTCGGTAAAACAAAAGACGGGGCATATACTGTTGCATCGGAATCCTGTGCGCTTGACTCTATCGGTGCGGATTTTATACGTGATATTGACCCGGGTGAAATTGTTACCATAAGCATTGACGGCATTAAAGCAGACAGAACACACTGCGGTCAGAAAAGTGCAATGTGCGTGTTTGAATATATTTACTTTGCACGCCCCGATTCTGTTATTCAGGGAGCATCTGTTCACAAAGCAAGGATAAGAGCAGGTGAATTTCTTGCAAAGGAAAGCCCTGTTGATGCCGACGTTGTTATCGGCGTGCCTGATTCAGGGCTTGATGCAGCGCTCGGCTATGCGCAGTACAGTAAAATTCCGTATGCAGTCGGCTTTGTCAAGAACAGATATATCGGCAGAAGTTTTATTCAGCCGAGCCAGAATCAGCGTGAAGATGCAGTTAAAATAAAACTGAACGCCGTACGTGAAAATATAGCAGGCAAGCGTGTTATAATGATCGACGATTCAATCGTAAGGGGCACAACCTGTGCAAGAATTGTTAAACTTCTCAGAGAGGCAGGTGCAAAAGAGGTTCATATGCGTGTATCCTCTCCCCCGTTCAAATTCCCGTGCTATTTCGGAACAGATGTTGACAGTCAGGAAAATCTGATTGCCTGCAAATATGATACAGTCGAGGAAATTGCAGAGGTTATCGGCGTTGACTCGCTCGCTTATCTTTCTGTGAATGCAACACATAAACTTGCAGAAAAGGCAGATGTAAAATTCTGCGACGGCTGCTTTACGGGCAGTTATCCAACTCCCGTTCCCAAAGAACAGGTTAAAAATAAATTTGAAAAAAAATTAAATATGTTTTCAAATTCAGATGAAATACTTGACTAAATTCAAAAAATATAGTAAATTATATGGGCAGTGAATTCTGCCCGTATTTTTATTAAATATGTGTATATACGCAGATGTGTCCGAGCTGGCCGAAGGAGCACGATTGGAAATCGTGTAAACGGCGAACACCGTTTCTGGGGTTCAAATCCCCACATCTGCGCCAAAATGAAAAAGACACCATCAGGTGTCTTTTCTGTTTTTATTCAAATTGGGATTTGAAACGAACTCCAAATTTTTCGTGCAACTTGTTGCTGGGAAAATTTGGGAGAACAGTCCGGTGGACTGTTCGATAGTTGAGAAGAAAATCCCCACATCTGCGCCAAAATGAAAAAGACACCATCAGGTGTCTTTTCTGTT
>JACTVT010000073.1 GCA_014465955.1 Eubacterium sp. | reverse complement strand
ACACGCTGGCAGACTTCGAGAAATGGAACAGAATTTTGCATTTTAGGAAGGGTGCTGTACGTTGGTACCGCCCCTGAGTAAAAGGCAAAAAGCGCCAAATCCCTAAGAAACTCGACGTTTCTTAGGGATTTCAATAACGTTATTATAAAACGGGTCGTCGAGGGTGCGGGTGTCCGGTGGACACCTCTGCGAAGCAGAAGCACCGACCGAGCCGACAGGTGAGACCGCCGACCCCTACGGTAATATAATTACCATAACGTATTTAACTTTGGCGTGGTTCTGACCACTTTATCGACAGTCTTATATATATTAACTAAGTTAATATATAGGTTGTGAGTTAATGCAATTCATTAAATATGACAGAAATCAAGCACTGGAATATGCTGAAAAATGGGCATACAAAAGAAATAATGTTTATATGAATTTTGACGGAATGGGCGGTGACTGCACCAATTTTGCATCTCAATGCCTTTATGCAGGAGTCGGCGCTATGAATTACACAAAGGATATTGGCTGGTATTACAACTCCCCTGACGACAGAGCCGCCGCATGGTCGGGTGCTGAATATTTTGTAAAATTTATGCTAAGCAACAAATCTGTCGGTCCGTTTGCTATGGAAACATCAATCGCCAATCTTGAGACAGGAGATTTTATCAGCCTGAACAACGGCTACGAATATTACCACACGCTGATTATAACAGGTTTTTCCGACGGCATACCGTTAGTTGCGGCGCATACTGATGATACTTATATGCGAAAACTTGATACTTATCATTTTATATCTGCAAAAGGAATACATATATTGGGTGCACATAAATGGCAGTAATAATTTAATACTGGCTTTGTGCTTTTATTTGCAAAAAAAAAGAATATATGTTAAACTCAGATTAGCAGTGCTATAATAATATTTTATTATCGGTGAAATGATATGAAAAGAAAAATATGCCTCGGTTACCTCTGTGCAGTGAATAAATCGACAGACGTTGACAAAACGCTGAACAGTCTTGATTTCAGCAAACTTACGCATATTGCTGTTGCCTTTGCTAAAATCAAACAGAATAACAATAATTGGATTCCCTGTATAACAGAAAATCTCTCTGACACAGTACATAAACTAAAAGACAAAATAAAAAGTCAAAACGCCGACACGAAAATTATTCTTTCAGTCGGCGGGGCTTTTGCAGACGGTTTCTGCCAGGCATCCCGCACAGCAGAAAACAGACATATATTTGCAAATGAACTTATAAAAATTATTGATAACCTTCAGATTGACGGAGCCGATATTGATTGGGAGTTCCCGGGCAGTTCAATGCTCGGAATAGAATCCTGCAAAAACTGCAAAAAAGATTATATCCTTTTGCTTACAGAAATAAAAAGGCAGTTAAAAGGCCGTTTGGTGACTGCAGCAGTCGGTTCAAACAGATATATCGGAACTGATGTGAAAAGTTTAGCCGAAATTGCTGACTATGTTTTCGTTATGACTTACGACTTAGGTATTGCACATTCAGACATTTTTCTCACCAAAATATTTGTCACAATGTGGAAATTATCAGGAGTTCCGAGCAGCAAATTGTGCATAGGCGTGCCGTTTTACGGCAAAAATGTTAAACATCTTGATGAAACAAAGCCTTTTAACTATTTGATGAACGGAAAAATCATAAACCGCATAAACCAAAGTTATGCATATATTGATGATAAAAAGTGGTGTTTTGATACACCATATGATATCAGAAAAAAAGGCATTTGGGCAAATAAGAACGGTCTCGGCGGAATATTCTGCTGGGAGTTATCAACAGACTTCAATAATCAACTGCTCACCGCCATGCACAACGGTATTAACATCAAAAATGAATAATCATATTCAGAAAATTGCAATCACATCTGCGCTGAAAATAACGGGCATCCTTAATAAACAGGATGCCCGTATTATACATTATATTAATTCAACTCAGCCGCCCGCCTATTAACCGACGGCATTGTTTTATGCTTATGACCATTTAAGTGCCTTAACAGAAAAACCTAAATCCGAATCAAGTTTATTCTTCTGCATAACGGCTACAACCTTTTTATATTTACAGCCGCTTGAATTTTTAGCCTTTACGGAAGCAGTTACCTTATAATAATTATTATTGCCTAAAAATTCAACGCTTTCAATAGTTACGAAATGTGTCTGCTTTTCAATAGAATTGCTTTCTTTAGCGATAATTGAAAATGTATCATTGGAACTGTTATATGTAATCGGTGCTCTGTCGGCACTCTTATCAGTATTACAGTTATTAGTGTAATTACTTACAGTCTGTGCAAAATACCTGAACAGATTAAGAACCATATCACCTGACGCAAAACTTGTACTGTTCGCACCGTTTTTCTGTGCCATCCAGCAGGCAACATGATTGGCTATTTCAATAGGGACACCCTGTGAATTTTCATAACTTGCTGCATAAAGATACGGAACCTCAAGCATATATGCAAGCGTTGAAATGTCTTCATCGCTGAATTTTACCGGTGTACCGCTGTCAGTTGTTGTGGGAACCTTGTCTTTACCATACGGAAGTGTTGTAAGATTTTTATTTGTTGTTTCAGGTGCATTGTCAGTTTTATTATCCTGGGTCGGTTTATCGGCTGTGGTAACGTCCTTATTAGAATCATTTTTGGTATCGGAATTACCCTTACTGCCGCTTTGCTTGTCTTTATCGGCTGCTTTGACTCTTTTATTGGTTTTTTTACCGTCGGCGCCAACTTCATATGCCTTGCCGTCTTTATCATAAATAACTGCAACCGAATTACCGTTTTCATCTTCAAAAATGTCAAATTCGTTTGCATTGTTTTCAAGCCCTTCACTTGCATTAACATTTTCATCATTGTTTTCAACATCATTTTTTTTACAGCCTGCAAAGCAAGCGGTTATTAAAAGTGCTCCTACAAGGATTAATGCTATTTTTTTTGTCAATTTAAACACCTCTGCAAAATTGTTACGTTTATTCTATTATATATATGTTAGATTAAAATGTAAATAAAAAATATAAATTTGCCGAATAAATTTAAGATTTGTTCACAATATTTACATAAAATAGATGATGATGTATAATATTATTTTCTAATCAATTACTATAGGGGGCGGTATTAATAAATATAAAAAAATCATACAAAATTGCTGTCAGCGGAATGTGCACGGCACTTTCTGTTGTATTAATGTTTCTCGGCGGTATTCTTTATATTTTTTCATACACAACACCGCTGTTACTCGGACTACTGATGATGATGGTTAATAAAACATTCGGAAAAACATCAGCCGTTACAACTTATTTTGCTGCTTCTGTTCTCGCAATGATACTGATTACGGATAAAGAAAGTGTTTTACTGTATGTATTATTTTTCGGCTGTTATCCGATTTTTAAATATAAAATCGATTTGCTGAATTCAAAACTGCTTCGCATTTTTATAAAGTTTTTACTGTTTAATTTTTCGCTCGCCTGTGCCGAACTTCTGTCATATTACGCTTTCGGAATTCCGTTCTTTGAAGACGGCATTAAATCAATCCGGATTATTTTTGCGTTTACTGCTGCAATGAACATAATCTTTATAATGTTTGAATTTTTACTGAACAAGTATTTT
>JACTVT010000002.1 GCA_014465955.1 Eubacterium sp. | reverse complement strand
ACACAAAAACTAATAATACAGTAGGTAAAACTCCTGCAATTGCTGCTTTAATTTTGCCTGTTGTTCTATCATTAAGTAAAATTATTCAGCAAGCAGATCAATCAACAATAGGATTGTTTCTTTCTGTTTTATTTTATTTAATAGCCATATTATATGCTTTTATTACATCGTTGATTATAAAATTTATTTGTTTAAAAAGTATTAAATAATGTATGATTGTTCTGAGAAATAGAAAGAAAAAGACGATATGTTATTGAAAACATTACCTTTTCGTAGGGCGGGGTGAGGGCACCCGCCCTACGATTTATTTATTAAAATAATGTTTTGAAAAAGAGTATGCTTGTGCCCTTTTTTGTTTTGACATTTTTTTCATATGCACTTCTGTATAATGAATTTGAAAAACTATTTGGAAGTGTAAAAATGAAAACGATAACGGCGAAAAAGGAAAAAATCAAAAGAAATTTAAAAGATAAAAGTGTTGCAAATTTTATCAGGTCGGCATTATTTTTTATTGCCGGGTTTGTGCTTTCGTCAAGCAAGGCATTCGGCAGTGCCTGCCCGTTTGCCGTGTCGCTTACTGCCGTATCAAAGAAAAAGGAATTTTTATATTCTGCGCTTGGCGGCACGCTCGGCTACCTCGTTTTCTGCTCTGCCGATTTTGCAAGATACGGCACGGCTATGCTTATCTGCACGCTCGGCACGCTTGCCATGATTCTTGCCGAGGGTAAAAATACGCCCGTTATGCCAATGGTGATTTCGTTTGTGTCACTCACGGCAACGGGCGTTATTGTGTGTGTTAAAAACGGCGCTGTTTTTGCTGAATATGCTTTAATGTTGGGCGAGAGTGTGCTCGGCGCAGGCGGTGCATTTTTCTTTTTCAGAAGTCTGAACGCAGGCTTTAACCGTTTTCGGCTCAAGGCTCTGCCTGTTTCCGATTTAACGTGCATTATTATTTCTGCATCTGTTATACTTATGAGCCTGTCACGTCTTACGATTTACGGCATATCGCCCGTAAGAATTATTGCCGTGTTTGCAATTCTTCTGTTCTGCCGTTTCGGTTCATCAAAACTCGGGCTTATTCTTGCGCTTGCGTTCGGTTTTGCATTCGGCATTTCGGGAACAGACAGTATTTTCATCACGGGTGCTTATGGCTTTTCGGCAATGCTCGCCGTGCTTTTTGTGCCGTTCGGCAGTTTTGCCGCCGCCATTGCGTTTGCTCTTTCAACCGCGCTTTTTTCGGTTGCATCGGGAGCAGAAGCAGCAGGCAGCGTTTTTATTGAAGCATTAATCGGTGCGGCTTTGTTTTCACTTCTTCCGCCTGTGCTTACTGCAAAAATTGAGGCGTTTTTCCACGACGGGGCAGATATTACGCCCGAGGGTTCACTGCGCCAGAGTCTTGTTGTAAGGCTGCGTTTTGCATCGGGTGCTATGAATTATATAAGCGAAAGTGTTAATGAAGTACGTGAAAAAATAAATCTTATCAACGAAAAAAACAGTTTGCAGTACAGGGAAATCCTGACTGACGAGGAATATATTGCGCGTGAAACCGCTAATGAAAAAACAAATGAAATCAGAATGGTGGCGTCTGACCAGTTTTTCTCCATTGCCGATATGCTTTCCGACCTTGCAAAGGAGTTTGATGAGGCGGAGCAGTTCGATAATATTTCGGCAGGCAAAATCAGGCGTCTGCTCGGTGAGTATGAAATTTATCCGCAGAATATTTCAGTTGTTCTTGATAAATACGGCAGAATGAAGATAGAGATTTTAACAAGAGAACGTGAACCCGAACTTTCAAATCCGAAACTGCAAAGTGAAATTTCTAAGGCGTGCAGCAGGTATTTTGAAAAGGGCAGGATCACGCATTTTAAAGAAGATTCGATGATTTCTTTCACTGAAAAGCCGAATTTTACTTTTGAGATCGGCTTTGCTCAGCATAGCGCCGAGGGCAGATTGTGCGGCGATACGATTAAAACGATTAATGACGGCAGGGGCAGAAGCATACTTATTATAAGTGACGGTATGGGCAAGGGCAGCAGAGCGGCGCTTGACGGTGCAATGGGAGCAGGTCTGCTTTCAAAACTGCTGTCTGCAGGGTTCGGTTTTGATTCCTCGCTTAAGGTTGTGAACTCGGCATTGCTTGTGAAATCAAACGAAGAAAGCCTTGCCACACTTGACTGTGCCTGCGTTGATTTGTTCACGGGAAAAACAGATTTTTACAAGGCGGGTGCACCTGCGTCATATATAGTTAAAAACGGCAGTGTAACACGGTGCGAACTTACATCAATGCCTGCGGGTATTCTGCGCGGTATTGAGTTCGCAAAGCGCACGGCGGTGCTTTCCGACGGGGATCTGATTGTGATGACAAGCGACGGTATTGCCGAAAATGAAACAAACTGGCTCGGCGCACTGCTTACGGGTATGGAAGATGCACCCGTGCAGGAAATTGCCGATACTGTTCTTGCCGAGGCAAAAAAACTTGCCGAAGCGGGGCGTGAAGATGATATGAGCGTTATTGCGGCAAGGCTGAATAGGGTATGATGTCGGAATCCCCCTGTCTGTTTCACAGACATCCCCCTTTAACAAGGGGGACTTTTCTTCAAGTAATGCCTCCCTTGTTTAAAGAAAGATTCCCCTGTCAGGGGAAATGTCAACGTAGTTGACAAAAGGGTAGCGTAGCAGGGGGACCACCGAAGGTGGTGGAAGGATTTAAAAATTTTATCCCCCTTTACATTCACAACGCTATATGTTATACTAAAATAGGAAGTATCCATACAAAAATCAGAAAAATGAGGTATAGTTTATGTGCGGAATTATAGGTTATATAGGCAAAAGTGAAGCCACGGGCGTGCTTATAAAAGGTCTTAAAGACCTTGAATACAGAGGCTACGACAGCGGTGGAATTGCCGTTTTGAATCAGAAGAAACTCAATGTAATCAAGGCTAAGGGCGAGATTAAAAATCTTGAACTGAAAATGGAAAGTGAAAACTTTTCAGGCAGTCTCGGCATAGGCCACACACGCTGGGCAACCCACGGCAAGGCGAATGAGATTAATGCTCATCCGCACTGTTCAAAGCATTTTGCAGTCGTTCACAACGGAATTATTGAAAATTACAAGGAAATCCGTGAAAGCCTTGCTATGAGCGGAATTCATTTTGAAAGCGAAACTGATACCGAGGTTGTGCCGAAACTGCTCGAACTCAATTACAACGGTGACGTGCTTGACGCAATCAGAAAAACAGTGAAACTGCTTGACGGCTCTTATGCACTCGGCATTGTGTGTACAGATGATGAAAACACGCTTTACTGCACCAAAAAAGGCTCTCCGCTTATTATCGGCACGGGCGACGGCGAAAACTTTATTGCGTCAGACATCAATCCGCTTCTTCATTACACTAAAAAAGCGATTTACCTTGATGATTTTGAAACTGCAAAAATTACGGCTGATGAAATTACTGTTTATGACGGTAATTTTACCCCGATTGATAAGGAAGTCAAGGAAATTGAACTCAGCAAAACAACGGCGGGCAAGGGCGATTTTCCGCACTTTATGCTTAAAGAAATCTTTGAAGAGCCTGAAGTTGTACGAAATACAATCAGCAGTGTAACAAAAGACGGTGATGTGATTTTTGACGGTATGCCGTTTACCGATGAGGATTTCAAAAATCTGAACAGAATTTATATTGTCGGCTGCGGCTCTGCGTATCACGTCGGTCTGATTGCAAAATACAGTTTTGAGAAAATTGCAAAAATTCCGACCTTCGCCGATTATGCAGGTGAATTCAGATATGCAGACCCCGTTATTGACGAAAACTGCCTTGTAATTATTATCAGCCAGAGCGGTGAAACGGCAGACAGTCTTGCCGCCCTGAAACAGGCTCGTGAAATGGGTGCAAAAACAATAAGTATTGTTAATGTTCCCGAAAGTTCCATTGCAAAAATGAGCCATTATAATATTTTAACGAGGGCAGGTGCAGAGATTGCAGTTGCTACCACAAAGGCATTTTCCTGTCAACTTGCCATGCTGAATATGCTTTGCCTTTATATTGCACGGGCAAGGGGTGCGTGCACGGAAGTGTTCAGCGAAATTGCTGTTAATATGAGCGCACTTCTGCCTAAAAAGATTGAAAAGGTGCTTGCAAAGCAGAATGAATTAAAAGCGCTTGCAAAACAGATTCAAGATATAGATAAATGCTTTTTCCTCGGCAGGAATGCCGATTTCGGCGTTTCGCTTGAGGGTGCACTGAAACTGAAAGAGATTAGTTATATTGATTGCGTGGGTTACCCTGCCAGTGAACTCAAGCACGGCACAATCAGCCTTATTGAAAAGGGCACTGTCTGCTTCGGGCTTATCAGCAGTGCCGATCTGCTGCCGAAAACAGTTTCAAATCTTGTTGAGGTTATTGCACGCGGAGCAAAGGTTATCGTTTTTGCTCCCGAAAGCCTTAAAGATGATTTGCAGCATTTTGAAACGGTTATTACTTACCCTGATTCAATTCCGTTTTTAACGCCGTTTATTGAGGTAATTCCGCTTCAGTTGCTTGCCTATTATGTGGCAGATGAAAAAAATCTTCCGATTGATAAGCCGAGAAACCTTGCAAAATCCGTTACTGTAGAGTAAAATGAATATGTCAAGCCTCCCTTGTTAAAGAAAGATTCCCCTGTCAGGGGAAATGTCAACGTAGTTGACAAAAGGGTAGCGTAGCAGGGGGACTATCGAAGATGGTGGAGGGATTTTGTTTTTAATCCCCCCCTTGGCACATTCGTGCCGTTCCCCCTTTGACAAGGGGGACTGAAGAATGTGTAAAAATATACGGAGTAAAAATTTATGAAAACTAAAAAAACATTATCGCTCGCACTTGTTCTGGTGATGATTTTATCATTGCTTGCAGGCTGCTCAGTACAACAGACAACCGAACTTCAGCAGGCATTTTCATCCGACGCCGTATTAAGTCAGGTTTATCCCGAAAACGGCGGCACAGTCACTCTGCACACAAAAAAGCAGGATTCCTATCTTAATAAGCCGTTTGCCCTTATGTATATAAGCGCAACGGGCAAAAAGGAACTCAGTAAGCCCGAAAGCGTTACACTTAACTGGGTTTACACCGGTGATGAGCCTGCGGAAAAATGCACTGTATCCGTAAGCGAAAATGAAAATATGCTTAACCCGACAATTTATGAGGTAACAGGCGACAGCCTTGTGCTTACAAATCTGAAAATTGCCACTACATATTACTGGACAGTTGATGCAGACGGTGCGAACAGCGCAGTTTATAATTTCACCACAAGCGCAGATGCACCGAGAAACATCAGTGTTGACGGCGTTGCCAATGTTCGTGATTTGGGCGGCTGGGAAACGGAAAGCGGCACACGCACAAAGCAGGGTCTTATTTACCGCTGCGGAAGGCTGAATGAAAGCAGTGCCGATACCGTGAATATTGAAATTACCGAAGACGGAAAAAATGTTATGCTCGGGCAACTCGGAATTAAGTCGGAAATAGATTTAAGAAAAACCGAGGGCAACGAGGTCGGCGGTATAACGTCAAGCCCTCTCGGCGATACTGTTACATATTTTTCCTGCCCTATGGAGTGGGACGGCGATATGCTTTATGATAATAAAGAGCAGGTGCTGAGGGTATTTTCAATCCTTGCCGATGAAAATAATTACCCTGTTATTTATCACTGCAATATCGGCACGGACAGAACGGGAATGATTTCTTTTCTTGTAAATGCGCTTCTCGGCGTTCCCGAGGATGATTTAATCAGGGATTATATGTTTTCAAATAATGCAAATATAGGCGGCACAAGAAAAGCGTCTCAAATGAAAAACAGCGGTTATTATAAGGCCGTTGCGGCGGCACAGGGCAGCAGCCTGAGCGAAAAAACTTATAACTGCCTTGTTGATCTCGGCGTGCCGTCAGATCAACTTGATAAGGTTATTGAAATTTTAGGATAATACAAAAAGCCTCCCTTGTTAAAGGGAGGTGGGTGCGAAGCACTCGGAGGGATTTGAAAACAGAATCCCCCAGTCACATAAATGTGACAGCCCCCTTTTACAAGGGGGCCTTAATTTTGTATTTTACACGTTATATGTCATAATTGTTTGAAAGAATTGGGTATTCATAAATTGCTTTGCATAGCCGATTTCAAAGCCGAGACTTTCAAATACGGGCACAAGTTTTCGTGACAGTGTTTCGTACACAAGCACAAAGCCCTCCTGTTCGGCAGTTTTTATACATTCTTTAATCAGTGCCGTAATTTCGTCAAGATTTTCGGCAGGATTGCCGTAAACCGTAATGATTTTTTTGTTCATCTGCACAGGCACAACAATATTTACGATTGCCTCAACCGATTCACGGTGAACAAAAATACTCTGCGAATTGCCCGTGAATTTCAGCGGCAGTGCGTTTTTGCCTGAAAATTTATATTTAAAATCCTTGGGGTCAATCAGCGTAACGGCTGTTTTTTTGCTTTCGCTTATAAGCAGTTCGTTTTTTTGAGTCCATTTTTCAAGATAATAATTGAAATATTTGTCTGCAAAATCGGCACGTTTTTCTTTTCTCGGGCAGAAAAGCATAAAAAGCGGGTCGCTTTGCATATACATATTCAGATTTTTCTGCAAAGCATTCAGCGTTTGCTTATCCAAAGTGCTTTTCATTGCCGTTCTCCTTAAAATTAATTTAAATACAATTAAGTAAAATCTAACGGCAGGGTGGGGGTGCGGGTGTCCGGTGGACACCTCTGCATCGCAGAAGCACCGACCGAGCCGGTAGGTGAGACCACCCCGCCCTACGATATTCATTCAATTACATTTTATATTATATTTATTATTGTTGCAATATTTGTGTGAAAAAATTCACAGATTATACAAATTTGTCAGATGAGCGGCGGTTATTCGCTTGCTTTTTCCGATATCATATCCTTTTTCTTCTGTTGTTTTACAATGATTAAAAACATCAGAAATGCAAGCACAACGCAGACTAAATCTGCAGTCGGCTGTGCGTAAACAATGCCGTCAAAGCCGACAAATTTATTCATTACAATCAGCAGCGGCAGGAAAATAAGTCCCTGTCTGCCGAGCGACAGAATCAGCGTCGGTATCGGTTTGCCCATACCCTGAAAAGCAAAGTTAAAGGTAAACATTATGCCTATAAACGGACCTGCAACCATAAGCCCTCTTAAAATAGTTACGCCGTATTCGGTAACGGCAGGGTCGTGCTCGCCGTTGAAAATGTTGATAATATTGTCCGTAAACAGGAAATACAGCAGTGTTAAAACAGAGCCGAAAATAACCGTGCATAAAATCGTAAATTTGATTACGCCTTTAAGCCTTTTAATGTTTTTGGCGCCGTAGGAATAGCCGATAAGCGGCTGAATACCCATTCCGATACCCATCTGCACGAAAACGATAAGCATATTAACCTTCATTGCAATGCCGAGTGCAGCAACGGCAGCCTCGCCGTATTCCTTCATAAAATTATTCATAATAATGTTTGAAAGGCTCATCAGAATATTGTTTACTGCGGCAGGAATTCCGATTGAAACAACATTTTTGAAAATGCCGTCGTTCACTGCAAACCGCTTCGGATTGCAGGAAAGAATCGAATTGCCCTTCATAAGGTAAATCGCATAGTAAACAACAGAAGCAACATTGCCGATAACCGTTGCAATTGCCGCACCTGCAACACCCATTTTCATCGTTAAAATCATAACCGGGTCAAGAATAATGTTTGTTACCGTGCCTATCATCATACCGACCATGGATTCCTTTGCGCCGCCCTCGCCTCTTACAAGGTTGCTTGCCGTGATTGATGTAACAATCATCGGTCCGCCTATTGCAATGTATTTAAGATATCCGTATGCGTATTCGGTGGTTTCTGCACCCGTTGAGCCGAGCGCAGTTATAAGCGGTTTAATGAAAATCAATATCAGTGCAAGTAAAAGAGCACCTGATAAAATGGATGAAAATATCGCAAATGAACTGATTTTTTTAACTCTGTCTTTTCTGCCCTCGCCCATTGAACGTGAAATATAGGCAGAGCCGCCTACGCCGAAAATGTTGCCGAATGCAACAAAAAATAAAAATACCGGCATAGTCAGGCTGACCGCCGCAGTAGCCTCAGTGTCTTTCATCAGGCTGACAAAATAAGTGTCTGCCATATTATAGATAACGTTTACAATGCTTGATAGTACAGATGGCACAGCCAAAGCCGCAACTGCTTTAGGAATGGGATAAGATGCAAAAATCTCTTCTCGTTTCTCTTTTGATGCCATTTTTTGTCTTCCTTTTTTGTATTTAATATGTGACGGGCAATTCGTGAATGGCCCCTACAGAGTTACAATAACGTTATTGAAATAATTGTAGGGGTCGGCGTCCCCGACGACCCGTTTTGCTTTTAATTACAACAACCTTGCCAAATCCGCAAAATTCTGAAGCGAAAAATTTTCGGGGCGTGCTTTTTCGTCAATGCCGAGCGCTTGCAACGCCTCTGCCACCTGTGCTTTCGGAATTCCGAGCCCGTTTGAAAGGCAGTTGAGTGCCGTTTTTCGCCTTTGTGCGAATGTCGCACGGATTACTGCCATAAAATGTTTTTCATCTGCCACATCAACAGCCTTTTCCTTTCTCGGTGTTATCCGCATTACAACGCTGTCAACTTTGGGACTCGGCAAAAAACTGTCTTTTTTAACTTCAAACAGGATTTCGGATTCGGCATAATAGTTTGCCGTCACGGTGATTGCTCCGCTTTCTCTTGAACCGACGGGTGCGCAGAAACGCTCGCCTGCCTCTTTTTGCACCATAACAACGATTTCGTTAATATTAAAATTGTCCTGAAGCAAAAGCATTAATACGGGCGATGTTATATAATAAGGCAGATTTGCACATACTTTTATTTGGTTCATATCTGCGAAATGCTCTTTTATAAGGTCGTTTATATTTATTTTCATTATATCTCCCTCAATAAGAGTGAGATTATCACAGCCTGCAAGTGTTTCGCCGAGCACGGGAAACAGGCGGTTGTCCAGTTCTACGGTAACAACCTTGCCTGCAACTCTGCAAAGTTCTTTTGTAAGAACGCCTACGCCTGCACCGATTTCGATTACGCCCGTTTTATCATCTGCGCAAAGCGATTCTGCCATGGCAGGGCACACCTCGGGATTTATCAGAAAGTTCTGACCGAGTGCCTTTGAAAATGAAAAGCCGTGCTTTGCAAGTATTCTGTTTACCGTGTCGTAATCACATAAATTCATAGTCTTAATCCCCTGATTTTATTTCGTATTCCGCCGACAAGAGAGTATTTTAACACATTCATTTTTTGTTTACAATAAAAATCTTGACTTTTTGGAAGTTTATGCTAAAATAATCTTTAGCCGCCTAACGTTAGTCGGCTAAAATGCTGAAAAATAAGGGAAATCAATATGTTTGGTGATAAACACTGTGCTCCGCCTGCCGATATGGTAGGGCCGAGAATTACGCATTTATCTAAGATAATAAGAAGAATTTTTAATGAAAGCCTTGCTGAACAGGGTCTTTTTTCAGGTCAGCAGGATATTTTGTTTGCTGTTATAAGCAAAGAAGGAATTACACTCGGAGAACTTGCCAAAAGACTGGGCGTTTCGCCTGCAACGGCAAGCGTTTCCGTTAAAAGAATGGAAAAAGCAGGGTTTATCATAAAAAAAGAGGATAAGGATAATGCCCGTATCATAAGGCTTTATCCTACCGAAAAGGCGAAATCCGCTCCCGAAAAAACACGTGAGAAGATGGAAAGTCTTGAGTCTGTTATTAAAAAAGGTATGACTGAGGAGGAGCAGAAACAACTGGCATATCTGCTTGAAAAGGCGATACGGAATTTCACGGATTGATAACCGTGAAAAAACGGGCAGGCACAGAGACCTGCCCCTACAGAGTTACATTAAAGTTTTTTGTAGGGGAGGGAGATTCCCCCACAGTGTGAGAAGATTCCCCTATCAGGGGAAATGCCACGCAGTGGCAAAAGGGTAGCGAAGCAATGTCACGAAGTGACAAAGGGGGACGGCTGTGTACCGGTCCGTGCCCTCCCGTAAAATCATTCAAACTAAAGGAGGACTTTTTATGCTGAAAAAACTTGCAAAATATATGAAAGGGCTTTGGCTTCTTGCAGCCGTAAGTGCGTCAGGCATGATTATTGAGGCTATGTGCGAACTTGCCATGCCGTCATTTGCCAAAAATATTTATACTTTGGTAAAAGATAGCACGTCTGTGGAAGATACAAGAACTGCCGTTATAAAACTCGGCGTGATTATGCTCTGCCTTGCCGCCCTGGGCCTGTGCGGAGGTCTTGCAACAATGAAAGCATCTGCCATTGTAAGCCAGCGCTTTGCTTTCAGACTTCGTAATGATATGTACAAAAAAATCAGTGCATTTTCATTTAAAAATATAGATGAATTCTCCACAGCATCGCTTACTACAAGGCTTACAAATGATGTTACGGCACTTCAGAACACCGTTATGATGGGACTTCGTATTCTTGTAAGAGGCCCTGCACTTATGATAGTTGCGGCTGTTTTCGCTTTCAGAATTAACCCTAAAATGAGTGCGTTTTTGATTTTTTTACTGCCGATTGTTGCGGTAATAGTTGTACTTGTTATGAAGTTCGGTTTTCCTATGTTTCAGAAAATGCAGAAAAAGATTGATAATGTAAACCGTGTTGTGCAGGAAAATCTTATCGGTATCCGTGTTGTTAAGGCATATGTGCGTGAAGAGCACGAAAAGGAAAAATTCAAAAAAGCGTCTGACGACCTTGCAGGAATGGGAGCAAAGGCATCGGGTCTGATTGTAACGCTTATGCCTGTTTTGCTGCTGATGTTCAATGCAATTATTGTTATGATTTATTATAAAGGCTCGCTTGATGCTTATCACGGCACAATGGCTGTTGAGGAAATTTCTGTTTTCGCCTCTTACATTATGCAGGTTGTTATGAACCTTATGATGATTTCGATGATGCTTATCATGGTTGCAAGGAGCAAGGCGTGCGGCGACCGTGTTGTTGAAGTGCTTGACACTGAAATTGACATTACAAATCCCGAAAAGCCTTATCTTCCCGAAAAAAATGACGTTAAGGGCGAAGTTGAATTCAGAAATGTTGATTTCAAATATTCCACACAGACGAGCGGTGACAATATTCTTGACAATATCAGTTTTACTGCAAAAGCAGGTGAAATCATCGGTATAGTCGGCGGCACGGGCTGCGGAAAATCAAGCCTTGTAAATCTGATTCCGAGGCTTTACGATGTTACAAACGGCAGTGTGCTGATTGACGGTGTTGATGTGCGTGATTACGATTTAACAGCACTGCGTGATATGATAGGCGTTGTGCTTCAGAAAAATGTTCTGTTCACAGGCACGATTAAGGATAATATCCGCTGGGGCAATCAGAATGCCACGGATGAAGAAATTATTGCGGCGTGCAAGGCTGCGCAGGCTCACGATTTTATTATGCGTCAGCCAAACGGTTACGATACCGAACTTGTTCAGGGCGGCCTTAACCTTTCGGGCGGTCAGAAGCAGAGGCTCTGTATTGCCCGTGCAATGATTAAAAAGCCGAAAATTCTTATTCTTGATGACTCTACAAGCGCAGTTGATACGGCGACAGAGGCAAAAATCAGAAACAGTTTTTATACCGAACTTTCGGACACAACCGTGTTTATTATTGCTCAGCGTATCAGTTCAGTTAAAGATGCTGATAAAATTCTTGTTGTTGACGACGGTGAAATCAAGGGTATCGGCACGCACGATGAACTGATTGAAACAAATGATATTTACAAAGAAATTTACGAAACGCAGCAGAAGGGGGTGCTTGAATAATGCCGCCTATGAGAGATATGGGTAAAGATACTTTTAAAAAACCTAAAAATGTTAAAAAAACATTCAGCAAAGTGCTGTCTTATATGGGCAAAAGCAAAAATCTGCTTTTTGTTGTATTTTTAACGCTTGTGCTGAGCACAGTGTGTAGCATCGGTGCATCGTATTGTTTAAAGCCGATACTCAATGATGTTGAGTCCACACTGCGGGCGGGCACGTTTTTAACCGAGGGTATGAAACTGCTTACCAAAAATCTTGTGCTTGTTGCAGGCCTTTATGCAGGCGCTTCGCTTTTCACTTTTATTCAGAGTAAAATTATGGTTAAAATTTCGTATAAGACTACAAATCTTATCAGAAAAGACCTGTTTAACCATATGCAGACACTGCCTTTAAGATATTTTGATTCAAACACACACGGCGAGATTATGAGCCGTTTTACAAATGATGTTGATAATATTCAGATGATGCTTGAGCAGAGTATGGTTCAGCTTGTATCATCGGCATTTACCTTTGTCGGCCTGATTATTGTTATGCTTGTGCTCAGTCCGTCGCTGTTCGGCATTGCGTGTATTTTCCTTATTATTATGCTTATGACTGTTACCAATATAGGTAAGAAATCAAGAAAATATTTCCGTGAACAGCAGAAAAATCTTGGTGTTATGAACGGCAATATTGAGGAATCCGTTGAGGGTATGAAGGTTGTTAAAGTATTCAACCACGAGAATATTGCCATCGGCGAGTTTGAGGAGTGCAATGAAAAATTCCGTCATTCTGCCACAAATGCAAACTTTTTTGCAGGCATTATGGGACCTTGTTCAACAGGTATCAACAACGCAAGTTATGCATCAATTGCACTTGTCGGAGGCATTCTTGCTCTTATGGGCAGCATTGATATCGGTACGTATTTCACTTTCCTCGGCTATTCAAAACAGTTTACGCAGCCGATTAACCAGATTGCCAATCAGATGAACACGATTTTCTCGGCGCTTGCAGGTGCAGAGCGTGTGTTTGAGGTTATGGAAACCGAAAGTGAGGTTGACGATGGCACTGTTACACTTGAAACCGAGTTTTGCGAAAACGGCGAAAGAAAATGGTTCTGGAATGATAACGGTACAAGAATTCCCGTTCTCGGCAACATTGTTTTTGAAGATGTTGATTTTGCTTATGTGCCTGAAAAAACCGTTCTTCACGATATCAGTCTGTATGCAAAGCCGGGTCAGAAGATTGCTTTTGTAGGCTCAACGGGCGCAGGCAAAACTACGATTACAAATCTTATCAACCGTTTTTATGATATCAAAGACGGAAAAATCACTTATGACGGCATAGATATTATGCGCATTAAAAAAGACGATTTAAGGCGTTCGCTTTCAATCGTTCTTCAGGATACGCATCTGTTTACGGGTACGGTTATGGATAATATCCGTTACGGCAGGCTTGATGCAACAGATGAGGAATGTATTGAGGCGGCAAAACTTGCCTCGGCACATTCGTTTATACGCAGACTGCCCGAGGGTTATAATACGGTTATTTCGGGTGACGGTGATAACCTGTCACAGGGTCAGCGCCAGTTGCTCGCAATTGCAAGAGCGGCGGTAGTTCACCCTGCGGTTCTCATTCTTGATGAGGCAACCTCGTCGGTTGATACAAGAACGGAACTTCATATTGAGCACGGTATGGATAGGCTTATGCAGGGCAGAACGGTGTTTGTTATCGCTCACAGACTGTCAACCGTGCGCAATTCAAATGCAATTATGGTGCTTGAGCACGGTAAGGTTATTGAGCGAGGCAGTCATTTTGATTTGCTTGAACTCAAGGGCAGATATTATGAGCTTTGCACAGGCAAAGCCAAATTGGCATAAAAATTGCAGGATACAATATTGTTAAATTAACAGTCCCCCTTGTTAAAGGGGGATGTCACGCAGTGACAGGGGGATTCTGTTTGTGAATCCCTCCACCGCAAGCGGTCCCCCTCCCTTTTACAAGGGAGGCATTTTTTTACTTTTTCTTAACTTTAAAATTACCGTTTCCCGTGGTAAAATAAATTCGGTGATACTATGAAAAATATTCTGATTGTTGATGATGATATACACATAGGCAATATGCTTGAGGAGGTGCTGACTGCCGAGGGGTATGGCGTTATGCGTGCTTATTCGGGTACTGAGGTCCTGCTTTTTTTAGCCGAAAAGCGCCCCGATCTTATTCTGCTCGATTTAATGCTGCCGGGGTTGAGCGGTGAAGAGGTTCTGCCGAAAATCAAAGGTATTCCCGTTATTGTTGTAAGTGCAAAAACAGGCGTCGATGATAAGGTGTCTCTGCTCCTCGGCGGTGCTTACGGCGATCTGCGGTTACCTCGATTTGCTCGAAAAAACCGAAAAATCGGCAGAGGCAGAGCGGTATCTTAAAATAATCGGTGAACGGTGTGAGGTGCTGAAAAATCTGACCGATGAACTGTTTCGTTATTCAGTGATTATGTCTGCCAAAGAGGATACGCCCGAAGAAATTGTGCTGAACAGTCTGCTTGAAGAAAGCCTTGCGGGGTTTTATGCCGTTCTTGTCGGCAGGAGTATTACGCCCGAAATTGTTATGCCCGATAAGCCTGTTATCCGCACGGCAGGCAGGGAGAGCCTTTTACGGGTGTTTTCCAATATTATCGGCAATGCCGTAAAATACAGCGACGGCGATCTGCGTGTTGAGTTGACGGAGCAGGGCAGAATTATTTTTGAAAATTCGGCTCAAAATCTTGATGAAATAAAAGTCGGCAGACTGTTTGACAGGTTTTATACTGTTGAGTCGGCAAGCAATTCAACAGGTCTCGGGCTTGCAATCGCAAAAACGCTTGTTGAGCAGATGCACGGTGAAATCAGTGCAGAATACGCCGACGGCATGTTAAGAATTATAATAGACAGTAAATAAAAACCTTCTTTTTGGTCAAATTCAACAAAAAACATTAATATTAAAAAAATTTTTAAATATTCTCTTTACAAATAAATGGCACAGTGTTATAATGTGATTAATTTAAAGTAAGTTATTATCTTTATATATCAAAAATGAGGTGTTTTTATGAAAAAGTTAATTTCTGTTCTTGTTTCAATTATCGCAGTTTTTGCTGTAAGCACTGCTTTTGCTGTGCCTGCAATGGCTGCTATTAATGTTTACAGCCCGGTTGGCGAAGTTATTGTTCATGAGGCTAACGATCCTACCGTAAACAAAAAGCCATCTGCAAATGTAACAGGTAAGCAGGTTTCAAACGGTTCAAACCAGATTACTTATGTTTATACAGGCAACGGCAATTTCCAGGGTTGGGAATTAGTTGATAAAAACGGTAAGTCTTATCCGCTTTCAGACAACGATCCTGCTTATAAAATTGTAAGCAACAGCGGCAAAACACTTACACTTGAAATCCTTGACTGGTCATATTTTGAATCACCTGACGGTTATACTGTAAATGCTATTGTTAAAGATGAAGTAGCACCGGGTAAAAAAGATGATTCTTCAAAATCACCAGAAACAGGCGCAGCAACAATTACATTAGCATCTATGGCTGCTGCAGGTGCAGGCGCAGCAATCCTTGCTCTTAAAAAAAAGGATGCTGAATAATTTTCAGTCGTTATATTAAATTTAAAACCTGTGGTCATTTTTATGGCAACAGGTTTTTTAATTCGGTGATACTATGAGCGAAGAAGAAAAAAACAACGGCAAAAAAAACACTGTTCGTATAATCCTTCTTATTATTGCAATTTTTGTTCTGCTTTGCAGTTCTGCTTATATTTGTTATTATATTTATAATAATTATATGGCAGACAAGGAGTATGAAGAACTTACTTCAACAACACAAAGTGCAACGACTGCACAAAATCTTGCAGAAAATCCGATTGATTTTGAATCTTTAAAGGCGCAGAATGATGAGATTTATGCATGGATAAAGGTTGAAGATACGGATGTTGATTATCCGATAGTGCAAAGCAAAACAGATGATGAATTTTATTTAAAGCATAGTGCAATTGATAAAAGTTGGCTTGAAAGCGGTGCTATTTATACCGAGGGTGCAAACAGCATTGATTTTTCAGACCCTATAACTGTTATTTACGGTCACAATGGTTATAAAGAAACGATGTTTACAACACTTCATAATTTTGGGAAGCAGGAGTTTTTTGACAGCCATCCGTATTTTTATATTTATCAGCCTCAGCGCAAACTTACTTATCAGGTTATTTCGGCCTTTAAATATGATGACCGTCATATAATGAATTCCTTTAATTTTTACGCAGGCGATGATTTGAACAATTTTCAGCAGATGATTCTTGACCCGAGTTCGCCTGTCAGAAATGTAAGGCAGAATTTAGATAAAACTATAGATAAAAATAGTAAAATTGTTGTTTTGTCCACTTGTATTACGGGGCAGAAGAGCAACAGATATTTAATTTGCGGAGTATTAGTAAAAGATGAAAAGACAAATTGATCCAAATCTTAATGGGTTCGGCGGAGATGATTTTCTCGAACCGTTCAGAAATGAAGATACTTCGGGGTTTCATATTTCAGGTGAAACAGCATCTGAAAATAAGGTGAATCCTGATTTCAAAGTGATTGAAAAAGATGAAGATAACCAGGAAAAAGATTATCATGCTTCTGAAAATCACCGCGCTAAGGCAGAAATGGGAACGCTCAATCATGAGTATGCCGCAATGAGAACTAAAAACGGCAGTTCGCATTCTCATTCGCACTCGCATTCCGGCCATCATCATTCGTCGTCACATCAAAGCAAAAGTTCAAAAAAGAAGAAAAAGACTCCTCTTCCGCTTAGAATAGCAATTGTAATTCTTGTCATTCTTCTTGTGTTTGTGTTTACGGCGGGCGGTGTGCTGCTCTATATGCGCAATAAAGGTAAAAACGATTTGATTATTGAAAAGCCCGATACACCGTATGAAGAAACAATTGAGTATAACGGCGGCACATATGTTTATGATAAAAATAAAGTTGCGTTTGCCTTTATCGGTGTAGATAAACAGGAAATAGGCGAAGGCACGAGCGACGCTTACGGTACATCAGGCCAGGCTGATACCGATATGGTTGCTGTTGTTGATATAAGCACGGGCGATGTAAGTATCATAACCATTCCACGTGATACGATAGTTGATATTGATTTGTATTCAAAATCGGGTATCTTCCTCAGAACAGAACCGAAACAACTTTGTCTTGCTTATGCATACGGCGACGGAATGGAACAGTCCTGTACCAACGTTACTTCGGCAGTCAGCCGAATTCTTATGAATGTTCCGATTGAAAAATATTTTGCTCTTGATCTTGACGGCATTGCTCCTCTTAATGACGCAGTGGGCGGTGTAACTGTGGAAGCGCTTCATGATTTCCCCGAATCCGGAATTAAGAAAGGTGAAACAATTACAATTCACGGAGATTTTGCAGAAACATATGTAAGAAGCCGTGATATGGATTATATAGAGGCTTCACTCAACAGAACGCAGCGCCAGAATCAGTATGTAAGAGCGTATGCCGATAAATTAAGAACAGCGGTTACAAATGATTTTTCGGTTGTTACAAATCTCTATAATACGGCAAGAGATTACAGTCAGACCAATATTACGCTTAATGATGTAACATATATTGCCTCACTTATTCTTTCTAAGGGTGTCGGCGATTTTACAAGTTATACGATTGACGGCGAGATGAAAGCATCTAAGGAAACAGTCAGAGAAGACGGTGTTTACGCAGAATTTTATGCAGATGAGGATTCGGTACTCGACGCAGTTGTAAACTGTTTTTATACAAAGGTTTCATAATATTAAACCCCCGACCAGGATATCCTGTCGGGGGGTTTGTTACGTCAATCTCCATTAGGTTAAGCCTTCCACTTGAGGCCCCCTGTTAGGGGAAATGTCTGCGTAAGCAGACAAAAGGGTCTTCCGAATTGTAAATTCTCTGTGCCCTCCCGAAATATAATCAAACAAACCGAAATTATTCATTTTTCAATATTCAATATTCATTATATTCGAAGGGGCAATTCAATTGCCCGTTAAGTTATTAATAAAATTTATTGCAAAACAAAAAGCCGAGTGCATATCACACTCGGCTCTGTTAGTTTGTGCTGTTTTTATTTACGCTCTTGTAACGCCTTTTGATGCAAGATATTCATCGCTTGCAGGGAAATTGTTTGTATAAACGATATCAAGTGATGCGCTCTTATCTTTAAGAACTGCAACGTTTGCGTGCTTAACATCAATATGTACGTTCATAGTGTATTCGCCTGAAACGATTTCTTTTGTAGCAGCGTTGATAACAACCTTACCTGTGCCGCCCTGATAGTTAACTACAAAGTTATCCTGAATTGTACCTGAACTGAATGAAAGAACAGTGATTGATTCAACTACTGATGAAATATCACCGAGTGTGTTAAAGAATTTACCCTGAGCATCTTCACCCGGAACTGAAAGAAGAACTGCTTTAGGCTGAATTGTTAATGTGATTGTGCCGTCGCCGTTATCTGCAACATTTGCGGCAAGAACATCTTCAGGTGCAAGTGCTAATGTTGCTGCGTTGAATTTACCTTCGTTCTTTGTATCGTCTGTAGCAATACGACCGCTTGATGGCGGAAGACCGTTTACACCGCCTGTGAACAGGCCGCCTACGATACCCGGTACAAGGTTATCAATCATAGAGTTTGAACTGCCTTCAATAAGAAGGTTTTCAATGTTGAGTGCTTCGTCACCGAGAAGTTTGTAGTAAGTTACAGGTGCACCGTCCTGCATATAAGATGCAGTTAATGTTTTTGTGTAATCATAAGCCTCTTTGTAGAAATTAATTACATCGTCTTGGCTTGCAAATTCAATACCGCCGTATGTACCTGCTTTGAATTCGTCAATAACAGCAACGTCTTCTGCCTGACCGTTAGTCTCTTCGGCAACGGGCGGCTTGTCGCCAAGGTTGAAAGCAACTGCAGCAACAAGGAAAACGATTGCAATTACAAGCACAACTGATAAGAATTTGTTAAAAGAATCAAGTTTTGTTTTAGATTTATAATTCATAGGTAACTCCCCCTTGTACCTTATAATAACCTATTCCGAAAAAATTTTCAACACATTTTAAATAATTTCTATATAAAAATTTAATAAATCATTAAAAATGTAATAATTTCGGCGGAAAACGAGGGGTTTATATATCGTATTGAGCCAATCGTACGGCGGGCAGATGATATCTGCCCCTACCCGATTTCGTAGGGGAAATTCACGAATTGCCCGTTAGCGGTGCAGTGTGCCAAAACGCTATTTGTAGGGGCAGGTCTCTGTGCCTGCCCGTTTAATTGTATATACTTTATTTTAGATAATATTATTTAATTTATAAATTGCTTTTTCAAATTTTTTATCATTTTGAATTTTGGAAGATAAATCAAACGACAACAAAATTTTGCTGTTTTTTAAATAACTAATATCAACACAGGTATTGTTTTGGCTATTTAAGAATAATTTGTAAAGCATCTCTCGTTTTTCTATTGACAAAACAGTTCTAACAAAATTTTTTCTTCCGTTTTCATCAATATAATAAAGTTTGAATTTATCTACCATTTTGTCTTTTGGATAAAACAGAGGTACATTACTGTGCCATAATTTGCCTGACCATGAACTTTCAACTTTAAAATCAACAATTTGAACGCATTTTTTTATTGTGCTTCCTTTTGCTGAATCAACTAAAGCCAAAAATACAGTCCTATAGTTTAAAATAGCAGTAACCATAAAATAGAAAACGGTTATAATCAAAAAATATTTTTTTGCAGTATTATCTATTCCGATTAAAGTAAAAATTAACCAAGCACAAGACCATATAATAAAATCTATTGTAAATGATAATACAGATTCACGGTAAATTGCTTTTTGCGTTTCGTGATTTGCCATGTGCAGTACCTCGTGATAAATCTGTTGTTAATCTATTGCCTGTTTGAGAAATAAAGGCGGAATGGAAACATTCCGCCTCCGTCTGATTTTAAATTATTTCTTCAAAATGCCTTCAAGGCCGCCTGCAAGACCTGCAAGTCCCTGAATTTCGCTTGGAATAATGATTTTTGTTGCATTGCCGTCGGCTACTTTTGCAAATGCCTCGAGTGACTTAATCTGAACAACCTCTTTTGACGGTTGAGCCTCTTTAATCATTCTGATACCGTCAGCCTCAGCCTGCTTGATTTTGAGAATAGCCTGTGCCTCACCGTCTGCCTCTCTGATTTTCTGCTCACGTACAGCCTCTGCTCGGAGAATAGCAGACTGTTTTTCAGCCTCAGCCTCAAGAATCTTTGATTCCTTAAAGCCCTGTGCCTCAAGAATACGGCTCTGCTTTTCACCTTCTGCACGAAGGATTGCCTCACGGCGTTCACGCTCTGCCTTCATCTGCTTTTCCATTGAATCCTGAATTTCTTTAGGCGGCAGAATGTTTTTAAGTTCAACACGGTTTACTTTAATGCCCCACGGGTCTGTTGCCTCGTCAAGAATTGAGCGGATTTTTGTGTTGATTGTATCTCTTGATGTAAGTGTTGCGTCAAGTTCCATTTCACCGATGATGTTACGCAGGGTGGTTGCTGTAAGGTTTTCAATAGCGGCAAGCGGAGCCTCGACACCGTAGCAGTAGAGTTTCGGGTCGGTAATCTGGAAGAATACAACCGTGTCAATTTTCATTGTAACGTTATCTTTTGTGATAACTGCCTGCGGTGCAAAGTCTACAACCTGCTCCTTGAGTGAAACGATTTTTGCAATTCGTTCAATAAACGGAATTTTAACCTTAAGTCCGCCGTGCTGCCATGTGGTTGAGTATCTGCCGAGCCTTTCAACAACATATGCCTTTGACTGCGGAATAACCTTGATGTTTACGAGCAGAATTATAAGCAAAAGTGCGATGATAACTGCCAAAACGATTAATAAAATGTCCATAAAATTTTCTCCTTTTTATTTTGATTTATTCGGCGTCTGAAACAATCAGTTTAACGCCTTCAATTCTTAAAACGGTTACGGGCGTGCCGACAGGCAAATCCTTTCCGTTTTCACTTCTGGCAGACCAGATCTGATTATCAACTTTAACCTGCCCCTTTGCATTAATGTTGGATATATCCTCGGTAACTACTGCCGTTTTGCCGATGTATCTGTCTGCATTTGTGCTTACATGTGCTTTTTTGAGCGATTTTCGCACAAACGGAAAGATAACGGCGAGCGCTATGGCAGAAACTACTGCAAATACTGCACACTGAATTGCAATATTGTCAGTAAGGCAACTTGTTATAAGTCCTGCGATACCGCCGAGCGCAAACCAGATTGAAAGAAGTTGTGCACTTAAAACCTCCACAATCACGGCAACAACGATTACGCCAATCCATACCCAGATCATTTCACGACCTCCTTTTTTATTTTATGCGTTTTTTACATTGAGCAGGCAATTAACAGTAATTTTAACCATGGTTCAAATTTCTAATCATTGCCTGATATTTTGGTTTTAAAAAAACTCATATACGGGCGCCCGCATATGAGTCTCATTCATTAAAACTTTGCCAGAGCTATATTGTGCCCAATTGTTGACATAAGTTCGCAAAATATTTGTGGAATTACTCTCTCAATGTTGAACTAATTATACCACATATTCCGTGAAATGTCAATATTTTTCGTATTTTGTCCATATCTTGTTCTTGAAATTATATTATAATATGTTATTATAAATAATTAAATATATTAATTACATATCTATTATGTATGATTTCGCAAAAGCGGGTTAATGCATATTGTAAAAAATATTTTTTACAATTTTTTCGTTTATCAGGTAATTTGTGAGTTAGCCTCCTTGATCAAAGGGAGGGGGATCTAATAATACTGCTTTTCGTGCCCTCCCGCAAAAAAAAATAATTTGGTGACAAGATGAAAGAACAGAGAAGAACAACATTAAGAAAACTTGAAAACAGCAGAAAGGAAAGTCTTTACCTTATTATAAGGGGCGTTGAGGTCGGTGTAGTATCCGCCCTTGTCTGTGTGCTTTATCGGTATCTGCTGAATTTTGCAGAGGATTATCTGCTGAAAATTATTGATATTGTAAAGGGAAGTCCCGTTAAAGTTGCCGTGTGGATTGCGGCGCTTGCCGTAATCGGGGCACTCGTGGCTCTGATTATTAAAAAAGAACCGATTGCAGGCGGCTCGGGTATTCCGCAGGTTTCTGCCGAACTCGGCGGTTATATGAACCCGAGTTGGTGGCGCATAATCATTGCAAAACTTGCAGGCAGTACGGCGTCTGTGTTTGCAGGTCTTTCACTCGGCAGAGAAGGCCCGAGTATTCAACTCGGTGCAATGGGTGCAAAAGGCGTTGCACGGTTAACAAAAGCAGATATTACAACAGAGCGCCGTATGATAAGTTGCGGTGCAGGCGCAGGACTTGCCGCCGCTTTTAACGCTCCGCTTGCAGGAATTATTTTCGTGCTTGAGGAAATTCAGCACACTTTTGATAAATCAGTGCTCTGTATGGGGCTTGTTGCCGCCGTTACCGCAGACTTTATCTCAAAATTATTTTTCGGTCAGAACACGATTTTTAATTATCAGACTGTCAATATTCCGCTTAAATATTACTGGCTCTTGATAATTCTCGGTATAATTCTCGGTGTATCGGGCGCCGCTTATAATACTACTATGATGAAAGCGCAGGATTTATACAAAAAAATCACCAAAATTCCTGCTTGGGCAAAAATGGCGTTTGTGTTTGCCGTCAGCGGTGTGGTGGGACTTTTTGTTCCGCAGATACTCTGCGGCGGTCATCATATGGCTGAATATCTTATTGAGGAACGCCCCGCACTCGGCGTGATGGTTTTTCTGCTCGTTGCAAAATATCTGTTCGGCGTGTTCAGTTTCTGCTCGGGTGCCCCCGGAGGAACGCTTTATCCGCTTTCGATTATTGGCACATATATCGGCGCAATTTTCGGCGCAGTGGCTATTGATGCATTTGGTCTTGACCCCGATTTGTGGCAGGAATTTGTTGTTATCGGTATGGCAGGCTTTTTCGGCGCAATCGTTCGTGCGCCTATTACGGGTATTGTTATTGTGTTTGAAATTTCGGGTAATATGAAAAATATTCTGCCGCTTGCCGTTGTCAGTTTTATAGCGTATGCCGTGGCAAATCTGCTCGGGTCTGAGCCGTTTTATGCCGCATCGCTTAAACGGGTGCTTAAAAATAACAATGTTCCCGAAAAAAGAACACCGGCAGGTGAAAAAGTTATTGAAACGCTTGTTGTGCCAATCGGCAGTAAAATTGCAGGTAAAACGATTGCCGATGTTGACTGGGGCAGACACTGCCTTATCGTTTCAATTACACGCAATGATATCGGCATAACGCCGAAAGGCGATACAGTGATTAAAGAGGGCGACGAACTTGTGCTCCTTGTGTCACAGCGCAGATTTTCAAGGGATAAGAAACGGCTTGAAAAAATGATTTCGGCGTGATGATATGCTAGTCCCCCTTGTTAAAGGGGGAACGGCACAAATGTGCCAAGGGGGATTCTATTTATAAATCCCTCCGTCTTTGCCTTGCGGCAAATCCACCTCCCTTTCACAAGGGAGGCAATAGGGATAAATTTTTATTGCTTTTGACCTTTTATAATTGTATAATATAATTAATTATGTAATGGATTTGGAGAAGACTATGGATATTAAAATTTCACCGTCAATGCTGGCGTCGGATTATGCAAATCTTGAGGCTGAACTTAGAAAATGCGAGAGTGCAGATTTGATTCATCTTGATGTTATGGACGGCCATTTTGTGCCCAACATTTCAATCGGCGCACCTGTTATAAAGGCTATGAAAAGAGTGTCTGACGTGCCGTTTGATGTGCATCTTATGATTTCCGAGCCGCTGAAATATATTGCCGATTTTGCAGATGCAGGTGCTGATATTATCACATTTCACACCGAGTGTGACAGTGATATAAACGAAACGATAAATCAGATTCTTGAATGCGGCTGCAAGGCGTCTTTGTCTGTTAAGCCGAATACGCCGATTGAAGCCGTTTATCCTTATATGGATAAACTTTCAATGGTGCTTGTTATGACGGTTGAACCCGGTTTCGGCGGTCAGAGTTTTATGGAAAATATGATGCCTAAAATTGAAAAACTCCGTGCCGATTTCCCTGATATTGATATTCAGGTAGACGGCGGAGTAAATGCCGAAACCATTAAAACCTGTGCAAAAGCAGGTGCAAATGTTTTCGTTGCAGGCAGTGCCGTTTTCAAAAGCGATGACCCTGCAAAAACAATCAGCATTTTAAAAGAAAACGCTAAGGTCTGATATATAATGAAAAAGAAAAAACGCTTTTACGGTAATGCTGAGCGCAATCAGAAGTGGACCGAAGAGGTGCAGGGCAGGGAGATTGATTTTGCCGATAAGTATGTTTACGGCGAACAGTATTCAGATAAATATGATTATCTGCGCCCTAAAACGAAAAAGAAAAAAGTTACCAAAAAGGATCTGGCTAAGCACGGCAAACGTCTTTTGGCGGTGCTTTGTGCCTTTTTTGTGCTTGCACTCGGCTATACGGCTATGGATGTTTATATGATACGAACGGGTATTCCGCCGATGAAGGAGGCCGAAACCGACGGTGCTGATAATGCATTCAATCAGATTGCTCTCAACCTTTCGTGTGAATATGTTGACAGTGTTTCGCTTGACGGCGGTGTTATGCTTGATGCGGTTGTCGACAATGTAAACAGCCGCGGTTTCAACAGTATTGTGTTTGATATCAAGCGCAGTGAAGGCTCGGTAGGCTACAAAAGCACACTTGCCACGGTTGATACTTACGGCGCGGTTGCTTTCCCCGCCTCTAATCTTAAATTAAGCACAGACAAACTGAAAAGCAGTGATATTATCCCTGCCGCAAGAGTTTATTGCTATCTTGATAATCTTGTGCCTGATAAAAACCGTGAACTTGCCGTTTACAGTACGACGGGTGCGGTTTACCGTGATTCAAGAGATAATACTTATCTTAATCCGAATCAGCAGGGCACTTACAGTTATATCCGTGATATTATTTCAGAGGCTTACGAAATGGGCGTTACCGTTTTTATTCTTGACGGATATGATTTGCCCGATGAAATTTCAGCCGATTATAATGACGGCTTTGATTATATTTCTTCTAAACTTTATGAGGATATCGGCACAGGCATTAAACTGCTGAAATCATCAAGTGTGAGCATCAGCAAAGAACTTGCCGAAAGCGAAAGTGATGAATCAAACGAAAGTATTACCGCAAAGTTTGATGCAGAGGATAAAGATACGGTTTATTTTGTAAATTCTTCTGCCGATAAAGAAATTCTGAAAGAAAAACTGGAGGAGTGCGGAATAACAAATTATATTCTTGCACAATAATGCGTATGAAAAAAGCAGTAAAACTACTTTTAATTTCAGCGTTAGGTCTTATTTTTACATTTACCCCGTTTTCAGCATCTGCAAGCGAGGTTCAGCCGCTCGGCAGTGTGCCGTATCTGACCTCAATTTCATTCAATAATGCAGAAATTGAGGGCGGCTTCAATCAAAGCAAAACAACATTCAATCTTGTGCTTGCCGATAATACCGTGTCACCTTCGCTCAAGGATTATGCGGTAAGCGGCAGTGCTGATTTGTTTGTAACTTATAATTATGATGAAACGAACCGCCAGACGGGCATAACAGTTACACTCAGTTTTGAAAACGGCACTGTTTTTTACACATTCAATTATAAAAATGCGGAAAAACCTGCTGTAAACAGCAATGCCGATTTGCTTGGCGTTGTCTGTGAACTCGGTGAACTTCAGCCTGCGTTTGATAAAAACACAACGGCGTACAAACTTTATCTGCCGTCTGATTTAACGCATTTTGAAATGGCAGCCGTAACAGAAGATATTAATGCTTACTGTGCACCGATTAATATGGAACTTCGTGAAAATCAGGAAACCGATTTCAGTTTTGTTGTAACAGCGTCGGACGGCACAACAAAAACTTATAAGTTTAAAATAAAGCGTGTCAATAAAACTATGGCGCAGGTTAAAGCCGAAATGGCGCAGGACGGGTTTGAATCCTTTGTTGACGGCGAACTGTTTTATCAGAAACCGATTTTTAATATCGTCTTTTTCTCGGCAGTCGGCGGCATCGCCGTTATCGCCGTTTTGATTGTTATTACAAAACGCATTACCGTGAATCCGTATGACAGTGACGAAAAAGAATTCTACTCTCCGATAGAATGATTGTGTCTTTTTTCATTATACTGCGTTATCGGCAAAATTCCGCTCGGTCACATACAGCACGTATGCTCCCGTCGACGAAATTTTTCCTCTGCCTTGTCTAACGAAAAAATCCACTAATCAATTTAATGTGTTTTTAATATTTCGTAGGGGTCGGCGGTCTCACTTGTCGGTTCGGTCGGTGCTTCTGCGATGCAGAGGTGTCCACTGGACACCCGCACCCTCGACGACCCGTTATAATCAATCAAACCGAAATTATTCATTATTCATTTTATGGGGCAGGCGTTGTAGGGGAGGGTCTCTGTGCCCTCCCGTCAAGGGTCTCCGTGCCCTCCCGTTAAAATATCCACGCAAATAATATGAAAAGGAGTTGATAATATGGTGCTTGAGGAAATGCTTGAATGTATAAACATTCTGCTTGAAAACCGAAACATCAGCGAACTGAAGAGAAGCCTTAATGAAGTAAATCCTGTTGATATTGCACGATTGCTTGAAGAGATTGAGGACGAACGACAGCGAACATTCCTTTTCAGAATGCTTACAAAAGAAAATGCCGCCGAAACATTTGTAGAGTTTGACGGCGATACGCAGGAAAATCTTATCAGAGCCTTTTCGGATACCGAACTTCGTGAAGTCCTTGATGAGATTTATATTGACGATGCCGCCGATATTATTGAGGAAATGCCGGCAACCATTGTTAAGCGTATTTTAAAGAATACAGATAAGGAAACACGAGAGGCTATCAATACTATTCTGAAATATCCCGATGACTCGGCAGGCTCTATTATGACGCCTGAGTTTGTTGACCTTAAAAAGGATATGACGGTTGAAGACGCTTTTAAGCGCATCAGGCGCACGGGTGTTGACAAGGAAACAATTTACACCTGCTATGTTACAGACGCATCACGTCACCTTATCGGCGTTACAACCGTTAAAGAACTTCTTCTGAACGATTATGATGATGTAATTGAAGATTTTATGGAAACGAATGTGATTTCCATAAACACACTTGATGACCAGGAATACGCCTCGGATATGCTCTCAAAATATGACTTTCTTGCACTGCCCGTTGTTGATATGGAAAACAGGCTCGTCGGTATTATCACCTATGACGATGCTATCGACGTTATTCAGGAGGAAAACACTGAGGATATCCAGAAAATGGCGGCTATTGTGCCGACGGATACGCCTTATCTTAAAACGAGTGTTTTTGAAACCTTTAAAAAGCGTATTCCGTGGCTTATGCTGCTTATGGTATCGGCAACAATTACAAGTCAGATTTTAACTACATTTGAAAATAAACTTGCATCGGTTATGGTGCTGACTGCATTTATTCCCATGCTTATGGATACGGGCGGAAACACGGGTTCGCAGGCAAGCGTTTCCATTATCCGTGCTCTGTCTCTCGGCGAAATCGGAAATCGTGATATTTTTAAAGTTTTATGGAAAGAAATACGGGTTGCACTTTGCTGCGGCATCAGCCTTTCGGTTATCTGCTTTGCAAAATTAATGCTGTTTGACCGTGTTATTATGGGCAATGACGGTGTTACCGTAATTGTGGCAATTGTGATTTCGCTTACGATTCTTGTAGAAATAATACTTGCCAAAATTGTCGGCTGTACTTTGCCGATTGTGGCTAAAAAAATCGGCTTTGACCCTGCCGTTATGGCGTCGCCGTTTATTACAACAATCGTAGATGCAATTTCACTGCTTGTGTATATTGCATTCGCATCGCTTCTTTTGGGCGTGTAAACGGGCAGGCGCAGAGACCTGCCCCTACTGTAGGGGAGGGTCTCCGTGCCCTCCCGAAAAACAACCGATGTTATTGAAAAAACATTATTATACTGCCCTGCTAAAATTTTTCATTACCTATTGAACAATCAGCCGTTTGGTGTTAAAATACTATCATCTTAAAAAGGAGTTACTGTTTTATGACAAACGAATTAAAAAAAGAACTTCAGATTTACGCCACTGAAATCAGGATGGGCGTAATTGAAGGCACATACAATGCAAAGGCAGGCCACCCGGGCGGCAGTCTTTCTGCGGCAGATGTTCTTGCCTATCTGTATGGCAAAGAAATGCGTTATGATGCAAAAAATCCAAAAGATATGAGCAGAGACCGTTTTGTTCTTTCAAAGGGTCACGGCGCACCTGCGCTTTACAGTGCGCTTGCTTACAAAGGCTTTTTCCCTGTAGAGGATTTGAAAACACTTCGCCACATTGGCTCTTATCTTCAGGGACACCCGAATATGAACACTGTTCCCGGCATTGATATGAGCACAGGCTCTCTCGGTCAGGGCGTCAGTGCGGCATGCGGAATGGCTAAGGGTGCAAAATATCTCGGCAGTGACGTTAATATTTATACTCTCCTCGGTGACGGTGAGATTGAAGAGGGTCAGGTCTGGGAAGCACTGATGTTTGCAAGCCAGTATAATCTTGACAATCTTTGCGTTATGATTGATGTTAACGGACTTCAGATTGACGGTAAATGCGAAGACGTTATGAGCGCAGAGCCTATTGACGAAAAGGTTAAGGCTTTCGGTTTTGATGTTGTTACGATTGACGGTAATGATTTAGATGAAATTGAGGGTGCTTTTGAGCAGTTCCACAAGAGTGACAAGCCGTTTGCAATCATTCTTAAAACAGTTAAGGGCAAGGGCGTTTCTTATATGGAAAATGCTGTTGACTGGCACGGCAAAGCACCGAATGAAGAAGAATACAAAATTGCAATGGCAGAACTGACTGAAACACTTGCAAAGTTAAAGGAGGCGTAAGGAATGGCAGAAGTTAAATGTGTTGCTACAAGAGAAAGTTACGGTAATGCTTTAAAGGAACTTGCGGCTGAAGACGCAGACAATCTTGTTGTTCTTGATGCAGACCTTTCGGCAGCCACAAAAACAGGTATTTTCAAAAAGGCGTTTCCTGAGCGCCATATTAACTGCGGTATTGCAGAATCAAATATGATGTGTGTTGCAGCAGGCCTTTCAACAATGGGCCTTGTGCCGTTTGCATCAAGTTTTGCAATGTTTGCATCAGGCAGAGCGTTTGAGCAGATCAGAAACTCAATCGGCTATCCGCACCTTAATGTTAAAATCGGTGCAACTCACGCAGGTATTTCCGTTGGTGAAGACGGTGCATCTCATCAGTGCTGCGAGGATTTTGCACTTATGCGTTCAATTCCGGGTATGACGGTTATCTGCCCTGCAGATGATGTAGAGGCAAAGCAGGCAGTTAAAGCCGCTTATGCGCTTGACGGTCCTGTTTATCTTCGTTTCGGCAGACTTGCAGTGCCTGTTTTCCATAGTGATGATTATAAATTTGAAATCGGCAAGGGCGAGGTTATTACCGAGGGTACGGATGTTACCATTATTGCTAACGGCCTTATGGTTGCAGAGGCAATTGAGGCTGAAAAAATGCTGAAGGCAGACGGTATCAGCGCTGAAATTATCAACATTGCAACAATTAAACCGCTTGATAAGGAACTTGTTGTGAATTCTGCAAAGAAAACAGGCAAGGTTATCACGGTTGAAGAGCACAGTATTATCGGCGGTCTCGGCGAGGCAGTCTGCGCCGCTCTTTCAGAGGAATGCCCTACTCCTGTTAAGCGTATCGGCGTAAATGACGAATTCGGTCACAGCGGCCCTGCAAAAGACCTGCTTAAACAGTTCGGCCTTTCAGCAGAAAATATTTATAAAGTTGCAAAAGAATTTGTAAAATAAAATAGACTTTGATAAATGGTCAGAATCACGCCTAATAAAATAATGTTACGGTAATTAAATTATCGTAGGGTGCGGCGTTCCCGACGCACCGCCTTTCAATAATGTATATGAAAAATGGTAGGAATATCGAATTCCTACCATTTTTGGCGTTTTTTGCCTTTTGCTCGGGGGCACAATCAAGGCTTCTGAAAAATCGTAAGATTTTTTGGAAAGAGGAAAAACAAATGAAGTGTTGGCATAAATTTTTAATTTATTGAACACGGAATTTGTTTTGACGACGTACGGCACCCACTCACAAAATGCAAAATTCTGTTCCATTTCTCGAAGTCTGTAATATATTATTTATTCGTCTGTTTTATTTGCAATACACCGCTCCTGTCACTGCAAGCACGGCGTTTTTGCCGTTTAATTTGCCCCAAAGTTCTGCTCTGTACCATTGGTTTTGTTTTGTGCAGATTGTGATTTTTTGGCTTTTGCAGGGCAGGGCGGTTACTGTTTTGCTGCCGTTTGATATGATTCTGATTTCATCAAATTCAAGTGTATTTTCTCCGTAATACTGAAAACGGAATTTTACATCGGTACTGATATTAAGCGTGATTTCTCCATCGGGCATGGTATCGCCGATTTCATAAATATCGCCGTCTTTTTCGGCATAAAAGGTAAGAAACGCCCCTGTCGTAACGGCGGTTCTGCCTTTTTTTATTGCGTCAAGCGCAGTTTTTTCGCTGATTTCGCCGTCGATTCCAAGCAGTGTGTGTCCAAGATGAGCGGTCGGATTATTAGGTCTATGCCAGTCTCTGCCGTAACTCGGTGCGATTTTGTAACCCTTATCGAGCAAGTCTGTCCACATTTTAAAGGCAGGCTCGTTTTCACTGCAGTTCGGAAAACATTCATGCCATATTTCGATGTAGTTAACATTATCCCAGTTAGTTACATTGAATTCCCATCTGCCGCCCGTGCAGAACGGCGAGCCGAGTTGAAACGGGTGGGCAATTCCCACAATGCCGCCTGCATTTTTTACTTCGGCAATTTTTTCGTCAATATTATCGGGCACAGCGTTTCGCCAGTCTACAAATTTTTCTGAACCAAGCACAAGCATATGACCGAAATAAGTTGTCCACTCAATTCCTCTGATAAACGGGATTATTTCGCCGCTCAGTTCCTTCCATCCCGAGGTTGTGTTGTGGTCGGTCAGTGCAATAAGCGAAAGCCCGTCATTTACGGCAGATTTCTGCAGTTCCTGCGGCAGAAAATCGCCGTCTGAATGAATTGTGTGGCAGTGCAGTTCGCACGGATAATATTTAATCATTCTGCCGCCCCCGTAATTTTAAGATTGTAGTGTACATCGCAGGCACAGCAGTGCACATTCAGCGCAATCTGCCATTTGCCGCTTTCGATTTTTTCTTTGATAAATCCTGCGGCGGCATAATTTTCGCAGATTTCGTGGTGCTGAGTATCTGCCTGCCTGTGCGCCGCACCCCTGTAGCCGTTTTCATCATTAAGTGACAGTGTAATCAGATTTTTTACGGGCAGATAATTCTCAGGAGCACCGCCTGCACCGTATTGCTTCATTTTTTTTTCAATCAATGCAATTGCGTCAGCCTTGTTTTCAACCGTTTTGGGGCTGTAATTGTAGTCGATTATAATTTTTTCAATACCGTTTGGTACATCAAAATCAAAAAATATATTTGTTTTGTCATCCTTCGGGGTAACAATTCCCGTTTTTTCAAGCAAAATCATAGTATCACCAAGTTAAGCAAGTCATTTTAGGTTTGTTCGGATTTATCTCACTTGCTTAATTATATAATGAAGTCAGCCAACAATCAATGTTGAAATGAATAAATTTTATGGTATAATTAATTTGGGTGATATATATGAAAATTAACAGCCTTAACTGGATGAAAAATCTTGATGATAATAAAAAACTTCTTGAATATAATCTTGTCGGCACACATGACTGCGTTACACAGTATGTGCAGCTGCCGTATTTTGCAAGATGCCAGAATATGAATATCTATGAGCAGCTTTCAATCGGTGTCCGTGCACTTGATATAAGGGTTGCCAGCCGCGGCAAACGCCTTGTTATGGTGCACGCTTTTACAAAGGCATTCAACACGCCGAACAGGCTCGGCAGGCAGATGGATTTTGCCGATGTGCTTTCGCATTGTTATAAATTTCTTGATGAAAACCCGAGTGAAACGATTGTTATGCAGTTTAAAAATGACAGCGGCAAAGAAAATGAAAAGTGTTTTGACAATCTGTTTTATACTTATATAAAAGGTAATGAAAGCAGGTGGTTTCTTGAAAACCGTGTCCCTGCTCTCGGTGAGGCAAGGGGCAGAATCGTTTTGATCAGGCGCTGTAAAATGGAACGCCGATATGAATTTACCGATAAAAACACGGGTATTGATTTTTCAAAGTGGCAGGAGCAGGATACTGCTGTTCCTGACCCACTTCCGCTTGAAACAAGCGGTGAATTCAAGGCTGATTTTATCGTGCAGGACAGGTATAAGTATAAGCCCGTTCCACGCTGGGCAGAGTGCATAAAGCCGTTTCTTGATAAGGCAAAACCGTTTGACGGCACGTATATTATCAATTATCTTTCAACTGCAGGTGGGCTGAAAGGTCCTTATTATAATTCAAAGTATATTAATCCGCAGTTTATGGCTTATCCGCTTGACGGTGAAAAATATTACGGCACAATTTACTGCGATTTTCCGACCAAAGACCTTGTTGACAAGGTTGTTGAAACGAATTTTTGAAGGAAATCAGAATTTGACAAAAAAATAACGAATCAGTATTGAATATAAAAACGGAAGTGTTATAATATTATCAGAACTTATAAGAAAGGAGTTTTTGTAATGAAAAAATCATTAAGTTGTTTACTCGCAATTGTAATGCTGATTTCATCATTATCCATAGGTATAACAGCATTTGCTGTTGATGTGATTAATGCTGAAATTCAAGTTACATATCATCAGTCAGAGGCAAGAAGTATGCTGAGCCTTGTGAATAATTTCAGAAAGAGCAATGATGCCTGGTGCTGGAATGAAAATAACACAAGCAAAGATAAATACAGCGGACTTTCAAACCTTGTTTATGATTACGACCTTGAAAAAATCGCTATGCAGCGTGCCGCTGAAATTGTTGTAAAATTTGATCATAACCGTCCGAACGGCGAAGAATGCTGGAGTGCATATCCGTCGGGTTCATATTATGCTTGCTGTGAAAATATTGCTGCGGGTCAGAGAACTGCCGAAGAGGTTTTTACTGACTGGCGTGAAGATAATGAATATTATAACGGTCAGGGCCACAGAAGAAATATGCTCAATGGAATTGTAACCTCTGTCGGTATTGCCTGCGCAGAGTATAACGGCAGAAAATATTGGGTTCAGGAATTCAGAGCGCCAACTCATAACACAACACCGACTGCCGCAAACGATTCGGCTTCAAATGTAAAAATCAATATAAAAAATTCAGATATAGTTTACAGCAGTGCTTCTGCATCGGTTAAACGTTTTGATCTTGAATTCGGCGAAACGGCAGAACTTCCCGTTGTTACTGCCGAAATTATTCTGGCAGATACCTGGCCTGATAATATGAAAATTAAGTGCGAAATTTCACCTGAATGGACTTCTGCCAACCGCACTGTTGCAAAAATTGCTGACGGTAAAATAATTGCAGTCGGCGAGGGTTTAGCATCAATAGAAACCGAAGTGTTCGGTAAAACAATTTCATGCCTTGTAGCAGTTAAGGCCGATGAGACGGCTTGTAAGCATGACGGCGGTTATGAGTGGATAGCAGACTTGATGGTTTCAAAGCAGTGCAGTAAGTGCGGTGCAATTCTTTTGATATTGCCTTTTACCGATCTGGCATCAATAGATTACCGTCAGTATGGTGATTATATCGAATATACATCTGTAAATAATCAGTTTATAACAGGTACAAATCCGCCTGTAAATACGGCTTTTGCTCCGACAAGAGCAATCAACCGTGCAATGATGGTAACCATTCTTTACCGTATGGCAGGCGAGCCGTATGCAGATTATAATCCTTACAGAACATCACCGTTTACGGATATAACCGATACAAGTGCTTATTATTATAATGCCGCTTGCTGGGCGCTGAAAAACGGTATTACCACCGAAACAACATTCAAACCTTTTGACAATGTAAGCCGTGAGCAGACTGCATCATTCCTGTTCAGATATGCAAAGGATAACGGCAAACTCGGTGACAGTGCATACAAAAATGTAAATCTTGCGGATTATCCCGATTACAGCAGCGTTCACGGCTGGGCAGTTGAAGCAATGCAGTGGGCAAATTATAATGGTATGATTACAGGTACACAGCAAGGTTATATTAACCCGCAGGGCGCAACCCAGCGTATCCACGCAACAAAGATTTTGTATGGTTTCGGCAAAACGTGCAATATCGGTAATTTTGAATAATTAAACGGGCAATTCGTGAATTGCCCCTACAAAACAGGGGAGGTTATTCCCCTGTTAGGAGACTCCCCTAATAGGGGAGATGCCACGCAGTGGCAGAGGGGTCTGCCGTCTGCGGCTGAGCAAAAATGTCTGCGTAAGCAGACAAAAGGGTCTGCTGAATTGCAAATTCTCTGCGCCCTCCCGCAAAATATAAAAAAGCCTTTCTGATTACAAATATCAGAAAGGTTTCTTTTATGCTAATCTTTGATGTATTTTTGAATTTTAACGGCGTCAAGCGCAAGTCCTATTATGATAAATACTACTGCACTGCCGACTGCCTGAATAATACTGAACGGCACCGATGTCCACGCAGTGGGGAAGGAATACATAAGCCCTTCGGCAAGCAGATAGCCGAAAATCGTTATCAGACCCGATACAACAACCATAGGCACAGTGTACCAATTTATAATTTTGTTTTTGCCTGTTTTCTTTTTATAAAGTGACATCATTATGATAAACGGTACGGCGTTGCACGCTTTGATAATCGCTGTCGGAATTGCCCAGACTGCCGCTCCTGCAAGAATATCGGCAAGTGCTCCGCCGATTGCCGCCGAAAGCGCTCCGAGCGGTCCTAAAAGACAGGCGGCAAGGTAAATCATTGAGTCGCCGAAGTGCAGATAGCCGTCGTTTATTCCTGTAGGCATTTTAACAAACGCCGTGAAAACGGCTATGATTGCCGCCATTAAGCCCGTAAAGCAGATTTTTACTACTTTTTTATTTTTCATTTTTGGTATATCCTCCTAATTCTGCTAAAAATTTTTCAAAATGCACACCGTCGGCAGTGTTGTAACAGCCGTTCGTGTCGCTTATCGTTTCTGCAATTGCTTTGCCTATAAAATTACCTGCACAGGCAACGGCGTTTAAAAGCGTTTCGCCTGCTGTGCACTTGGCAGTGATGATTGACGAAAGAATATCGCCCGTGCCCGAAAAACTGCCGCCCTGCGCTTTTGTTTTTATAACGTCAAATTTATCATTATCATAAACGGCGTTTGCAATCATATTATTACTCAGGCGAATACCGCTGACTGCGATTTTTAAATCTCTCCCGCTTTTTCTGCAAAGGCTTTCGCACATAATCCGAACTGCTGTCAGTTTGTTGTTGTCAGACAGGGAGTTCACAACGTTAAAATCATCGTCACACAGTATGCACAGTTCGGTAAGATTTGGTGTGATAATATCCGCTTTTTTTGTAATTTCTTTTATTGCGTTTACACATTCGTCAGTGTAGCAGTCATAAACTGCACCGTCATCTGCCATAACGGGGTCAACGACGACGAGTGTGCCGTCTTTTTTGAAATAATCAATAAAATCGGCAATGATTTTGCCCTGTTTCGGGTTTGAAATAAAGCCAGTCAGAATTCCGTCAAAAGTCGGGTTAAGTTTTTTGATTTTGCCAATAACAGCAGGCAGTTCATCTGTTAAATCTTTGCAGAAATAATTGTCGTAGCCTGTTTGGTTTGAAAGCACGGCGGTCGTTATCGGGCAGCACTGGGCTTTAAGCACGGAAATAATCGGAATTGCGGCAGTAAGCGAGCATTTGCCGAAGCCCGATAAATCGTTTATTACAGCAATTTTTTTCATAGCAGTATACCTCCGTGCGTTATTGCTTAAGCATAGGCTAAGTATATATCAAAACTGTATTTAAATAAATAGCCAAAAAATAACAAATTTTAATGTACAATTTTCATGTTTACCTGAAATTTATATTGTGTTAAAATATATGTAATGAATGTTTATTATAATTTAATTGTAAAACAGAAATTAAATTATGGGTAAAAATTATGAAAAAAGGACTAAAGATTTTGAGCATAGTATTTATTGTTATAGGTGCATTATTATTAATCTGGTATCTGTGTCCGATTGCGGCGGGTATTCTGAATGAGGGCAACGCAGTGGGCATTGTCGGCTCGGGAGCGCTTATTCTGTTCGGTGTATTCTGTGCAAAAATTCCGAGTGTGCCGAGAAATATTATCATTGCGCTGATTGCTGTTTTTGTGCTTGCCGTTGTTGCGCCCGTTTCGTTCAATATGGTAAGATATGCAGATTATAAGGCAGACGAGGGCGCAGAAACCGTTATCGTTCTCGGCTGTAAGGTGAGGGGCGAAACGCCGAGTAAGTTTCTTTATGACAGATGTCTTGCCGCCGCTGAGTATCTGAATGATAATCCCGACGCTATTGTAATTGCCTCGGGCGGTCAGGGCGCAGGCGAGGATATAAGCGAGGCGCAGTGCATTGAAAATATTCTGCTCGAAAACGGCATTGAAAAAAGCAGAATTTATAAAGAGGAAAAATCTACAAACACAAGCGAAAATATTGCTTTTTCAAAAGAGATAATAAAAAATAACAACCTCAGCGAAAAGGTTGTTATTGCTACAAATGAATTTCACGAGTACAGGGCAAAACTTTATTGTGACAGAGAGGGACTTGAATTTCATTCTCATTGCAGTCACACGTCATTTTATTCATTGCTGACATTTTCAACACGTGAAATGCTCGGTGTTGTGAAGTATAAGGTTTTCGGGTGAACGGTATATAATTAATGGGTGGATAGCGAAATTATCTTTATGAATATATAACAACATTATCGTAGGGCCGGTTGCCCTCAGCCAGCCGCAAGATTTGATCAGCCAAACGGCGGGGTGGGGGCACCTCGCCCTACGGGAATTTGAAACATTGATTATGTATTTATGCCGGTGTAAAAACAAAAAATCTCCCATAATCGGGAGATTTTTTATTTTGTTAAAATATTTGCATTGTTAATTAAAATGCGGATTGCCTCGTCGCCGTATTTATCCTTGATTGCCTTAACGCCTGCCGAATAATCGGGTGGGCGGGTGGTAAGGTTGTGGCAGTCTGAGCCGATAAGGTGAATTCTGCCGCTTTCAAGATATTTAAAGAGTTTCTTTTTTGTGTGGCGTGAGCCATCCGCAAATGAATTGATGTTTACCTGCGTAAGGCAGCCGAGTTCAATAAATGCATCCAGTTTGTTCTTATCCTCCATCAAAGCGCCGTAGCGTTCAATGTGGGCAAGAATCGGTTTTACATTATAATCAACGCACATATTTGCAAGTCTGTCATAACTTTGCGATGAAAAACTGCTCGAAAACGGGTGTTCAATCAGTATATATCGTGAACTGCCTATGCAAAGCGGAGATAAATCATCATTATGAAACAGATATTTTGAAATATAAACCTCTGCCGAAAGCAGTATTTCGGGACTGCCTGCGGGAAGTTCACGCTTTAATTTTTCATATGCTGCGTTTCGCTTTGCAACGAAGTCATCAAGTGAAATGCTGTCGCTGTAATAATGCGAGGTGGAAATAATTTTTTCAGCGCCCTGCGTTTGCAGTTTCTGCACCATGTGCACACTTTCTTCAACACTTCTTGCGCCGTCATCAAGTTCGGGCAGAATGTGGCAGTGTGTTTCAACAAGATTTTCAATAAACATTAAATCACCAACTTATCAATATGCAGTATAAGTATAGCCGTATTTTTTGCTGTAGCGGCTGCTTTTGTTTTCCACAAAATTAACAACAAAGCCCAAAATATTTGCCTGTATAAATTTAAGCGCCTCAATTGTTTTTGCAAGTTCGGGGTGAGTTGATGAATTTGATTTTATAACTACAATTATCCCGTCTGACATTCTTACAACAGGCAGTGCGTCCGACACAACGTTTATCGGCGGAGTGTCGATAATGATATAATCAAAATGCTTTGAGATTTCTTTAAGAAATTCGGACATAAGTTCAGAGCCTAAAATTTCAGCAGGATTCGGCGGAATGGAACCGCTTGTAATAATTGAAAGATTTGCAATTTCAGTAGGGTGCACTGTGTTAAATAAATCGGCATTGCGTGATTTGTTGTTTGCAACATCGCTTAAAAAGTTTGTAAGTCCCGGTGCATTCGGAATAGAAAAATAGTGGTGAATTTTCGGTTTTCTCAAATCACCGTCAATTAAAAGCACACGCTGGTCTGCCTGTGAAAGTGAAATCGCAAGGTTTATGGATGTGGTTGTTTTGCCTTCGCCTGCATTTGAAGAAGAAACAACAATTGTTTTGCAGCCGTTTTTGATAACCGACAGCATAATGTTGGTTCTTATGCTTTTGTATGATTCCTCAATTCTGAATTTAAGACCCGGATCTAAATCCTGATCAATCAGAAGTTGGCACGGAATGTTGTAGGAGAGGTTATTTTTGGCCATTTTTCTTCATCTCCTTTTTATTTCGTTTGTTGTCTTTGGATTTGGAATTTGAACTGAACGCAGGAATTGAGCCGAGTACGGGAATATGATATTCTGCCGTAAGTTCTTCCTCTGTTTTGATTCTAACGTCAAGCAAATCACGAAGGATTATATATGCTGCTGCGAGTACCATTCCTGCCGCAGCGCCGATAAGGCATTTTTTTGCATAGCCTTTGCCTGATGCGGTTGTTGCTTTCATAGGGCTGTCCACAACAGAACTGTGAACAAGGCCTTTGTTTGAATTTTCCATTGCTTCAGGCACACAGTCTTTCAGCGCAAGTGCAATGTTATAACTTAAATCGGCGTCGGTTGTAAGAATGTGCATTTCAAACATAGCTGTGTTGTCAATTTTTTCAATTGTAATTGAATTTTTTACCTGATTTGCAGTAATATCCGTGCCATGCCGCCTGTTGATTTCATCTGCTACACTCTGGTTGAATTCATTTGTATTGAAAATTTCAATATAAGTATCAAGCATTCGCATAGCATAATTCATTTTGCTTGTTTCGCTTGTCCGGGTGCTGGATGTTGCAGCGCTGCTTGTGTTGCTGTCAGTGAATTCCTGATTTGAATCTTCTGCATAAGCAAGAAATTCGATTGATGATTGGTAGGTAAGCACGGTGAATTTTGCCGTGTATGTGTATGCCGCAACAGCACCTATCAGGAAAAAGATTATCAGTAGATACCATTTTTTCAGCAGTGCCGTAAATAATTTTTTTATGTTTTCATCTATGTTCAAAAAAGTCACCCTTTCACTAAAATACAATTAATATAATTCTATATTAATTTAAATATTATGTCAATACAAAATTTGATATTAACGATTGAAGATTGCTATTGACAAATTAGAAATGATGTCACATAATATTAAAAAAATTTTGTATTTTAATGAGGACAGATTTATGAAAAATAAAGTTTTCAAAATGCCGAAATGGGGACCGTATTCAAAAAAATATATGGGCATTTCAAGAATAATCGGCAGTCTTGCAGATGCCGGTGCAAGATTTGATTTTATTCCGCATCCGACTTTGTGGAACAGTGCCGTGGCAGTGCCGAACGTTACGGTGCCGTCATCTTATCATCTGTGGCAGTGCAGTGCCGATTATTCATATTTTTCATACAGATATGAACTTATGTGGAAGGATATGGTTTATGCCGATGTTTCGTTTTCAAAAATGAATGATGAGGCGTATCTGCTCAGGTGTGAATTTGTAAATAATACCGAATTGTCGCAGAACTGCATTTTGAACTTGTTTGCATCACTCGAATTTCCCGAAACGGAATACTGCGTGGTTGATGTGCCGCAGCACTGCGTGCTGAAATCAGCCAATGATTATGATGAGTATAATTATGCAGTTTCACGTCCGTGGGATACCGAAAATCCCGACGGTATGTTTAAAGGAATGTTCCGCGATAAGTTGTTTTATCTCGGCAAAGGTCTTGGTGACAGATGCGATAATGCTCACGTGCATTACCTTGGCTTAAAGCCGTTCGGCTGTGAAAAAGGCGATACGGTTTCGTATACCTTTGATAACTGCGCCGATTTTGAAAATCCTGTTATCGCCGTAAGATACAGAACTGTTACTGACGGTGATGCCGAGTTTATGCTGAACGGCGAAAAGATTGTTTTTGAAAACAGCAGTGATTTAAGTATTGCATATCTGCCTTTTTCTGAAAAAATTTCGCTTGAAAGTCTCGGAACTGCGGGAATAGAACTTGATTTTTTTGCCGTTTTGGAGGATAATGAAAAAGAACAGATTAAAATCAGTTATAAAAAGCGTGCATATATTCCCGAAATAAAAACAGGAAATACCGAAAACGGCAGAAAAACGCTTTTGAAATACAGTGATATTGAAAAGCCTTTCTGTATTCTGACGCATAATGAGAATACAAGAGAAAGAACGCTTGAATCAGGCTCGCTTGAGGATGCACTTATCAACCGCCTTTCAAACGGAGACGTAACTTACGATGATTTAAAAGAAACATTTTCTGCATCATTTAAACGTAAAACGAGTGATGAGGGCTTTTTCCATAATACGCTTATAAAATCAATATTCATAAAGCCAAACAGCAGGCACGTTGAATATGCTGTTATATCTCTCGGTGATTTTGACCCTCTGCCGAATGAGCAGTATGAGCGGATTTATAATGAAAAAAAAGCGCTGTGGCAGAATTCGGCATTTAACAGTGCAGGTGAAAAATATCAGTTGTCTGTTGATATTCTGCGCTCAACACTTTTAACAAATACGGTATATCCTGTTTATAATCACGGTACAAATGTTGTGCATCACACCCCCGGCAAAAGGTGGGACAGTTTTTATACGTGGGACAGCGGTTTTATCGGTCTCGGTCTTCTTGAAGAAAGCACTGATTTGTGCCGCTATGTGCTTGAAACCTATCTGTGTGACGAGGATAATAAGGATTTTGCCTTTCTGCTTCACGGCTCGTTAGTGCCGACGCAGTTCCCTGAATATCTTGAACTTCTTAAAAGGTGCAATAATAAGTCGGATTTGGATTACATTTACGATAAAATGAAACGCTATTATGAATTTTTAAGGGGCAGAGAGGGCAGTTCAACTTTTGCAAAATTCGGCAACGGATTGCTTACGGCGTATGATTACTGGTATTCTCACTGCGGTATGGATGATTATCCTGCGCAGGTTGAGATGATTGCACGCAAAAATGAGCAGTACACCTGCCCGTGTCTTACAACGGCTCAGGTTATCCGTGCAGGCAAAATAATGAAAATGGCTGCCGCCTATCTTGGAAAAACAGACGATATTGCAGTTTATGAAAAGGATATTGAAGTTTCCGTAAACGCCCTTAACAATCTTGCGTGGGATGAGGAAACAGGCTATTTCAGTTACACCGAATATGATGAAAACGGCAGCCTGAAAGGCTTTATGAGAACCGAAAACGGCGAGAATTTCAATAAGGGTATGGACGGCGTTTATCCTGTTGTGGCAGGCGCAGTTTCGGGTGAGCGTAAAGAAAGAGTACTTCAGCACATCAAAAACCCTGCTGAAATGTGGTCAAAAGCAGGTATCTCGGCTGTGGATATGTCAGCATCATATTATTTTGACGACGGCTACTGGAACGGCAATGTGTGGATGAGCCATCAGTGGTTTATCTGGAAAACCATGCTTGATAACGGCGATACCGATTTTGCTTTTGAAATTGCTGACAGGGCGCTTGAAATGTGGAAAAATGAAACTGATTTTTCATACAATACGTATGAGTGCTTCGGCATTGAAACACAGCGCGGCGGCTGGTTTCATAATTTCGGCGGTCTTTCTGCGCCGATTCTTATCTGGGCAAACTGCTATTATAAGCCGAAAACTGTTACAACGGGCTTTGATGTGTGGACAGATTATCAGAATGTAACGGAAACAGGCGCTGAAATTGCTTTTAAATATTTCGGCGAAAATGATAAATACAGTATGATTGTAACGCTTAAAGACGGTGTTGAATACAGAGCGTTTCTTGATGATAAGGAAATTTCGTTTTCAGAGCGCGTCGGCGGTGCAATGGAATTTACATTTGACGGCAGTGTGAAATCAGGCGTTTTGAAAGTAGTTGTTTAAGCCTCCCTTGTTAAAGGGAGGGGGACCGCCGAAGGCGGTGGAGGGATTGTTTTAATCGAATCCCCCTGTCACTGCGTGGCATCCCCCTTTAACAAGGGGGACTGAATTTGGATTATTATATAATAAATGAAAAAGGGTGAAAATATGGCAAACAGATTAAGCGGAAGCAATAATGAGCCGTTAAAAATTCAGTTTATAACAGATACTCATTATTATTCAAGAAAAACAGGCACTTCGGGCAGTGCGTATGAAAAGGAAGAATCCAAATCACAGATGGTGATTAAGGACAGCGACCTTGTTTTGAAAAAAGCATTTGATATGCTTTGCGAGGATACCTCAACCGATATAGTTGTTTTGTCGGGCGACACAACAAGAAACGGTGAAATTGATTCGCATACCGAATTTATTGAAATGCTGCGTGATCTGAAAAAACGCGGCAAGCGCGTTTATGTTATAACTGCAACACATGATTTTCAGGACGGCGGTGTAACGAACGGATTTGAAGGTGATAAGCAAATCAAAGTTCCTGCCGTGGGAGACAGGCATGATTTGTGGGATATGTATTATGAATTCGGTCCGAATGAGGCTATTGCAACTTTTCCGCAGTCACTTTGCTATGTTGTTCAACTCGCACCGGGCTACAGGCTTTTTGCTCTTAATGATGATACTAATGATAAGGAAGAGGGCAGAGGCTCGGGCTACAGCGATGAGTGTAAGCAGTGGATTTTGGAGCAGTTAAAGGATGCGCACGATAACGACCAGTATGTTATTGCAATGACGCACCACCCGATGATTTCGCCGTCGCCGTTTTACTCAATTATAGGCAAGGGTGATATGCAGCGTGACCACGAGGAAACGAGAGAACTTTTTGCCGATAACGGGCTTCATTGTATGCTTACGGGTCATACCCATGTACATAATATAAGTTATATTACAACAAAAAAAGGCAATAGATTTTATGATATTTCCAGCGGCGCGGTAATCGGCTGCCCGCCTGTAATGAGAAATGTAACGTTTGACCCGAAAAATGCGAAAATTGATGTTGATACCGTTAAAATTACCGAAGTTCCGGGGCTTGATACAAACGGAAAACCGTTTGACGAATATATGAAAGACTTTTTCTTCGGTATGATAGCAAAGGTAATCTGGGCAATGGGCAATGATATTGATATGCTTGCCGATATGACGCCTGCTTTTTCCATTCCCGGTGAAAAGGTTAAAAAACTCGGATGGCTTATTAAACCTGTCGGAAAATTTCTTAATAAACTTACTTTTAAAAAGGTCTGGCGCCTGTGCAAAAAGGAATGCGGTCTTAAAAAGGCTGATATTGCCGATATTGCCGATAACAAAGTTACCGATTTTATTCTTGAACTTGTTCAGAATCTTTACTGCGGTGATTCGCCTTATACGCCCGATACGAGAGAGTATAAACTTACCTGCGGACTGCTGAATATTATTGATTCTTTTCTTGATACGATTCATCTTTCAATCGGCAAATTCCTTAAGGGTGCAACAAGCGTTCGTTCACTTGTAGAGCCGCTGCTGTGGAAAAACTGCGAATTCAGCGATTATGCGGCAGAACTTCCGCTCTATCCTGTTTATGATGATGAAAATCCCGCTCCTGAAAGGAAAGAGAAAAAGAAATTTACCGATACCGTAAAGAAAAGCAAAAAAGGTCCGCTTGTTCTGCTTATCTTAGTTCTTGCGGTTATTCTGCTGCTTGCAATTGTACTCGGCATTATTGCGCTTGTTATCTGGGCAATTATTGCGATTATAGGGCTGTTATAAATTTTTATGCTTCGGGCAATTCGTGAATTGCCCCTACAATGTTGCAATAATACCTTTGTAGGGGCGGATATTATCCACCCGTTGTAATTAAATAATACTATTGTAGGGGAGGGTCTCTGTGCCCTCCCGTTTTTCTTGTTGTAACGCTTTTTTAAAACTGTAAAAATTTTTCTTGCATACTTATACAACATTTGCTATAATATGTACGAAATACTTTTCTATCAAATTTAAAGGAGAAAAAATTTATGGCAGAAGAAAAGAAAAAATTCAGCCTCGGCGGCATTGATAATGCAGCAGAGGAAAAAGGCTCATTCATTAAAACTGTATGGCAGCTTGTAAAATTCCTTGTTGTTTCAGGTCTTGTAACAATTATTCAGTTGGCACTTGCAGCATTGCTTCCTTTGGTTTGCGATCAGATACATACATTGCTTCCTGAATTCCTCAGAGGTATTTTTACACCTACAATGTTCACAGCAGGCTCAGAAGAAGCAGCAAAGTATGTTATCGACGGTGTTGTAACCTGGGGTTATGTACTTCCTTTCCTTCTTTCAAACCTCATTGCTAATATCTACGGCTTTTATCAGAACAAGAAGACTACATTTAAGTCTGACGCACCTTGGTATAATTTTGCAATTTATATCATTCTTCTTCTTGCACTTATCCTCTTCTCAACATGGATGCAGGGTGCAATCGTAGGTGCTCTTCTTAAGATAGAGGCTTCTAACTGGTTCCTTAATATTATTACAAACGAATCTGTTGCCCGTCTGCTTGCTTCTATGGCTGCAGGTTTTGTTCAGATGGTTGTTCTCTTCCCGATGGAAAAATTCGTTCTTCTCAAAGAAAAGAAAGGCGAAGAAGAGGCAGAAGAAGCAAAATAATAAATGCTTTGGAATTTCTCAATGGATGTCCGTTCGGGCATCCATTGTTTTTTTTGTCGGTGCGTTTATAAAATAATTATTGACATAATATTTTAATCGTCATATAATTTATATATTAATTTGTTGTTTTTTTAAATAAACAGGAGGAAAGATTATGAAAAACTTTAAAAAAGTGCTGGCAGTTTTGTTAACGGCAATTCTTGCGGTTTCTGTTTTTGCAGGCTGTTCGGCAAATAAAGAAAACGCAGGCAATACAGGCAGCGCATCCGAAAAGGTTGCAATTTTGCAGTATATGCCCCATTCAAGTCTTGATAACTGCACACAGGGTGTTAAAAATGCACTTGATAAAGCAGGAATTACTTATGATGTTCAGGTCGGTTCAAGCGGAAGTGCCGATACGGATTGTCAGAGTTATGCACAGCAGATGGTGGCAGCAGGCTACAGGGCAATTATTGCCGTTGCAACTCCTGCAGCAGCATATGCTTATTCGGCAGTTCAGAATGCTTCATCGGATATTCCCGTTATTTTCTGCGCAGTTTCCGACCCTGTTGCAGCAGGTCTTGTAAATTCACTTGATGTACCGGGCAATAACTGCACAGGCACATCTGATTCAATTGATATTAAAGGTCAGATTGCCATGATTAAGGCAATGCAGCCCGAAATTAAAAATCTCGGTGTGTTCTATACAACATCTGAGGCTAACTCACTCAGCCAGCTTGAAGTGCTTAAAGCAGAATGTGATGCAAACGGTATTACACTTGTTTCGCAGGGTATTAATGAGGCGTCGGAACTTGCTTCTGCCGCAGCAGCGCTTATCCCTAAAGTTGATGCTGTTACAAATCTTACGGATAATAATGTTGTTGATAATATGAATGTATTTCTTGAGCAGGCAGACGCCGCAAAAATCCCTGTTTACGGCTCTGAAATCGAGCAGGTAAGAAAGGGATGTCTCGCTTCTGCTTCAATCGACTATGTTGCTCTCGGTGAAAAAACAGGCACTATGGCAGCAGAGGTGCTCGGCGGAAAGTCTGCGGCAGAATATCCTGTTGCAATCGTTTCGGATTCTTTCCTCTGTGTAAATCCCGATACTGCATCAAAACTCGGCATTGAAATTCCTGCCGAACTTGCAAGTGCACAGAAGGTAACTGCCGAGTAAATTTTATTTAATTGCTTGTAGGGGAGGGTCTCCGTGCCCTCCCGTTTATACTTTATTTTTCTTTGAAAGATGTGATGATTTGGAAACTGTAAATATAATTAAAGTTGTACTTGAAGAGGGGCTGAAATATGCCATTCTTGCGCTTGGCGTTTATCTCTCTTACAGTATTCTTGATTTTCCCGATTTGTCTGTAGACGGCACAATGCCGCTCGGTGCAATTGTTTCGTGCATATTGATTATGCAGGGCGTAAACCCGTGGCTTAGTCTGCTTGCCGCTTTTGCGTGCGGTCTTGCAGCGGGTTGCCTGACGGGAATTCTGCACGTAAAATTAAAACTTGAACCGCTGCTTTCGGGTATACTTGTTTATACGGTTCTGTTGTCCATAAATCTGGTGCTGATAAAATTGGGCACGGGCGGGCAGTCGATTGCCTCAATTTTCGGCAAGGATACTATTTTTACGAACGGTCTTGCAAATGCTCTGCCTATGAATATCGGTGGCGTGAACGTAAGAAAACTGATTGTTCTGGCAATTTTTGTGCTTGTTCTCAAAATTGTTATGGATATGTATCTTAAAACGAAGTCGGGTATGCTTCTTCGCGCAACAGGCTCAAATCAGCAGTATGTTGTAATGCTTGCGCAGAATCCGGGTGCTACTAAAATTTTAGGTCTTGCAATCGGCAACGGTCTTGCCGCAATCAGCGGTGCCGTTATTGCACAGAGCACCGAAACAGCAAACACCACAATGGGTGTAGGTATGGTTGTTTTCGGTCTTTCAAGCGTTATTATCGGTCTGTCGCTTTTCAAGAGAATCGGTTTTATGAAAGCAACAACAATGGTAATTCTCGGCACAATTATTTATAAGGCTTGCCTGCAGATTGCAGTTGTTATCGGACTTCCGAGCGAATATAACAAACTTCTTATGGCTGTGCTTTTTGTGCTTGCACTTGTGTTCAGCGGAACTCTCAAAGAAAAAACAAAGAAAAGGAGAGAGAAAAATGCTTGAATTACAAAACATTGTTAAGCGGTTTAATGCAGGCACGGTAGATGAAACAACAGTTTTTGACAATTTTAATTTCAAGGTTGAAAAAGGCGAGTTTGTCTCTGTTATCGGTTCAAACGGCAGCGGCAAAACAACACTTTTAAATCTTATCTGCGGCTCAATGAAGCCAGACAGCGGCAAAATTGTTTTTAATAATAACGATATTACAAATACTTCCGAATTCAAACGTGCAAAAATAATCGGCAGGGTTTTTCAGGACCCTAAGGCAGGCACGTGTGCTGATTTGTCTATCCTTGAAAATATGGCGCTTGCCGATAATAAAAACAAGCATTTCGGCCTTGGCAGATGCGTTAATAAAAAGCGTATTGATTATTATAAAACTCTGCTTGAGCAGTGCGATATGGGTCTTGAAAACAGGCTCGGCACGCAGGTCGGCACACTCTCGGGCGGTCAGCGTCAAGCGCTTGCACTTGTTATCGCCAATATGACGGATATTGAACTTTTGATTCTTGACGAGCATATTGCCGCACTTGACCCCAAATCGTCAGAGCGTGTTATGGAACTTACTCAGCAACTGGTTGAGAAAAACAATATCACTACGATGATGGTTACGCATAATCTGCGTTTTGCCTGCGATTACGGCACACGCCTTGTTATGATGCATGAGGGCAACGCCCGTCTTGATATTTGCGGCGAGGAAAAGAAAAACGCCAAGGTTGAGGATTTGTTGGAGATATTTGACGAAATCAGCATTGAGAAAGGCAATTGATTTTTTGATTGTGTCTTTTTCCAATATGCGTTGTTGGTGAAACAACGGGAGGGCACCCCGCCCTACGAGATATTATTACAATTTTTGTAGGGGAGGGTCTCCGTGCCCTCCCGTATAATCATTCAAACCGAAATTCTTCATTCTTCATTATTCATTTTACATAGGGGGTAAAAATATGATTAAAATCACACCTGAAACCACACTGCGTGAGGCTATGGCAAACCCGATGGCGAAAGACGTTATCGAAAAACTGATGATGGCGCTCCGTCTGCCTACCGATACTGCCGAAAAAAGCAGCCTTATCGGCAGTGCAAAGTTTAAAACACTTACGACATTATCGCTCGGTTTGCTTGATGCCAAAACGGTGCAGACCGTTTGCGATATGCTTAATCTTGAAAAAGGCGAATTGATTACCGATGAGGGCACGCTTGAAAAGAAATGGTGGAAAGAGGCTGTAATTTATCAGATTTATCCGCGGTCTTTTTATGACAGCAACGGCGACGGTATCGGCGACCTTAACGGTATTACCGAAAAACTTGATTATCTTAAAGAACTCGGCGTAACGGCAATCTGGTGTTCTCCGTTTTACGATTCACCGAATGATGACAACGGTTACGATATTCGTGATTACCGCAAAATTATGCAGGAATTCGGCACTATGGAGGATTTTGACAGACTTCTTGATGAAATCCACAAGTGTGATATGAAACTGATTGTTGACCTTGTTGTAAATCATACAAGCGATGAGCACAAATGGTTTCAGGAGGCGCTGAAGTCTAAAGATAATCCGTATCACGATTATTACATATGGCAGGACGCAACTGACGGCGGCAAAACACCGCCCAATAACTGGCTTTCGCTTTTCAAAGGCCCTGCATGGAATTATTATGAGCATCTTGATCAGTGGGCAATGCACCTTTTCAGCAAAAAGCAGATGGATTTGAACTGGGAAAATGAAAAAGTTCGTCAGGGCGTTTACGAAATGATGATCTGGTGGCTCGATAAGGGCGTAGATGGCTTCCGTATGGACGTTATCAACTTTATCAGCAAAACGCAGGGTTTCCCCGAGGCTAATGCATTCCTTGGTATGCTTACGGGCTATAAGGGCGCAGAATATTATTTCTATGGTCCGAGACTGCACGAATTTTTGCACGAAATGCGTGTTAAAACGTTCGGCAATTATGATGTTTATACGGTCGGTGAATGCGGCGGCGCAGGCATTGAGATGGATAAAATGCTTACTGCCGATTACCGTGAAGAACTTGACACGGTGTTCAATTTTGATTTTCTTATCAACCAGGGTCACACAAGTTATGACCTTTACGATTACGATCTTTACAAGGTTATGCAGGAGTTTGAAAAGTTCCAGACAAGGTATACAAATCACTGCTGGCCAACCGTTTTCTTTGAAAATCACGATAATCCGAGAATTGTTACCAAAGTGGATAAAACAAATGCTTACAGAGAGGATATTTCAAAGGTCTGTGCGCTGATTGAAATGACGCTCAGGGGCACGCCCTATATCTATCAGGGTCAGGAAATCTCAATGGGCAACGGTGATTTTGAGTGCATTGAGCAGATTAATGACGTTGAGGCGGTCAATACCTATAAGGAATTGGTTGCTAAGGGCAGAAATAAGGAAAAAGCGTTTCAGCGTGCAAAGAGGGGCACCCGTGATAATGCCAGAACTCCTATGCAGTGGGAGGACAGCGAAAACGCAGGCTTTACAACAGGCACGCCGTGGCTTAAAATCACAAACGATTACAGGGTTTACAATGTTAAGGATTCAATGGCAAGGGCTGACAGCGTTTTCAATTTCTATAAGAAAATGATTGCTCTCAGAAAGAGCACGCCTGCGCTTGTTTACGGCACATTTGAACGCAAACCTGCCAAAGCGCCGCTATTCTGCTATACAAGAGAGTATGAGGGTGAGAAGTATTATATTGAACTCAATCTCGGCAAAAAGCCAATGGCAAGACCTGTCACAGCAGGCTGCTATGAACTCGTTGCTTCCACCCATGGCAAGCCTGCCGATAATCTCCGCCCGTTTGAGGGTAATTTGTATAAAGTTAAATAAATTCACAACGTGCAATTCGTGAATTAACGGCGGGTTGAAATGAATAACGTTATTGCAACAACCGTAGGGGAGGGCCTCTGTGCCCTCCCGATTTTCATTTTTTTATAAATTTTTATGCAACACTTTGCAGTGAAATTTACACTTTATAATTGTCAATCCCCGTTTTTGATGCATTTTTGCATAAAAAATGTGCAGTTTTGCATTTTTGCTTTACTTTCTAAAAATTTATTCTAAAATAAAATTGTACATTGGACTCACTTTATAAAAAAAGGAGGACTGTTTTTCAATTTAACTTAAAAGTATTTTTAAATTAAAAGGGGTGTAAAAATGAAAAAAATTTTAACGATTATACTGGCAATGATGATTTCGTTAACATCATTACCGCTTTACGCTTTTGCAGATGATGTAAGCGAAACGGCAGAAAGTCAGATTGCCGAGCAGGAAACGGCAGAGGTAACAGATTTCGCAGAAGAACCCGTTGTTTATGCGGCGGCATCATCGTCAGGCGGAACTTGGATAAAAGCAAGCAACGGCCGCTGGTGGTATAAGCACGCAGATGGCAGTTATACTAAATATAATTGGGAGTATATAAACGGCAGTTGGTATTTCTTTGATGAAAACGGCTGGATGTGGACCGGATGGTTGAAATGGAAAAATAATTGGTATTATCTTGACCCCAGTAGCGGTAAAATGCATACCGGTTGGTCTCATATTAATGGTGAATGGTATTATTTTAAAAGTAATGGTGCAATGAATGTTTTACCTATTACTATTGATGGAATAATCTATGACTTTTACAATGATGAGAATTTCCGTTACGGACAACTTAGGGAGACATTAATATCATTAATCAGGCAAGAACAAGAGAAAAGTCACTGGTGTTGGGCTGCTTGTGCTGTAATGGCGGGTACTTATAAAACAAGCAGTAAAAAAACACAAACCGATGTTGCTAAACATATTTTTAATGGAAGTGTTATCAATATTGGTATTGAAATAAATAAAACAAGAGATGCTTTTGAATTTGCTTCTGAATATAGTAAAAGCGGTAAAGTGATTGAAAAAGAGGATATCACTTTTAATAATTTGGTGTCATTGATAGATGCTAATCACCCATTTATACTTCGTGTTAAATGGAGTGAATATTCAGGTCATGTATTAGTTGGAACGGGTTATGAAAGACATCTTGGCGAAGTATTTCTTGTCGATCCGTCCGAAGAAAATAATTCTAAATATTATGATTATAAAAAATTAATGAGCGGAATAACCATTGGTAAAAAAACGGGAAGTTGTACAGCAATTATTTCGTATTAGAAAGGAATGAGTTTATGAAGAAGTTTTTTGTTACAATAATTTTATCAATAACATTATTGTTTACAAATTCAGTAGTCGCGTTTGCAGGAAACAATATTGTAGGCACTCAAGAGGCAAATGAGGTTCTTTCACCCGATAAAGATATCATATATGAATATGCTTCGAATTCACTTCCGAGTAAAATCGGTGTTGAAATATCTGAAAATATGATTGCATATGATAAGGCGATTGGCTATTGTAATGACATAAATCTGTTTGAAAAGTCTACATTAAATAATGATGATATGTGTGAATATTTCAGTAATTCACAACTTCATTATGAAGTGCCGGTGTATAATAATGAGCAGACTGCGATTTTGCTTATTTCAAAAGGAGCCGAAATCACTGAAGAAAACAGAGATACTTTTCCGCAGGAATATATTGAATTTTATGAAAGTATTGCCGGTCGATATAGTGTTGACGGAATTACTTTATGGACAAACGGTTTTGATAATTTGGATTATATTAATAGTTTGCTTGATGAAAACAATGTTACTGATGCAAATGTATATCTTATCGGTGCGGCTGCATCAAATCTTGATTTTGTTGCAGTCGTATGCAAAGGAAATGATGAGGCTGAATTTTTAATTTTAGATGGTTGGGATACGGATGATCATCATATAAATTATACTAACCCCGACAGTAAATTGTATTCATATAAAGAAATTAAAAAAATAGCAAAAAATTATGAATTTGGTTATGATAGTGTCGGCGGCGGAGCAGGTCAAATTGAAAATAGTAACCTGCAATATGCCTTAATCGCAGGGGGTGCGGTGCTCGGTTTGGGTGCCGCGGCACTGATTATTAACTTTGCTTCAAAGAAAAAGGCGAGAGCAACAGGCAATTCGTAGGGTGCGGCGTCCCCGACGCACCGTAAAATAAAAAAACACTTGACAACACGTAATTTATATATTATAGTAATAGCGTAAGATATTTTAGAAAGTGAGAGTGGTCCCTGCGGACCGCTCTCATATTATTGTTAGGAGGTTTTGGCGTTTGGCAGGTAAAAACACGGTGGAAATTGTTGAAAGCATTGTTAAGCCTTTTGCCGATGAACTGGGATTGGAACTTTGGGATGTTACCTTTAAAAAAGAGGGCGCAGACTGGTATCTCAGAATTTTTATTGACAAAGACGGCGGTGTATCCATTGATGACTGTGTTGATTTAACACACGCAGTTACAAAGCCCATTGATGAGGCAGACCCAATTTCGCAGAGTTATATGCTTGAGGTTTGCTCACCCGGTGTGGAAAGAGAATTAAAGCGTGATTGGCATTTTGAAAAATATGTCGGTACACCCGTAATGATGCGTACAATCCGCCCGATAGACGGCGTGCGTGATTTTAACGGAATTCTTTCGGCGTATGAAAACGGTGCAGTTACCGTAAAATTGCAAGACGGCAGTGAAATCACGGTGAATAAGAAAGAAACTTCTTATGTTAAACTTGATGATTTTGATATTAATGATTTTAAGTAAATTGAAAATTTGACGTTGCGGTGCGTCGGGGACGCCGCACCCTACGGAAGGTTTGTAGGGGCAATTCACGAATTGCCCATATATAAATAAATATACAATTCAATTAAATAATAAAAAGAAAGGTTGATAGGAAAAATGAGCAAGGAATTTTTTGAAGCAGTTAAAATGCTTGAATCGGAAAAAGGAATATCGGCAGATTATCTTTATGAAAAGATTGCCGCTGCAATCGTTGTTGCGGCTAAGCACGAGTTCAACGGTAAAGATATTGTGCACTGTGATATTGACCCCGAAAAGGAAAAAATTAAAGTATATGCACAGAAAAACGTTGTTGAGGAAATCGAAGACCCCGACACTGATTTAACGCTTGAACAGGCACAGTTAATCCGCAAATCGGCAAAAATCGGCAAAACGGTTGATATTCCGATTAAAACAAAGAATTTGGGCAGAATTGTTGCGCAGACTGCAAAGCATGTTATCCGCCAGGGCATCAGAGAGGCAGAGCGCGGCAAGCAGATGGCTGAGTTCCAGAGCAAAACTCAGGAACTTGTTACCGCAAAGGTTAACCGTGTTGACCCTGTAACAGGCAACGTAACTGTTGAAATCGGCAAAACATTTGCAACGCTGCCTAAAAACGAGCAGGTGCCGGGCGAGGTTCTTAACGCAGGCGACCAGACAAAGATTTACATTGTTGACGTTAAAGACGGCGGAAAAGGACCTAAGGTGCTTATTTCGAGAACACACCCGGGTCTTGTAAGAAGACTTTTCGAGCAGGAAGTTCCCGAAATTTTTGACGGCACTATTGAAATTAAATCCGTTTCACGTGAGGCAGGCTCAAGAGCAAAGATTGCCGTGTTCAGCAAGGATGAAAATGTTGACGCGGTTGGTGCTTGCATCGGACCGAGAGGCCAGCGTGTTGCCGCTATCGTAAATGCACTCGGCGGTGAAAAAATCGATATCGTAAATTACGATGAAGACCCTACAAAGTTTATTGCTGCATCACTTGCACCGTCAAAGGTTTGTGACGTTCAGGTGCTTGATGAAAATATCAAAAGTTGTTGTGCAACAGTTCCCGATGATCAGTTAAGCCTTGCAATCGGCAACAAGGGTCAGAACGTAAGGCTTGCAGCAAGACTTACAGGCTGGAAGATAGATATTAAGCCTGAATCGGGCTTCTATCAGGGTAAATCCGAAGAGGTTGAGGACAATGAAGACTAAGCGTGAAGCCAGGCGTATGTGCACAGGCTGCGGTGAAATGTTTGACAAAAGAACGCTTATCAGGGTTGTAAAAAGCCCCGAGGGCGAAGTCAGCCTTGATCTCACAGGCAAGAAAAACGGCAGGGGCGCATATGTGTGCAACAACATTGAATGCCTTAAAAAAGCAAGAAAAAAAAGAGCCTTTGAGCGTGCATTTTCAATGAAAATCGACGACGAGGTTTATAATAAAATGGAAGAAGAAATTGTAAGTGAATAAAGAAAAAACACTTTCAATGCTCGGGCTTGCACGGCGTGCAGGCAGGCTTTCAATGGGTCACGATATGGCTGAAAAGGCACTTGTTTCAGGCAAAGCAAAATTGCTTATTTTTGCCGCCGATTCATCTGAAAGAATTTATAATGAATTTGAGCATTTAATTTCTAAAAAGAACATAAAAGTTAAGGTGCAAAAGCCTGATATAACGATGAACGAAATTCATTTTGCCTGCGGCTACAAAGCAGGCGTCATAACGGTTGACGATATGAATTTTGCAGACAGAATAGTTTCACTGCTCAGTGAAACCGAGTAATTAAGGAGGAATTGCATATATGGTAATTAAAACTAGAATCTCCGATTTAGCAAAGGATTTGGGCAAATCAAATAAAGATATTATTGATATCTTTACAGAGGTTTGCGGCGGTGCTGCCAAAAAGCCTGCAACTGTTCTTGAAGAGCAGGAACTCAATATGTTTTTTGACAAAATCACAAAAGACAACAGTGTAAAGAATTTTGACTCTTATTTTAAAGCAGGCGAGAAAAAGCAGGCAAAAAATAAAAATCAGAATAAAGAACAGAGCAAGGCTCAGAATAAAAATCAGGAGCAGTCACAGAATAAAAAACAGAATCAGAGTAAAAATAAAAATCAGAATCAAAATCAGGGCAAGCCTGTTGCTCCGAAAAAGGAAAAGGCTGTAACCGAAAAGGATAAAAAGCGTGAAAGCCAGGCGGCTATTCTGCAGATGGCAGAGCAGGCTGCAAAGCGTGCAGAGGAAAAGGCTAAGAAAAAGGCAAATCAGGCTCCGCAGGCAAGAACAAAGGGTGAAGCACGCCGCATTGATACAAGAGTTAACAGTGTTGACCTTGAAAAGTATAATCAGAAATATGAGGATATTGCCCCTGCATCATCAATGGGTGATTATCAGAAAAAACAGAAACTGAATCAGAAATCAAAGCAGTACAGAAAGAAAAAGCCGCAGGGTATGCACGCCCGTTCCAAAAAGGAAACAGAGCAGCAGAGGCTTGCACGTATTGCCGCTCAGAGAAAGAAGCAGCAGATTAAAATTCAGGTCGGCGATGAAATCACAGTCGGTGATCTTGCAGCCCTTCTCCGTATGACGGCTACCGAGGTTATTAAAAAGTTAATGTCACTCGGCGTTATGGCTACCGTTAATGAAGTTATTGACTTTGATACTGCCGAAATCGTTGCAACGGAACTCGGTGCAAAGGTTGAAAAGCAGGTTGAGGTTACGATTGAAGAGCAGATTATTGAAGAGGAAATTGAGGACGATGAAAATGCCGTTAAAAGACCTCCCGTTGTCTGCGTAATGGGTCACGTTGACCACGGCAAAACCTCTATTCTTGACGCTATCAGAGATACGGATGTTACTTCTACCGAGGCAGGCGGTATCACACAGGCTATCGGTGCTTATCAGGTAGAGGTAGACGGCGAAAAAATCACCTTCCTTGATACACCCGGTCACGCCGCATTTACAGCAATGCGTGCAAGAGGTGCTATGGCAACCGATATCGCAGTGCTTGTTGTTGCCGCTGATGACGGTATTATGCCGCAGACGATTGAGGCTATCAACCACGCAAAGGCAGCAGGCATTGAAATTATTGTTGCCATTAATAAAATGGATAAAGAGGGTGCAAACCCGACAAGAATTATGGAACAACTTACCGAGCAGGAACTTGTGCCTGAAGAATGGGGCGGCGATGTTATCTGCGTTCCCGTTTCAGCCAAAACAAAAATGGGTATTGATAAGTTGCTTGAAACAATTCTGCTTGTTGCCGAAATGGGCGAATTCAAGGCAAATGCAGACAGAACGGCAAAAGGTATCGTTATTGAAGCAAAACTTGATAAGGGCAGAGGTCCTATTGCAACATTTCTTGTTCAAAACGGTACTCTTAATGCAGGGGATTATGTTGTTGCAGGCACGGCAGTCGGCAGAGTGCGTGCTATGACCGACTATAAGGGCAGAAAGATTAACTCGGCAGGTCCGTCTGTTCCTGTTGAGATTATGGGTCTTGATTCTGCTCCTATGAGCGGTGATGCTTTCAATGTTGTTTCAAATGAACGTCTTGCAAAAGAACTTGTTGAACAGCGTAAAGCAAAGGCTAAGGAAGAAGAATTTAAACTTTATCAGAAAGTTACGCTTGATACTCTGTTCTCAACGCTTGAAGAAGGCGAGATGAAAGAACTGAATGTTATCGTTAAGGCTGATGTTCAGGGCTCTGTTGAGGCAGTCAAGCAGTCGCTTCTTAAGATTGAAAATGACGAAGTAAGAGTTAAAATCATTCACGGCGCAGTAGGCGCAGTTAATGATTCCGATGTTATGCTTGCAAACGCATCAAATGCCATTATCGTTGCTTTTGCAACAGGCGTTGAGCAGATTGCACAGGATAATGCAAACAGAGACGGCATTGAGATTAAGCAGTATGATATTATCTATGATGCTATTGAAGATATTGAAAGCGCTATGAGAGGCATGCGCTCCGTTAAATACAGAAATGTTGATACGGGCACGGTTGAAGTACGTGAGGTTTACACACTTTCAAGCGTCGGTTCTATCGCAGGTTCGCTTGTAACAGGCGGTACTGTTCGCAGAAACGGTAAAGTTCGTGTAGTTCGTAACGGCAAGCAGATTGCAGATACTGCAATCAAAAACCTTAAGCGCTTCAAGGATGACGTTAAGGAAGTATCTTCGGGTTATGAATGCGGTATCTCTCTTGAAAACTGGGACGATATCAAGGCAGGAGATATTCTTGAATGTTATATTGTAGAGGAGTACAGGGATTAAAATAAATGGCTTCTCCTTTTGTCTGAAAGTTGAATTGCAGGGGCGGATATTATCCGCCCGATTCATGGGCAAGGTTTAAGAATTGTATGAAAGGCTTGGTAAATAAATATGGCAGGATTTCATATAGACAGAATTTCGGAAGATATAAAGCGTGAAATTATTTCAATTATGAGGGAACTGAAAGACCCGCGTGTAAACGGCAGAATGCTTACGGTTGTAAATGTTGCCGTGTCCTCCGATTTAAGTTATGCCAAAGTTTATGTCAGCGCAATGGAGGGTATTGACACGGCAAAAACAGCCTGCAAGGGCTTAACATCTGCATCGGGTTATATCCGCCGTGCGCTCGGTAATAATCTTCATTTAAGAAAATCACCGGAACTTACCTTTATTGCCGATGATTCCATTGAAAAAGGAATGGAGATTTTTGAAAAATTAAAGGAAACAGAAAATGAGAATTGATGTTAAAAGGTGTGCAGAACTTTTAAGGGAGCAGGATAATATCCTTATTTTAACTCATGCTCACCCTGACGGCGATACGCTCGGCTCGGGCTTTGCTCTTTGCCGTGCGCTTATGGCTCTCGGTAAAAATGCAAGGGTTATAAATGCAGATGAAATCCCGAAAAAGTACGATTATCTTTATAAAGATTTGAGCTTTGCCGATTTTAAAGAGACCTATATTGTTGCCGTTGATGTTGCAACAGAAAATCTTTTGGGCGCATTTGCAGATGTCTACGGCGGAAAAATCAATCTTTGTATTGATCATCACGGCACAAACACCGAATATGCAGAAAATCTGCTTCTTATTGAAACTGCATCTGCGTGTGAGATTATCTATCAGGTGATTCTTGCTCTCGGCGTTTCAATTGATAAAAAAACGGCGGACTGCCTTTATACAGGTATTTCAACAGATACGGGCTGTTTCAGATATGCAAGCACAACGGCGGATACTTATCGCGTTGCCGCAGACCTTATTGAAAAAGGTGCTGATAACGGCGCAATCAATCGTGCAATGTTTGAAACGAAAACAAAAACATATGCCCGTCTTGAAAGGCTTGCAATTGAGGGAATGAAATTTTACCTTGATGAAAGGGTATGTGTTATTACCGTTACACAGCAAATGTATAAGGAGTCAGGCTCAAACGAGCAGGAAACAGAGGCGCTTGCTCCGATTACACGCCAGATTGAGGGCGTTGAAATCGGCATAACAATCCGTGAAAAGGAAGACGGTACATGTAAGGCATCATTCAGAACATTCGGTGTGAATGCTGCTGAAATCGCAAAGGCATTCGGCGGCGGCGGTCATCCGCAGGCGGCGGCGTGTCGTTTTAACTGCTCTGTTGATGAGGCAACCGAAAGGTTGATTGCAAAGTGCAGGGAAATTCTTGAATGACGGGAATAATTTGTGTAAATAAAGAAAAGGATATAACCTCTTTCGGCGTATGCGCTAAAATGCGTGGAATACTTAAGGAAAAAAAGGTGGGGCACACAGGTACGCTCGACCCTATGGCAACGGGCGTGCTGCCGATTATGATTGGCGGTGCAACACGTTTTCTTGATTATCTGCCAGAAAGCGACAAGGGCTACCGTGCCGTTTTTGTGCTCGGTAAAACGACTGACACGCTTGATATTACAGGCACGGTCACTGCTGAAAATGAGGTAAGTGCAGCAAAAACAGATGTAGAGCGTGTTCTGTCGCAGTTCCGCGGCAGAATTATGCAGACACCGCCTATGTATTCGGCTGTTTCGGTAAACGGCAAACGTCTTTACGACCTTGCAAGGCAGGGTATAGAAGTTGAGCGTGAAAAGCGTGAGGTTGAAATAAAAAGCCTTGAACTTGCTGATTGCAACGAGAATGAAAATGAGTACACAATTGACGTTTTGTGCACCAAAGGTACATATGTCAGAACGCTGATTGATGATATCGGCAGGGCGCTCGGCTGCGGTGCCGTTATGACGTCGCTTGTCAGAACGTATGCGATGGGTTTTACGCTTGATGACTGCAAAACGCTTGCTCAGTTGCAATTGCTGAAGGACAGCGGAGCGGGTTTTGAAAGTGTGCTTTTGCCGCTTGAAAAGGCGCTCGGTGCTTATGATAAAGTCGTTGTCAGCCCTGCACAGTCGAATCGTTTTAAAAACGGCGGTGCACTTGATTTGGTGCGTGTAAAAAAGCAGTTGAATGCCGATGAAATCTATCGTGTTTATGCGCCCGACGGTACGTTTTTAGGTCTTGGCAAAGCAGTTGAAACACAGTTAAAGGTTGAAAAACTTTTTGTAAATAAATAGATTATGACAAACGAAAACAATAAAAAAAGACACGCAGTAGCGCTTGGTGATTTTGACGGTATGCACCTTGCCCACAAAACAGTTGTAACGGGTGCAGAAGATGTTACCATTTACTGTGTAAATAATAAATTTTCACTTCTTCAGAAAAGTATTTTTGAGGCAAGATACAGTAATGCCGTTTTTGCTGATTTTGATGAAATCAAAAGCCTTTCGGGTGAAGAATTCATTGAGAATATTCTGATTAAAAAATTCGGCGCAGAGATGATTTTGTGCGGCTTTAATTTCAGATTCGGCAAAAATGCTTCGTGGTCTGCGCTTGATATGAGAAAATATCTTGAAAAGCGTGATATATGGGTGCGTATTCTTGATGCGCAGGATTATGAAAGCCTGCCGATAAGTTCTACTCGTATCCGCAAGGCGGTTTCAGAGGGCAGAATTGTGTCTGCAAACGAAATGCTCGGCTATAATTTTACATATGAGGCAGAGGTTATACGGGGCGATATGCGCGGCAGAACGATTGGCTTTCCTACAATAAATCAGCACCTGCCCGAAAGCCTTATCACGCCTAAATTCGGCGTGTATGAAAGCAAGGTCATTATTGACGGCAGAGAATATAAGGCGTTTACAAATATCGGTATGCGTCCTACGTGGCGTGTTGAAAAGCCGCTTTCTGAAACGCATATTTTCGGCTTTGAGGGTGATTTGTACGGCAGAACCGTTGCCGTTGAACTGCTCAGGTATCTGAGAAGTGAAAAAACTTTTAAAAATGTTGATGAACTGAAAAGGCAGTTAGATTATGATAAAAGCAGTATTATTTGATTTTGACGAAACTTTGCAGGACAGGACAAAGGCGTTTGAGGGCTATATGGACGCTTTTATGCAGGATTTTCTGCCCGATTTGCCGAAAGCAGAACAGGATAAACGTAAGCAGGATATGGTTGATACGGGCAACGGCGGTTATGTTGACCGTCAAAAGTGGTATCAGCAGTTGATAGATATGTGGGGCTGGAAAGATGCTCCCTCCTGCGCTGAACTTGCCAATCATTATGATACTCAGTTTGGCTATCATAATGTTATTTTTGACGGTTCTGTTCCTATGCTTAAGGAACTGCGCAAAAGAGGCTTTATTACGGGTGTTATCACAAACGGTCCGTCAATTCTTCAGCAGACAAAAATGGAGCAGAGCGGTTTGATGCCTTATTGTGATATCGTAGTTGTTTCGGGCGATTTGCCGTTTGCAAAGCCCGACAGGCGTATTTTTGAATATACTGCCGAAAAACTCGGCTTAAAAACAAGCGAATGTCTTTATGTGGGAGATCATCCTGTAAATGATATTGCAGGCGCAAAACTTGCAGGTATGCAGGCACTGCGTATGAACTGGGGCTGGTTTTATAATGTGGATTTGCGCCCCGATGTGCCTGTTATTACAGATATTTACGATGTTTTAAAATATGTATAAATATGAACAGTAATAAGGAAAAGGGGCTGTAAAAAACAGCACCTCAGCGTGTAGAAAAAGTCCGAATAATAGATTTATACACGCTGGCAGACTTCGAGAAATGGAACAGAATTTTGCATTTTGTGAGTGGGTGCCGTACGTCGTCAAAACAAATTCCGTGTTCAATAAATTAAAAATTTATGCCAACACTTCATTTGTTTTTCCTCTTTCCAAAAAATCTTACGATTTTTCAGAAGCCTTGATTGTGCCCCCGAGCAAAAGGCAAAAAACGCCAAAAGGTGCATAAATTCAATGTTTCTGCACCTTTTCATTTACACTATTGAAAGGCGGTGCGTCGAGGACGCCGCACCCTACAGTAATGTAGTTACCATTCTACATTATTAAATTCAGCGCGGTTCTGACCACTTTATCGACAGTCTGAGGGGCCAGTAGGGTGAGTGGTCTCACCTGTCGGTTCGGTGGTGCTTCTGCGATGCAGAGGTGTCCACCGGACACCCGCATCCTCAGCCCGCCGATTTTAGAACCAACGACCCATACGAGTTGCGGTGCCCAAAATTTATAATCGCACATAAATGTGCTCAAAAATTTTGACCGCTGCCAATTCTTATTGCTCCCTTCATCTCGCACTGCGAGCGGTCGCAAACGAAGCAGTTAATAGCCTGCGGCTGTTAACCACAGAAAAAAAGAAAAGTCCGTACAATGTACGAACTTTTTTTGTGGCTCCCCCAGTTGGACTCGAACCAACGACCCATACGAGTTGCGGTGCCCAAAATTTATAATCGCACATAAATGTGCTCAAAAATTTTGACCGCTGCCAATTCTTATTGCTCCCTTCATCTCGCACTGCGAGCGGTCGCAAACGAAGCAGTTAATAGCCTGCGGCTGTTAACCACAGAAAAAAAGAAAAGTCCGTACAATGTACGAACTTTTTTTGTGTAAAGATGATATAAAATAGATGCTTTTAGCAATTTGTAATGAGAACTTGAACTAACGATAAAAACTCACATCTATTTTTTTGAGCCAAGCATCACATTCTTATAAAGTAATTCCTTTTTTAAGTCAAAATTTTAAATATACATAATATTACAACTTTTAACCATCATAATGTTCAGCACATTCATTGCAGCAATTATCACTACTCATATACTCTAAAGGTATCTTCCTACCACAAGAAGTACATATTTCCCCGTAGTTATCAGATTTCATGCAGTCACCGCATATCGGATTTCCGTAATAATCTTGATACTCACCGATGTTTTTACCGCATTGAAAACACAACTGATCTACATCATAAGCGTCTACTTCCTTTAGTGTCCCCGAAACAATTCGAGCACTCTGATAAGTGGAATCTCCATCGACAATAGCATAATCATCCACTTCTCTTATTACTTCCAACACAACGTCTCCGTCGAGAATATGCACCCGCCCTGGAGAAGTAATTATTTCTTTTGTATCATCATCTCTTCCCCAATATTCATAAGATGTAGCCTTAACTTTCAAATGGTAATGAAGATAATAAGTAGCGCTAACATCGCTGAATTCGCCTATTTCATAATGGCTAAACTTAGCATTTTCAATTTCATCAGATATTTCAAGTCCCTCTGTAGCAGATGCCGATAATGAATCCATATCTACGAATTTTTCGCTTGAGTATAACAATTCATCAAAATTGTCGTAAATAATTAAATCTTTGATTAATGAATCAATATATTTGTCTGCTGTAAATTCAAGGGCGCATATTGTGGCACTGGTCTTTTCAATCCCATAGATTTCAGATATTGCATCCAAAAAAGTTAAAGAATCTATTCCGAGAAAATCATTTCCAACTCTAACTTGAAATTCATCATATAATTTTGAGTGGAAACATTTATCTCCATCTTTTTTCTCATACCAGTCGGATTTTTTATCATCCGTAACAAAAATAACAGGAAGGCTTTTTTCTTTTGCAAATTTTATTGTTTGATCCCAAACAAAAAAATCTCCATATTTTCCAAGTTCATAATCCTTTTTTTCATCCCTAAACCCAGGTGGCACTTTATTGGCAAAGCGTTTATCCGCAATAGGAGCTAATTCATACAAATCATAAATAGAAAGCTCTCCCATAACATTACCATTGTCTATCAACCATTGAACCAATTCCATAACAGAATCTTTTTCAAGATTCACATTGTTAATCAGCGTCAATATGTCATGATCATCCGCATATTCGTCAACTATTTGCTTTGCTTCCGATAATTTTTCAATTAATCTTTTTTGGACTTCTTCAATATCAGGAAATTGAAAGCTTTTAATTACTAAACACTGATTATTTATTTTCTGATTTGTTGAATTCAGTAAAGATGAGAGTTTATCACAAGCTTTTTCGATCTTTTTCTTTTGTCGATTATAACACTCCTTATGGTTTCTGAGAAATTCTTTCTTTACAATATGGGGAAGATATATTTTATCTTTTACGCAATCCAATACCCTGATTGAAAAATTAGAAAACTCAGGAGATCTGTCATATATATTTAGATATGCATTTGTATCCAAAACGATAATACCATTATTCGAGAGAATATTTTTTATTTTATTTTTCATGTATTCATTCCTCTTTTATTGTTGCATAGGAAATTTAAACGTGCATCTTAACACAGCTATTATATCACACAAATCGACTTTTTTCAATTGAGCGTTAGGCAACAAAATTTCTTATATTTCTAAATTTAGCATTAAAGAAAATATTGAAATGAAAATATGATTTTTAATATTTCGGTCTATTTAAAAACCGTGTTTCTCAGTTAAGAGAGACACGGTTGAATGTTTACTGCGTATAGAATTTCTATTCATCAAACTTGATTTTTTCTTTTTTGCATAATGACATAAACCTGCCTTTTGATGAAATATGCGGTTTGGATAATCCTTGCTCCCATCTGTAAATTGTTTGTTCGGTTACACCAATTTCTTTTGCCATATCTGAACGGGAAAGGTACAGCTTCTTCCGAACGAATAAAACCTGCTGCGCAAATGTCATAATGTTTCTCCCTGAGGCATCTTATCTGACAAACTATTGTCATAACAAACAGCCTTTGCCAAATCAAAAACCGCCGTCTTTTCCTCTTTCAATATCTTTCCCGGTACACGATATAATTTATCTTTATTCCAATCCAGTCTGCTGTATAAAACAGCACATAACGACTTGCTGTAAACAACCATTTCACCGTTATAGGAATACAGATTCTTCGGGACAGTAAAAGAAGTAAAAGTTTTTCTGTGATAGGGTTCAACCGCCAGCAAAGTACCCTCTTCATTAACTGAAAACCTTATAAATTCAGGATTATCCATCAATCTGATGGTTTCTTTAAAAATCCGAACACTTCCGCTTGTAAGGCGAACTGATATAAAAGTATTTTTATCCATTTTCTTTCACCATTTTGCTGCCGCTCCAAACCTCATAATGTGAAAAGTCGAAAAGTATCATTAACTTCTTATCACATTGTACAAGTTTACCAGGTGTACGGTAATGATACTGTGGATCAAGTCCCCATGATTTAAATATCTGCCTTGCAAACATAGTGCATTCAATCCTGTTATATTTATACTTTTTACTGCCTCTGATCCACTGCACAGCTTCCTTATCTTTTGACGGAACGGGCATAATAGCTATACTCTTTGCTTTTTCATTTACATAAATCTCTATGCATTCGCAATTATTCAGTGCATCGTGTGAAGCGGTATTGAAAGCAACTGCTGATTCCCATATTGTCATCATTGGTTCTGTCAGACGACTGAAGTATTTTCTTTGCACAACCTGAAATCCGTCTAATGAAACTGTTTTAATACCGATATCATATGCCATTACATTTCACCTGCCTTTCCTGTAGAAATATAGCCCTCTGCCAAATCAATTCTGTATGTTTCCTCGTGCTTTTCAACAGGAATGCCGAAGCATTCTCTCCAGTCCTCGGGAAGATATGCCCGACTTTTTCTTTTTCCTGTGTTTACGAAAAGCTCAAAATCATTTAATTTAAAGAGATATAATGCTTCATTGTCCGATATGGCAGGCTTGCCGAGCATTTTATAACGGTACTGCTTATCCCAGTTCATAAGTTCAAAAAGCTTTGCAGCAAATATCTGACAAATCATATCACGGTTACGGATTTCTTTTTCTCCGCCACCCGTAGCCCATCTTAAAGAGTCAGGAGCATCCGCTTCACAGGGACGAATTATCAATCTCTGCTGTTCGGGATGTATCAATAACTGAATATGCGTAACGCCCGGAAATCTTCTCAAACACGCCATATTAAACTTAATTCGATTTTCCCAGACTGTAACCGCAGGCTCTCTTGTATGCGCAAACAATTCGGCTTTTGTCACTTGAAATCCTGCTAAATTTACAATTTCCTTTTCTTCTGATTCAGAAATTTGCTCCTGTATGTTTTGAAAAGCTTGTGTATTTTCATCATTCATCTTCTTTACCTGCCTTATGTTTCAAATTTTCTGCAAACCGTAATACTTCTGCACCATCCATAACTTTAAACGGAAGTTGTCCTTCAACAGGACGGCTTTTTTCATTTGCCTTTAAACTTGTATCTTTCGGCAAATAATACAACATATTATCCATACTGAAATTATAAAATTCTTCACCAAAGGAATTTCCCCATTCTTCAGGACAGATGTCAATCTTCCTATGTACGGTTTTATTCGTATTTTCAACTTCTTCCGTTACGGTTATATTCGGCATTGCATTTAATAAATTGAATATTACAATTTGCTCATTGCCTTTTTCAATTAAAGTTCCGAAAACTTTATACATATAATCGGGAAACCAGTCCATAATCTGATATAATGTATTACAAAAGTGCGAGCAGATAATTGTTTTTGCAGCCATGGGCTGCCCTGCATTTCTCTGCCATGGAATGCTGTACATATCATCTTTTGAACACGGTCTGATTGCAATTTTCCGCTCTGTCGGGTGAAGCAGCAGCTGAACATAATCGGCAAAATCAAATTTTCTCGTACAGGTACAATTAAATGTGATTTTATCTTTACCAAAAGATATTACGGGAAGTTCTGAGCGTGCGGTCAAAAATTGTCCTCTTACTACCTGATAACCTGTTAAATCAAACCTGCTGAAATAGTTTTTCTTAAGGTTTTGTTTCTTTTTGTAAACCGGCACACTATTAGATGCCTTATAATAGATTTCAGGATCTTCGCTAATCCAATGATGATTGATTGGTATATATCCCCGAAACACACCCATATCCACAACCTGCATAATCGGGACACCGCCTCTGTAACCGTGCTTTTTGTTTTCAAACAATACCTGAACCGCTTCAAACTGTTCGGCTGATATAATTGCTTCGTGAACATCGGTGTATAAATATTGATCTCTATCCTGTCTGTTTTTTCTCTTTTTATGTTCAAAAATATCCGCAGTAAATTGTTTCCATGTAAGCACATTTCCGCAATATCTTTCATTTCTGAGAATATAGGAAACTGAGCCCTCATTCCACTTTGTATTGCCGAGTTTGGTTTTACATCCAATATCCTCTAATATATTGCAAATACTCTCTATCGAAAATCCTGATAAAAACGCATTAAAAATAAATCTAACAATCTCCGCTTCAGATTCTTCAATTTCAAGTTTTCCGTATTTGATATAGTTTCCAACCGCATCACGAGGTCTGCGGTATCCGAATAATTCAGGTGTTAGAAGCTTTTTGTTTTTAAACCTCTCTTTCAGCGACCAATTCATGCTTTCGCTCTTCTTTACAGATTCCTCCTGTGCAAATGTCGCCAATATTGAAAGCTTGAGCTCAGAATCTTCAGATAGTGTAAACAAGTTATCCGTTTCAAAAAAGACGCCTACCGGATGATTTAAGCCTTTTAACTTTCTGACAAGTGAAACACAGTCAACAAGATTCCTTGCAAATCTTGATACACTCTTGGTAACGATAAGATCGAACTCACCGTTCATACAACGAGAAATCATATCATTGAATTCATCGCGATTTTTTAATGAAGTTGCAGATATACCTTCATCCGCAAATATATGTTTCAAATCCCAATTGGGATGATGGCTTACAAGCTGTCTGTAATGTTCCTGCTGTAATTCAAATGAAGATAATTGTTCGTCATGATCAGTAGAAACACGACAATAGGCACAGGTTTTAAATATGTGGTTACTTCCGAAAAGATCGGCTTTATCCTTTGCAGGAATAAAAGCCGCAGCTCCCGAGCTATTTTTTATAACTTCAATACTTGATTTATAACTGTTAAAATCACTGCTCTGCATTATTGCCTACCTCTTGACTATTCATTTCCCAATACCAAATTCCGTTTTTCTTTAACGACCTGACAGGCATAGTTGATTTAACCGTTTTCAAAGTCCTAATGCTTATGCCTTGTTCCTGTGCTTTATCAAATATGCTTTTTGCAGTTTTCATTCCATCTTCCAGACTCAAATGAATTAAGTTCTCTGCCACCGTTCTTTTGTATCCTCCACCTGATAAACTGCATGATAATAAATCATCTGCTGTCAGACTGCATTCCGATATCCATCTGACAGTTCTGTTTTCAATTTTAAATGTTATAGATTTTCCTTTTGGCGCAAGATTATTTTTTAACTGTGCTAAAACTTTTATTTCTGACGATTTACTTAATCTTCCCACTACTAAGACACTTCTTGCTGCGGCAGAAATATCTATTGAACCTAAATTCCTATAATTCGATTTTCCTGAAGAGTTTTTATTCATATGTCCAACCAAAACAACAGCACAGCCCGTCTTTTGAGCAATCTCTTTCAATTTATTCATTCTCGGTCGTATAACATTTGCCCGATTCATATCCACATTATCACCGATAAAGGCCTGTATAGGATCAAGCACAAAAAGTTTTGCACCCGACTTCACAATTGCATTTTCTATGCTGTCATCATCCATAAAAATGTTATCATTTTTCTTTTCTATATAACAGACATTATTACAGTTTGCCCTGTGTATCTCCAACTTTGGTTTAATGGTATCTGCTACATCATCTTCAGCATTCTGATAAATTGATACAGCCGTCGTCTTCTTATTTGTGAAAGGAAATGGCTCACCCTTGGATAATAAAGATATAATACTAATCAGCATAGTCGTCTTTCCTTCACCGGGATCTCCTTGTACAAGTGTAATCTTTCCGTAAGGAATATACGGATACCACAGCCAATCAATAGTTTTTCTTTCAATATCATTAAAGTATTTTAGTTCATAATCATATGCCATAGCATTACATCTCCGAATTGGTATGAAGCTATTTTACAACAATTACACAACTTTGTAATGAAACTTGCCACCCTAATTTATATATAAAGATGAAATATGCTACCCCAAATTTATTGTGTTAATCAGCCTTCCCGGAGGTGCATATTTTGATTAAAGATTTATACGAACTTCAGCAAATTGGAGAATTAGTTGAAAGGATTGACAAATTGCGAGTAGAACACAATTATTCCATTTATGAGCTTGCTGTCAGATCGGGGCTTTCTGTTAACACAATTAAATATCTATATAAAAAGAAAAGTTTTCCGAACATCCGAACGATTTACAGTATTTGCGAGGCATTTGAGATTCCGATTTGGCTGCTGTTTTATAAAAGCGAAAGCAATTCATTTATAACTAAAAGTGAATATACACTAATCAACAACTTTTCAAACCTTTCGGTTACAGGCAAAAGGCTGCTTTTGGAATTATCAGAAAATCTAAAGTAGTTTTAGCTTTATAAACTCTTGCACCCTTGCGTTTTATAATACATAAAAATATATCGGAAGGTTGATTATCAAAGGGGTTACATCCTTTGTTTTATTAAATGTAAGGGTGCAATCACAATTGTTTTTTGCACTGTAAATTTACACCCTTAAATAATTATATTGTATTTTTTTACATCTTCGTTTCTATTTTTATTCCATCTTTGAAATAAATGTGCAATGTATCTTTTGATATTACTTTAATGCATTCTATAAGCTGCCGTACCACAAGGTCGTTGTATTCCACAGGATGATTTTTAAGTCCTTGCATAATTGCGGTCATTTCTTTTATGGAATCGTCTGTGGTTTCGATTTTAGATTTGCTTTTTTCGATTTCATCAAGTTCATCTTTTATAGCGTACATCTCTGCGTATAAACTTTCGAACTGTGCGTCAAAATCTCCGTTCTGAGCCGCTTCGCTATCCATATTGGTAAGTTGATTAATATGCTCTTGAATCGTCTTCAAACGCTCCTGTTTTGCGAGAATACTGCTTGTGTCCTGACTGTTTTGATATATTTCTATATGCTTACGGATACGAGCAACATCGGCTTTTTCCATTTGTGCTTTTTGTGTAATGGCTTCTGTAATCGCATTGTGCAGTACTAATTCTTCAATTGACGGTGAGTCTTTACAGTATTTTTTACCGTAATCAAGGCGGCTGATGCATCGCCATACAATCTTTTTCTTTCCGTTTTTTGACCATGTGCATCGGCGATACGGCGTTCCGCAGTTACCGCAGTATAGGATTTCGGATAGGGCATACTTACTTGAGTATTTGCCGAGTTCTGTTTTAGTGCCGACCTGCTTAACTTTTTTCTTACTGTTTCTGCGTGAGATTTCTTCCTGCACTCTGTCAAATACAGCTCTTTCAATAATGGCAGGATGATTGTTTTCTACATAGTACATCGGCAGTTCGCCGTTGTTCTTTTTGGATTTTTTGCTGATACAGTCAACGATATATGTTTTTTGAAGCAGGGCATCACCTTTATATTTTTCGTTCGTCAGTATAGACTGCACTCTTGCCGATGACCAATTTGTTTTACCTCTTGCCGTTAGGATTTTGTCTGCCGTTAAACCTTTGGCAATATCAAGCAAGCTTTTGCCGGCAAGATATTCAGAGAAAATTCTGCGAATTACAACCGCTTGCTCTTCATCAATTTCGGGCTTACCGTCTGCACCTTTGCGATAGCCGAGGAATGATTTATAACTGAACGGCACATTTCCGTTTTTTAGGCTCTGCCGTTTTCCGATTTTAACATTCATACTGATAGATTCACTCTCAGCTTGAGATAACCCACTAAATAAAGTAATTAACAGTTCGCTTGATACCTGAAGTGTGTTGATGCCCTCTTTTTCAAAGATAATCGGGATTCCCATCTCTTTCAGCTCTCTGACATAGAGCAGACAGTCAAGATTGTTTCGTGAAAATCTTGACACGGATTTTGTAATGATTAAATCAATTTTACCTTTTCGGCAGTCCTCAATCATACGCATAAAATCGGGACGTTTCTTAGCAATTGTGCCCGTAATACCCTCATCGGCGTATATGCCTGCCATTTGCCAGTTTGGTTTCATCATAATCATATCGGTATACATTTCTTTTTGCGTTTCAAAGCTGTGCTCCTGCTGTTCTTTATCTGTTGAAACTCGGCAGTAGGCAGCAACACGCTTGGGACGTATATCAATTCGATTTTCGCCTGAGAACTCCGGCTTCGGCGGTATGATTCTGACTAGTTTAGGTGCAGGCGGTGTTTGCGTCATTCAAAGTCCTCTCCTCGTATGATTTTATTGTTTTTCAGTTTTAAACTGACCTTTTCATCTTTATCAAATTCAACAGCGGATACCGTTCTATCGAATAATTCCTTATTAAAAGCTGAAAGCGGACTTAATTTTTCAAAGTCCGCTTTCAACCTCTCTGTAATGTGTCGAACGTTTTTATACGCATCATATTTTTTCGCCGCACATTGCAGTATCATATTTTGTATTTCATTTTTATCAAAGTCGATAGATTCAAGCTGCTGTTCAATTTCATTTTCCAGTCTGATGATTTCAATTGATGGCTCGGCAGAGATATCTGTTCCTTCATATTCAACAAGTCCTGGTTGTAATATTAGTAAATTCAGTATTTCCGTAATTTCATGTTCAAGTTCGGCAACAGTCATATACACACTAAACTTACAGCCTTCATTTTTACAAAACCACTTTTCACTGTTTTTAAGTCTGCTGTCCGTATTGTGGAATAATCTTCTTCCACAGTTTGAACAAATTACTTTATTTGTAAGCAATTTCTTTTCTGATGTTATTACAGGATTTATGTTTCTTATTCGGTTATTCTTTTCGACATTGGCTCTTTGGAAAGTGTTCTTGTCAATTATTGTAGGATAATTGTCACCACCGATATACCGCTTATCTTCAATCATACGCTTGATACGGCTTTTGTTCCAATTATATTCACCGGGCAAAAATTCAATCTGATTTTCTGTAAGCCTTTCGGCAATATTCTTTAAATTTTCCCCATTCAGATATTGACTGAATATTTGTTTAACTGTATAGGCTTCTTTTAAGCATATTACAATCAAGCCGTTTTGCATTTCATATCCGTACGGAAACCGCCTGTTTTTCATTGGCGTTTACACCTCCTTCGGTCGGGAATAGTTTCTGTAATCATCAGTTCACCGATCAACTTAAAGCATACGCTTGTATCGGTTGGAACTGTAATTTCTAAAACAGTATTTTTAAATATATTTTCATCAAATTCTGTTAATGGTTTTTCTATATTCGTTAATAAATCATTTAATGTGCGAAGTCCTGACAGTATGCTGTTTTCGTCTTGTTCTTTTAACAACTGTCTGCGTTTGCTTCTCAGATTATTTACACATCCGTATATACTACCGCTTTGTTCGGCATATTCAGCAGGTCGTATAATTCCTTTTGTATTCAGCCTTGCAAGCACAAGACTTTTATTGTTAAATTCAGCGATTTGCCTATCAATTTCTTTGATTTTAGCAGCTAATCCGCCTGCTTTCATTTGCAGACGTTCAGTTTGTATTACAGCCGCAGGTAAAATATCCACTCGGCAAATTCTTAATTTGTTTATCATTGTAACAAACGCCTCATAAATATCTTTTTCGGGTATTCGGCGTGAATCACATTCGCTTCTGCCTAAATTATGTTTAGTACATTCCCAATATTTTTTGCCGTTTACGGTGAGCGGTTTGTATGTTGAACCGCATTTACAGCGTATTTTCTGTGTTAGCGGATACGTTACCGTCTTTTTACGCTGATTTTCAAGGCTGTTGTCTTTTATAAGTTTCTGCACCATTTCAAAATCCGCCTTTGATATAATAGGCGGATTGGTATTCTCAACATAGTATTTAGCCTTTTCTCCGTTATTTGCTTTATTTACAAACGGCAGTGTTTCGGTTGTATAGGTTTTCTGAAAGACCGCATCACCGATATACCTTTCATTAGTAAGAATATATTCTACGGTCGATATTTGCCACGGTACTCCGTCAATGCGTTTCGGAATATCCATATTATTCAGCATATCGGCAATTGCTTTTTTGCCCATACCCGACAGGAAACTTTCGAAAATCAGTTTGACAATTTCTGCTTCTTTTTTCTCAATAACATATTCACCGTCAACAATCTTATATCCGTAAGCTGTATGGCTTGCTATAAATGTGCCGGCTTTCATTCGATTTTCAATGCTCCATCTCATATTTTTGGATATTGAAATAGATTCTTCCTGTGCCTGAGCACCTGACAGAGCAAGCAGTAATTCACTTGACATATATGCTGTGTCAATATTTTCCTTTTCGAACAGTATGCTGACGCCGTATTCTTTAAGGAGCCTTGCGTACATAAGAGAATCGGCTGTGTTTCGTGCAAAACGGCTGACCGATTTTGTTAGTACGCGGTCAATTTTACCCTTTTTGCAATCCGCAATCAGCCGATTGAAATCGTCACGTTTAGATGTTTTTGTGCCTGTTATACCTTCGTCCGCATATATATCGGCAAGCTCCATTCTCTCGTTATCACTGATAAATTTTGTGTAGTGCTGTACCTGTGCGGCAAAGGAATGAAGCTGATCGCTTGAATCGCTTGATACACGGCAGTAAGCGGCAACCCGCAGTGTAGATTTTGGTATTATGCTTGGTGCTATTGTAACGACTGTGTTCTCCATTGCTTATCCTTTCCGCAGGATTTACCTGCTGTTGTCATCTTTTCTTTGATGCAACACTACAATACTACGATAGTTCGAATATATCCAGCTTTTTTATCAGAATTATCAGTTTAGACATAAAATATTTTTATCCAAAACAAGAGATGCTCCGTAATCGTCCGACGCTATTTTAATAATTGCATTTAAATCTTTTTCATTTAAATATCCCATATCGGATAACAACTTTAACATACAGACTTCGTAATAAAAAGCATTGTTTGATTTTGCTTTTTCAGAAATAATCATTTCTTTAAACCCTCCAGATAATCAAGACCGAAGCTGATTAAAATCGCTTTATCAACTCGTTTCATTGTTTTGCTATCCATTATACCGACAAATCTGCCGAGACGGGATTTGTCGATTGTTCTTATCTGTTCAAGTAGAACCATGGATTCTTTTTTCATGCAGTCTGATTTAAATATGACATGCGTCGGTAAATTCGGTTTATCAAGCTCACCGGTAATTGCAGCAACTATTGTCGTGCGGCTGTGCAAATTCCCTTTATTATTTTGCAGGATAACAACAGGGCGGATACCGCCTTGCTCCGAGCCTACAATCGGACATAAATTGGCGTAATAAATTTCGCCTCGTTTTATTTGTTCCATTTTCTTTGCCTCCATAAGTAAAAAGGCGG
>JACTVT010000072.1 GCA_014465955.1 Eubacterium sp. | reverse complement strand
CCTTGTTGTATAATAATGGAAGTTAAATTAAGGAGTAAAATTATGTTTTTTAAAAGAATGCCTAAAGAAATCAGTCTTTATTTTTATAACTGCAATAATGCAGGTGATATTTTAAACCAAACACTTATATATGATTTGTTTGGTATTCCTGTTAAAGAAGAACGTTTCATATCATCTGATATGATAGCAATCGGTTCTGTGCTTGAACGAATTGTAAGCGGTTCAATAACAGGTAAACGTGATAAGGAATTGCAGGCAGAGGCAGATAAATCAAAAAAAATAACTGTGTGGGGCACAGGGCTTATGTACGGTTATGATGATTATTCAAAAATGAAATTTATTCGTCCTGTTGATATTCGTGCAGTGCGCGGCGAGTTAACACGCAATGCCTGCGAAAAAATTATGGGTAAAAAAGTTAAATGTGTTACGGCAGACCCTGGCCTTTTAGCGCCTTATCTGCTTGATAGAATACCTGAAAAGAAGTATAAAATCGGTATTATACCGCATTTCAGAGAATATGAAGTTGAAGAATATTTTGAGCAATATAAAGAAATCAGCAGTAAATATGATGATTGTTTAATTATTGATCTCAGTGAAGAGCCTACAGAGGTTTTAAAGAAAATTGCTTCCTGCGAAACGATTATGTCTACAAGTCTGCACGGGCTTATTTTTGCCGATTCTTTAGGCGTTCCGTCATTATGGTGTGAATTCACCGATAAGGTTATAGGAAACGGATATAAATTCCGAGATTATTATTCTTCATACGGTCTGACTGTCAATCCTTTTGATCTTAGAAGTGAGGAATTGCCGACTGTTGATTATATTAAAAATAATTACAAGGTGCAGTACAGTGATATCGTAAAAAAACAGGAGCAGTTAATAAGATGTTTTCCTTATCAGAATAAGCGTACAAAAGCACTTATAAAATTTATCAGGCACGGTGGTCCCGTCAAATGACAAAGTATGTTATTAAAAGTGTTAAGAAGAGTAAATTAATAGTTGCGGCAATGTGGGTACTGTATTGTGCGTCATATTTTATCAGAACCTGTTATGCGGCAACCATAGCACCGCTTGCAGAAGAGGGTATTTATTCAAAAGGTGAAATAGGGCTTATCGGCACAGCGTTTTTTATTTGTTACGGTGTAGGTCAGTTAATCAGCGGTCTGATAGGGGATAAGATTAATCCGTTTTTTATGGTGATGTTCGGTTCTGTGCTTGGTGCAGTCTGCTGCTTTCTTATGCCGGCAGCAGGGAGCCTTGGCGTGCTTATAAGTGTGTGGGCGGCAAACGGCCTGTTTCAGTCGATGCTGTGGTCACCTATACTTCGCATTTTTTCCGAAACAATTGATGAAAGTCTAAGCAAAAAAGCAATTCTGAATATAGCACTGTCACTTCCTGTCGGTACGGTTCTGGCATATCTTATGTCATCAATGATTATTAAATATCTGAATTGGAAGTATGTTTTTATTTTTGGAGGTTCGGTTGTTGTTATTGCTGTTTTGTTTGCAGGTTTTGCCATTTTCTGTTCCGAAAAGGATATTGAGAAAGTGCCTGTAATTCAAAAGCAAAATGCAGAGGCTCACAACAATGTCAATAAAAAAGGTTTGGCGGCTGTTGCTGTTTCAAGCGGACTGTTATTTATAATGATACCGTCAATTCTGCATGGAATGATGAGAGATGGTATTACAAATTGGGTTCCTGCCATGATTAGTGAGGTTTACGGCGTTTCAACATCATTTTCTGTTTTTGTAACGATTGCGCTGCCGATTTTTAATGCTTTCGGTGCGTATCTTGTTACTCCGCTTTATAAAAAACTCGGAGAAAATGAGATGAAAACTGCCGGTGTTACAGGGTTTGCTGCGCTTGTTCCGCTGCTAATAATGCTGTTTATGAATAAACTGCCTGTTTATGTAATTATCGTTTTGCTGGCAGTTACAACGTCGGTTATGTATGCGCTGAATTATCTTATTATTTCTCTTGTTCCTGTCAGATTTTCAAAGTTTGGTTTTACATCCGGTATAAGCGGAATACTGAATTCAGGCGCGCATATAGGCTGTGCACTTTCTTCTTACGGCTTTGGTGCAATTTCGGAAAAAGCAGGCTGGAGCGCTGTCATTATTGTATGGATAGTTTCGTCAGTGCTTATCACTGTGTTTTCGTTTGCTTCAAATAAAAGGTGGAGCAGATTTTTGTCAGAATAATAGTTTTTTCGGAAAGGACCTTTGTGTCCTTTATTTTTTATGTTAAAAGTGAATTTATATTTACTTCATTATTTTTCATAACCATTTCATTTTTTATTAAATATATTTCTGTATGCTGAGAAATCATTAAGAAAGTGAGTTTTATTTATGAAAACAAAAATTAAATCATTAGTTTTGGTTCTGCTGATGCTTGCGTCACTGGCAGGTATCGGCGGCATAGTTTATTACGCAAAGAATAACACTATTCAGCCAAACGGCATAATGCAGTCTGAGTCTGAAATACCCGATAATCAGCAGAATCAGCCGCCGCAGAATGATGGTGATATGAAACTTCCCGAGCAGCCTCAGGGTCAGCAGATGCCTGAAAATGACAGCGCATTTATGCAAAAGGAGAATAAAGATAACAATTTTTTCGGCGGCAAAACATAGTTTTCGGCAGTATGTATTGTAATAATAGGTGCACTGTCAGTTGTATTTTCTGCCTGTCTTATTTATCTGCTTATGAGCATTAAAAATAAAAAAGTATTTGTTAACAGTGATAAGGTAATTATTTTTGTATTTGCAGCAGCACTGCTTTCAACTTATCTTACGGCAGGAACAACGGTTGTTTCAAATCGTTTTGTATTAAAAAATAATGCTCCTGTGCAGGGTATACCGTTAACGGCGGTACGGTGGTTGCTCTCGGCAGTGATATGATAGAAATGCCTAAGGCCGAAAGTTCGCAGAATACACTTGCATTTACGCTTGATACAAAAATTGATAAAGATACACCTGTTGTATTTAAAAATTCATCGGGTAATGAAATTATTTCGTTCAATGCACCAAAGAGTTTCAAAACGGTTATTATTAGTACATCTGACCTTGAAAACGGCAGTTACAGTTTGTTTACTTCATCATCTGCAAGTTAGGATTACGGCGTTTTTACTGAAACAAAATTCAATGCAGATAATTCGGTTGTAGTCAGCGGTCAGAGTGTATTTGATGTTAATCAGATTGTAACATCAATTGGTAAAAACAGATAAATTATTTATAAAATCATCTTTTTTGGGCATGATGCTGGTGAGGTGATTATAATGGCAAAGCAAGGTATGAAACGGCCTGAGCGAACACACAGGGTTGCAAAAAATGAAACGGCACCTGTTCCTGAAATTCAGGGTAAAGCCAAAAGCGGTAAAAAGCAGGTGCGTGCAGTTATAGCAGGCACGCATTCACCGTCGCAGAAAGTTTATCACAATGTGCCGTATGAACAACAAAAAAAGCAGGAAAAGCCGATATCAGATGCGTATTCGGTTATAGATAATGATTTGGCACGAGATAATCTTGAAAATGATATTACCGCTGCTGACTTACAGGATTTGCAGTGACAAAAAAAGTCAGCGTGTAAGCGTGTAGAGATTTATTAATTTGGCATTTTTAACACGCAAAAAGGAGCAGATGAATTGAACAAGTCCAGTAAAAGTGGACAATAGAAAAAAGGTACCCCCTATGGTAG
>JACTVT010000033.1 GCA_014465955.1 Eubacterium sp. | reverse complement strand
AGTAAAGAAATATAATATAGCAAAAGAAAGATGTATATTTATGATTAAAGTATTTATTGACGGACAGGCAGGCACAACAGGCTTAAGAATCAAAGACAGGCTGTCTGCAAGAGATGATATTGAACTTTTAAAAATAGATGATGACAAGCGTAAGGACACGTCAGAAATCAAAAAATTCATAAACGAGAGCGACATTACTTTTCTTTGTTTGCCCGATGCGGCGGCAATTGAAGCAGTTACCCTGCTTGAAAATGATAAGACAAAGATAATTGACGCATCAACTGCGCACCGAACAAACCCGAAATGGGCATACGGTTTTCCCGAACTCGGCAAAGAATTCAAAGAGAAAATTGTTTCAAACAGGCTTATTGCAAACCCCGGCTGTTATGCAAGCGGCTTCAATTCAATTGTATCCCCTCTTGTAAGGCACGGAATTATTGAGGCAGACTACCCTATCACCTGCTTTGCAGTTTCAGGCTACAGCGGCGGCGGCAACAAGGCTATCGCTCAATACGAAGATGCAGAAAGAGACCCTGAACTTGACTCACCGAGGCAATATGCACTGACACAAAATCACAAGCATTTGAAAGAAATGGCTGCTGTTTCAAAACTTACAAGAACACCGATTTTCAGCCCGATGATTTGTGATTATAAGTGCGGAATGGTAGTAAGCATACCGCTTTTTGCAGATATGCTGAAAAAGAAATGCAGTTTAAAGGATATTAGGGAAATTCTTGCCGAGCATTATGACGGGCAGGAATTTGTAAAAGTCCGAAGACTTGGCTACACCGAAAATATGATTGGCGCCAATAATTTTGACGGCAGAGATGATATGGAAATTGAAGTAAACGGCAATGATGACAGAATTGTAATCACCTCACGCTTTGACAATTTAGGCAAAGGCGCATCGGGTGCGGCAATTCAGTGTATGAATCTTGCTATGGGAATTGACGAGAAAAAAGGACTTATATTAGGAGAATAAAAAATGGAATTTAAAATAATTGACGGCGGCGTATGCGCCCCGAAAGGCTTTAAAGCAAACGGTGTTTACTGCGGCATAAAAAAGCCGAGTAACCCTGATGCGCCCCACAAAAATGACCTGGGAATGATTTTATCCGACACAATTTGCAGCACGGCGGCAGTTTACACGACAAACAAAGTAAAGGGTGCACCGATACTTGTTACAAAGGCAAATCTTGAAAAGACAGGCGGCAAGTCAAAAGCCGTTATAGTGAATTCAAAAAATGCCAACACCTGCAATGCAGACGGTATTGAAAAGGCTGAAAAAATGTGTGCACTGACTGCCGATGTGCTTGGAATTAAGCCTGAAGAGGTTATTGTGGCCTCAACAGGCGTTATCGGTCAGATTCTGCCGATTGAACCTATTGAAAACAAAATCGGCGATTTGGCAGAGGGCTTATCCTACACGGGAAATGTTGAATGTGCAACGGCGATTATGACGACCGACACAATCAAAAAAGAATATGCCGTTCAGTTTGAAATTGACGGCAAAACCTGCACAATCGGCGGTATGGCAAAGGGCTCGGGCATGATTCACCCTAATATGGCAACAACGCTTAACTTTATTACGACGGATACTGCAATTTCAGCCGAAATGCTGCAAAAAGCACTTAATGAAATTGTTAAGGTGACATACAACTGCCTTTCAATTGACGGCGACACATCTACAAACGATATGGTATCTGTTATGGCAAACGGTCTTGCAGAAAACAATGAAATTACGCAGGAAAATGAGGCATTTGAAGCATTCAAGGCAGGACTTTATCAGGTTATGGCAAATCTTACAAGAATGCTTGCTAAAGACGGTGAAGGCGCAGGAAAACTGCTTGAATGCATATGTACAGGCTGCCCGACAAAAGATGATGCAATTGTAATTGCAAAATCGGTTATCGGCTCTACACTGTTCAAATGTGCAATATTCGGTGAAGATGCAAACTGGGGCAGAATTCTTTGTGCCATAGGTTATGCCGACGCCGAGTTTGATATTGACAAAGTTGATGTGGCGCTGAAAAGCGAATTCGGTGTGATTGATGTTTGCAAAAACGGTGCAGGTGTTGAATTCAGCGAGGAAAAGGCGGCAGAAATTTTAAAGAGTGATGAAATTCAGGTGCTTGTTAATCTTAATCAGGGTGATGAAAATGCTACTGCATGGGGTTGTGATTTAACATATGATTATGTAAAGATTAACGGGGATTACAGGACTTGATTTAACATAAGATTTTTCGGGAGGGCACAGAGACCCTCCCCTACATAAAATCCCACCACCGCAAGCGGTCCCCCTCCCTTTAACAAGGGAGGCAAAATAATGATACAGGAGCATAAATATGGATATAAATAATGCACAGAAGGCGGAAATACTTGCCCATGCACTGCCGAATATACAGATGTATCGAAAGAAAATCATTGTTGTAAAATACGGCGGCAATGCAATGATTAACGAAGAACTGAAAGACGCAGTTATGCGTGATTTAGTACTTCTTTCAACAATAGGAATTAAAGTTGTTCTTGTTCACGGCGGAGGCCCTGAAATAAACAAAACACTTAAAGCAATGAACATAGAAAGCAAATTTGAAGACGGACTCAGGGTTACCGATAAAGACACTGTAAACGTTGTTCAAATGGTGCTTGCAGGCAAAGTAAACAAAGACCTTGTTTGCCAGATTGGCAACTCAGGCGGTCACGCAATCGGACTTTCAGGTATGGACGGCAATATGATTAAGTGCAGACCGCTTGATGAAAAGCACGGTTATGTCGGTGAAATAACGGATGTGAATATGGATGTAGTTGAAGAAGCGCTCAACCACGGCTTTATTCCCGTTATTTCAACAATCGGCTATGATGAAAAAGGCAACTGCTACAACATTAATGCAGACACGGTTGCAGCGGCAGTTGCAGGCGCACTTAATGCTGAGGCGCTAATTTCAATGACAGATGTGGTAGGTCTTTTGAGAGATAAGGATGACGATAGCACGCTGATTCACAGAGTTTACATCAGCGATGTGCCTGCACTTATTGCCGAGGGAATAATCGGCGGCGGTATGATTCCGAAAATCGACTCGATGACGAATGCGCTCAGAGAGGGCGTTAAAAAAGCATTTATAATTGACGGACGTGTTCCCCACTCCATTCTTATGGAACTTCTTACCGACGAAGGTATGGGAACAATGTTCCGCAGCAGATAAGCAAGTGAGTTTAACAGGAGAAAACAAAATGAACATTAAGGAAACAGACAATCAGTTTGTTGCCCATTCGTACGGCAGGTTTGATGTTGCACTTGTGAACGGCAAAGGCTCAACCGCTTATGACGAACAGGGCAAGGAATATATAGATTTCGGCTCGGGAATCGGCGTAACTGCGTTTGGTTTCTGTGACGGCGAATGGAAAAGTGCAGTTGAAGAACAGTTATCAAAACTTCAGCATACGAGCAATCTTTATTACACAGAGCCTTGCGCAAGGCTCGCCGAACTTCTTTGCGAAAAAACAGGAATGAAAAAAGTTTTTTTTGCAAACAGCGGTGCCGAGGCCAACGAGGGAGCAATTAAATTTGCAAGAAAATACAGCGCAGATAAATACGGTTCTGACAGGCACACAATTATAACGCTCGTTAACTCTTTCCACGGCAGAACGATTACAACGCTTGCGGCAACGGGACAGGATGTTTTTCACAAAGACTTTTTGCCGCTGACTGACGGCTTTAAATACTGCCCTGCCAATGACATTGAAGCACTGAACAATATGATTACAGATGATGTTTGTGCCATTATGTTTGAATGCGTGCAGGGTGAAGGCGGCGTGAACAGTCTTGACTATGATTTTGTTAAGGCAATTGAAAAAATCGCCAAAGACAAAGACATTCTGATGATTTGCGACGAGGTGCAGACTGGCAACGGCAGAACAGGCAGATATTTTGCTTATGAAAATTTTGATATTAAACCTGACATTGTTTCTACTGCAAAGGGTCTTGCAGGCGGTCTTCCGATGGGTGCTGTTTTATTCGGCGACAAAGTAAAAGATATTGTTACACCCGGCAGTCACGGCTCAACCTTTGGCGGCAACCCTGTTTGCGCAGCAGGCGCAGTATCAATAGTTTCAAGGATAGATGATGCTTTTCTGAACAGTGTTTCGGAAAAGAGCAGATATATAAAAGAATTTTTAGCAAATGTAAACGGCGTAAAATCTATTTCGGGAATGGGCTTAATGCTTGGAATTGAAACAGAGAAAAATGCCAAAGGAATTGCAGACGAGTGCCTGAAAAACGGACTGCTTGTGCTGACTGCAAAAACAAAAGTAAGGCTTTTGCCTGCCCTTAACATCAGTTATGATGAACTGAACAAAGGTCTTAAAATTTTGAAGGAGATTATTGAAAAATGAAACATTTATTAAAACTTGCAGATTTAAGCCAGAAGGATATACTTGATATTCTTAATCTTGCAGACCAGTTAAAATATGAGACGAAGCACGGTATTGAACACCACCATTTAAAAGGCAAAACGCTTGGTATGATTTTCCAGAAAAGTTCAACAAGAACAAGAGTTTCATTTGAAACGGGTATGTATCAACTCGGCGGTCAGGCACTGTTCCTTTCTAACAGGGATTTGCAGATTGGCAGAGGCGAGCCTGTTGAGGATACTGCAAGAGTTCTTTCACGCTACCTTGACGGAATTATGATTAGAACTTTCGAGCAGAAAGAGGTTGAAGACCTTGCCGAATACGGCTCTATTCCGATTATCAACGGTCTTACAGACTACTGTCATCCCTGCCAGGTGCTTGCAGACCTTATGACTATACGTGAGTATAAAAAGACCTTTGACGGTTTGAAATTCTGCTTTATCGGTGACGGAAACAATATGGCAAACAGTCTTATTGTAGGCGCAATCAAAATGGGCATGGAATGTGCAGTTGCCTGCCCGAATGATTACAAGCCCGATGCTGAAATTATGAAATGGGCACAGGAAAACGGCAAATTCACCTGCTCTGACAACATTCTTGAATGTGCAAAGAGTGCAGATATTCTTTACACAGACGTATGGGCATCTATGGGTCAGGAGGAAGAAAAGGCTGAAAGAGAAAAAATCTTCAAAGATTTTCAGATTAACGATGATGTTATGGCTGTCGCAAACAACGGTGCTATGGTACTTCACTGCCTGCCTGCACACAGAGAAGAAGAAATCACTGCAAAGGTATTTGAAGAACACGCAGATGAAATTTTTGACGAGGCAGAAAACAGGCTCCACGCGCAGAAAGCAGTGTTAGTTAAACTTTTGGGTTAATGACTATGATTAACGAAACAGTTTATATCTGCCTTGCAAACGGGCAGATTTTTGAGGGAAAACGCTTTGGTGCATCGGGTGAAATCACAGGTGAACTTGTTTTTACAACAGGTATGGGCGGTTATATTGAAACACTGACAGACCCGAGTTATTTCGGTCAGATTGTTATGCAGACCTTTCCGCTTATCGGCAACTACGGTTTTATTGACGAGGATACGGAGAGCACAAAATCTTATGTAAGTGCTTACATAGTGCGTGAATACTGTAAAGAGCCGTCAAACTTCAGATGCGGCAAAACACTTGACGATTATCTGAAAGAAAACAATATCATCGGCGTTTATGATGTAGACACGAGAGAGATTACAAAAATCATTCGTGAAAGCGGCGTTATGAATGCCGTTATCTGCTCTGACCCGAGAAAAGCGGATTTTGATAAAATTAAGGAATATAAAATAACCGATGCGGTAAAATCCACATCGGTTGAAAAGCCGTGCCTTGTACCGAGTAAAAATCACAAATACAATGTAGTGCTGATTGACTACGGAAAAAAGGATAATATTCCGAGAGAACTTGCCAAAAGAGGCTGCAATGTTGCTGTTGTTCCCTATAACACAAAGGCTGAAGATATTTTAAAGTTAAATCCCGACGGCATTATGCTGTCTAACGGTCCGGGGGATCCGAGCGACAACGAAGAATGTATTGATGAATTGAAAAAATTAATCGGCAAAGTTCCGATTTTCGGTATCTGCCTCGGTCATCAATTGCTTGCACTTGCAATGGGCGGCAAAACAATAAAACTCAAATACGGCCACCGCGGTGTTAACCAGCCTGTTAAGAATTTAAAAACGGGCAGGACTTACATATCTTCACAAAACCACGGCTATGCCGTTATTAATGAAGATATTGAAAAAGCGGGCGGTGTTATCAGTTACGTGAATGCAAATGACGGCACGAACGAGGGTGTGGATTACCCCGATAAAAAAGCGTTTTCGGTACAGTTTCACCCCGAAGCATGCAGCGGACCGCACGACACAAGATTTTTGTTTGACAGATTTATTGATATGATTGGAGGTAAAGAATAATGCCTCTTAACAAAGATATAAAAAAGGTGCTTGTTATCGGCTCAGGTCCGATTGTAATAGGACAGGCGGCTGAATTTGACTATGCAGGTGCACAGGCTTGCAGAGTGCTCAAAGATGAGGGTATTGAGGTTGTGCTTATCAACTCAAACCCTGCCACAATTATGACAGACAAGGCGCTTGCAGACCACATTTATCTTGAGCCGTTAACCGAAGAAACGGTTAAAAGAATTATTGAAAAAGAAAGACCCGACAGTATTTTGTGCGGACTCGGCGGACAGACAGGTCTTACAATCGGTATGCAGCTTGCCAAAGACGGTTACCTTGACGAAATGGGTGTACGCCTGCTCGGCACAAATGCCGAGGCGATCGACAAAGCCGAGGACAGACAGATATTCAGAGACACGATGCTGAAAATAAATCAGCCGTGTGTGCCGTCTGACATTGCAACCACGATTGACGAATCGGTAAAAATTGCAGATAAAATCGGCTACCCTGTCATTATCCGCCCTGCGTTTACACTCGGCGGTGCAGGCGGCGGCGTTGCTTATAACGAGGCTGAACTGCGCGAACACGCCAAAAGAGGACTTATGATGTCCCCTATCACGCAGGTTTTGATTGAAAGATATATTGCAGGTTGGAAAGAAATTGAATTTGAAGTTATGAGGGACAGCGTGGGCAATGTTATTGCAGTCTGCTCTATGGAAAACTTTGACCCTGTCGGCGTTCACACGGGCGACAGTATTGTTATTGCGCCTGCTGTTACACTTGCCGACAAGGAATACCAGATGCTTCGTTCTGCATCGCTTGATATTATTACAGAACTTGGAATTGAAGGCGGCTGCAATTGCCAGTTTGCGCTGAACCCTGAAAGTTTTGAATACAGCGTTATTGAAGTAAATCCGAGGGTTTCACGCTCATCTGCGCTTGCATCAAAAGCAACAGGCTATCCGATTGCAAAGGTTACAACAAAAATTGCACTCGGTTACACACTGGATGAAATCAAAAACGATGTTACCGGTAAAACCTGTGCATGCTTTGAGCCTACACTTGACTATGTTGTAGTTAAACTGCCGAAATGGCCGTTCGACAAATTTGTTAACGCATCAAGAAAACTCGGCACACAGATGAAAGCCACGGGCGAGGTTATGAGCATTGCGCCGTCATTTGAAATGGCGATTATGAAAGCCGTTCGAGGTGCTGAAATCGGTCTTGACACGCTCAACAATAAAGCAATCGACAACAAAGATATTATTGAAACACTCAAAAATCAGGATGATTTAAGGCTTTTCAGCGTATTCAGGGCACTTAAAAACGATGTTTCCGTTGATGAAATTCACCGCATTACAATGATTGACGAGTGGTTTTTATACAAACTCAAAAATCTTGCTGATTATGAAAAGACTATTGACAATACGCCTGTCAGCAAAGAAATGTATATCAAAGGAAAAAAACTCGGCTACACCGATGATGCAATTGAAAGAATCAGCGGTTCTTCACTTGCTTACCACACCAATGCAGTTTACAAAATGGTAGACACCTGCGGCGCAGAATTTGCGGCAGAAACGCCATACTTTTATTCAACTTACGACAAAACCTGCGAAAGCCGTGAACTTGAAAGAGGAGAAAAAGAGCGCATTATCGTTTTAGGCTCAGGGCCTATCAGAATCGGACAGGGCATTGAATTCGACTACTCCTCAGTTCACTGTGTATGGACTCTCAAAGAACTCGGCTACGAGGTTATACTTATTAACAACAACCCCGAAACAGTTTCTACTGACTTTGACACAGGCGACAGACTTTACTTTGAGCCGCTGACACCCGAAGACGTTATGAACATAATCAAAGTTGAAAAGCCAATCGGCGTTGTGGTTGCTTTCGGCGGTCAGACTGCCATTAAACTTACAAAATACCTTGATGACAACGGTATTAATATTCTCGGCACATCAGCCGAGGGTATAGACATTGCCGAAGACAGAGAGAAATTTGACGCACTGCTTGAGAAATTCGGCATTTTCAGACCAAAGGGCACTTCCGTTACAACGCTTGACGAGGCACTTGATGCAGGCAATATGCTCGGCTACCCTGTTCTTCTGCGACCGAGTTATGTTATCGGCGGTCAAAATATGACGATTGCCTACACCGACGACGATGTAAGGCAGTATATGGATATTATACTTGCACAGGGCATTGAAAACCCTGTTCTTGTAGACAAATATATGATGGGCACGGAACTTGAAGTTGACTGTATCTCAGACGGCACAGACGTTTTGATTCCCGGAATTATGGAACATATCGAGCGTGCAGGTGTTCACAGCGGCGACTCCATTGCCGTTTACCCTCCATATAATATTCAGGATAAAATGCTCAAAAAAATCTGTGATGTTTCCGAAAAACTTGCTCTCTCGCTCGGTACAAAAGGACTTGTTAACATTCAGTATCTGACTTATCAGAATGAACTTTATGTTATTGAAGTAAACCCAAGAGCATCAAGAACCATTCCGTATATCAGCAAAGTTACAAATGTGCCTATGGTTGAACTTGCAACTAAAATTATGGTTGGCGCAAAACTGCGTGATCTCGGCTACGGCACGGGGCTTTACAGAACACCGCCTTACTTTGCAGTTAAAGTTCCTGTTTTTAGTTTTGAAAAACTGAACGATATCAACAGTAAATTAGGTCCTGAAATGAAATCGACGGGTGAAGTTTTAGGCGTAGGCAAAAATCTTAAAGAGGCATTGTTCAAGGGTCTTGTTTCAGCAGGATTTAAAGTTGATTTTCATAAAAAAGACAAGCATTCCGTTCTTATTACGGTTACCAAGCAGGACAGATATGAAATTGTAAACCTTGCTAAAAAACTTGATGACCTCGGTGCAGACATCTGGGCAACACCTGAAACTGCAAAAGCGATTGAGAGCCTTGGCATTGAAGTCAAAAGAGTAAACAAACTGCGTGAGGACAATTCAATTATGGACCTGGTGGAAAGCGGTGTGCTTGACTACATTGTTTACACAGGCAAGAGCGATAAAAAGAGCATTGCGGATTACATCAAACTGTTCAACAGAGCAAATCAGTTGGGAATTGCAACGCTCACTTCGCTTGACACTGCGAATGCACTTGCAGACATCATTGCAAGCCGTTACAAGCAGACGAACACCGAACTTGTTGATATTAATAATATGCGAGAAGAAAAGGGCATTTTGAAATTCAGCAAAATGGAAGGCACGGGCGATGATTACATTTTCTTTAACAACCAATGCGGCATCATCACCTGCCCCGAAAGTTTTGCAATTGAATTTTCAGACAGGCACAAGGGAATCGGTGCAGACGGTATTGTGCTGATAGAAAATTCAGATATTGCCGATGCGAAAATGCGAATTTTCAACATTGACGGTTCTGAAGGCAAAATGGCTGGTAATTCAATCCGCTGTGTCGGCAAATACCTTTACGACAACGGACTTGTTGACAAAGAGAATATTACAATTGAAACTGCAAGCGGAATCAGAAAACTTGAACTTATAACAAGAAACGGTAAAGTATCATCTGTTACGGTTGATATGGGCAAGGCAGAACTGACGGCTGAAAAAATCCCTGTTGCAATTAACAAAGAAAAAGTTGTAAGTGAAAAAATCAGCATCGGCGGCAGTGACTATAACGTTACCTGCGTTTCGGTCGGCAATCCGCACTGTGTAGTTTTTGTTGACAATGTTGATAAAATTGATACAGAGAAAACAGGTCCGATGTTTGAAACCGCTCCCCTGTTCCCCGAAAGAATCAACACTGAATTTGTGCGTGTTGTAAACAGCAGAACGCTCAAAATGAGGGTTTGGGAACGAGGCAACGGCGAAACACCTGCCTGCGGCACGGGCGCTTGTGCAGCAGTTATAGCAGCGGTTGAAAACGGCTACTGCAATAAAAATGAAGATATCACAGTCAAACTTCGAGGCGGAGATTTAATTGTGAATTACAATGATGAAGCCGTGTACCTCACAGGCGACTGCAACCTTGTTTTCAAAGGCGAAATTGAATATTGATTATAAATCAGACCGATGAAAATCAAAAATCATCGGTCTTTTTTTGTTACCTTAACTGTTTTTTGCGACGTAATAAGAGAAGCGGTTAAGCAAATAAAATTACTTTTTGCATATTCATTTGCAAAAACAAAATATAGGCATATACAAAAGGCGGTGATGATATCATTCACTTTGATAAAAAATTTTCTGAATTATGGGAAATAAACGAACCGAAAATGAAAAAAATCTGCCACGCTGAAATTGCAAAAAAATACAGTACAACCGAAAGTGCAGTAAAACAACGTCATTACTGGCTTTGCAGTAAAATAAAAAAATCGGCAAAAGATTTATGTGCAAAAATTTAATCCTGACAAACAGAAAATATGAGGGACAAAATGAATAAAAATAATATTATTGCAGTTTTAAAAGAAAAACCGATGGAATTTACATTAAGTGAAATTCAGGAAATAATGGAATATTAACTCAGCAAAGGACCTGAAAAAATGAATACGGCACTTATTGATTTATATGCCGATACAATTGAAAACGGACTGAATCAGCAAAATGGCAAAAACAGTAAAAAAATTCAATTTAATAAATTTATTTTATGTGCGGCAATTGTTATAATAATTATAAGCATTGCAATTCCGGTAACTGCAAATTATTTTTCAGGCAGCAGCATTTTACAGGAAGTTGAAGACGGTTATGAAATTAATCTGAATAACGGTGCTGACAGTGCGATTAATCATTGCTCAAATGAACATAAGATAATCAGACAATTTGAAGAATACGATTTTAAGAACATCGTTTTACCGTCTGCACTGCTGAATGCAGATAACTTCAGTTATTTTATAGTTGACCCGAATGACACTGCAATTTTTGCAAGAGCAGAATTTAATTACGGCGAAGAAATTTTTTGCAGTATTATTATGCTGAGAGGATATGAAGAAGCAGATGCAAGAAATTTTGCTGCAACAAAAAGCACGGAAAATACAAGCAGAAAAAAATAATAAATCAAAACGAAATGAATATTTTGGTATATTCGTATAAAACAGATTCTATAATTATGTATAAGGACAGAGATACAGTTTATCACATTCATCTTCAATACTGCTCATTTGACGAGGCACTAAAAATTGCCGAAACAATTTAATTAAAAAGGAGGGCGTGTGCCCTCCTTTGGTTTTTATATATAAATTTAATCGTAAATCCAGTAATCAAGTGAGAGACAGTTAGATGTATAAGAAAGTCTCACATCTGCACCCGGTGCAACCTGCACAGTATGGATTTTGCCGTCTGCAAGTGCTTTATAAACCTCATCATACTGCTGCTGATATTCCTTATCAACCGTTGTACTGTAAATACCGTTATTTGAGCAATCACCTACATAGGTAAAGCCACCCTTGAATTCTTCAAGGCAAGCCTTAACTGCAGAGCCGTAATCACGCATCATAGTTGTAAAGTAATGATCCCAGCCGTTCTGCCAGTTTTCAGCGCCGATTCCAAGTTTGTCGTAACTGTAATTCCATGTGGCATCTGCTACAACATTGCACTCACTGTTACCGCCTGCGAATATGATTGAAACGCCCTCGTCATACATATCCTCCGCGATACCCTGAACTCGGTTTACCATATCAAAGCTTGTGTACGGGAAGTATTCATTCTGAATAAGAATACCTGTAGCATAGCCGTTTGAATCTGCATTTGACCAGTGGCTGAAAACATAGCCCTCCTGCGGAACAGGTGCTTCAAGCGTTACCTTATCACCTGTGACATAAGAGCCTGAGCCGACTGCCTCGCCGTTTCCGCCCTCGCCTGTTACAACATTAACTGTATAAGTAGGATTTTTGCTTACTTCATAAACAGGAGTGAGAGTAATATTTTCAACACCGTCAACAAGGTGAACCCATGTATCCTTGGCATTTATATCATCAATAACACCCTCAGCGTTTGTATTGATTTCCCAGTGGTCAAAAACGAAGCCGCTTTCGGCAACAGGTGCAACAACATTGATTGATCCGCCTGCCTGAGCAAACTGCTCTGAATAAACGGCTGAATTATCTGCTTTCATTACGGTAACAGGATAAGTTGCACTTTCTGCATCTTTATAAACTGCCGTCAAGGTGCAGTCACATTCTTCGATAATAAGATTGATTTCAGGCTTTTTCGGACTTGAAACATTAACCTTTTTATCCTTGATTCCCTCAGTATCGCTCCTGTAATCCCAATGGTCAAAAACCTGACCTTCCGGAGCAGGATCTGCCGTTATGGCAACATTTTCACCCTGCATATAAGTGCCTGAGCCTTTGCCGTTTATAACATTAACTTTATGGCACTCTTTCTTTGCGTCTTCAGTCTTAATATAATTTGCCGTTACTGTAAACGAATAATCATAATCAAGAAGCGGTGAATCAAAATCGGCATAATCAAGAGTTACGGGAACAGCAAGTTGATCTGCTGCATATGCAGCACCCTGAACAAAACCAGCGCCGTAGTTGCCCGAATTCTTGCTGTAAACAGAACCGATATAACCGAGTTTTGTGTTACCGCCGACTACTGCACTGTAGCCTGCGAGAAATCCGCTCTGAAGTGCATTGAAGGAAATACACATTACATTGCTAAGAACAGCATTTATATTGCTGCCTTCGGGGTGCGGTGTACCGTCAATAAGAATAAATTTCACATTCGGATACTGAGCGGCAGTTTCAAAAACGGCTACTTCAAAAGCATCTGTAGGCAAAACAATATACTGAGCGCCTGCATTAACTGCCAGTTCAATATATTCAATTGCAGTATCAATTGTAACAGACTTGCCTTCTTCAACACTCGGCTGATAATAACGGTATGTAACACCTGCATTTTCGGCATAATCCTTAACGCCGTTCCATGCACTCTCGTTATAAGAGCCATCTGCTACAGTACCGCCGTCGGTTATCATTACAACATCGTATTTAAGTTCTTTCATATCCTTTGAGCAGCCTGCAAAAGAAAGTGCAGACACGGTAAGGAGAGCCACACACATTAATAAAGAAACTATTTTTTTCATAAATAATCCCCCGGATTGTTTTATCACAAATTATTTACTAAAATATAATACCAAAATACGTGCAATAAATCAATAGGTTTGTTGATTTATTCATATAAATCGGCTATAATATTTTTTATTAAGAGGTGATTTTAATGCTTGAAAAACAGGTTGAATATATAAGACGCATAACAGATTTTAAACCTGAAATTGCCCTTGTTCTCGGTTCGGGACTCGGCTCGCTAGCCGACGAGATAGAAACAGTTGCAACAGTGAATTACGGCGACATTCCCTATTTTCCCGTATCTACTGCACCGTCACACAAAGGAAGATTTGTATTCGGTTATATAGGAAAAGCAAAGGCAGTTATTATGCAGGGGCGTGTTCATCTTTACGAGGGCTACAGTGCTCAAAAAATTGCCGAACCGATAAGACTTATGAAAAAACTCGGCGCAAAAGTGTTATTTCTGACTAACGCTTCGGGCGGCATCAACAAAAATTTTTCTATCGGTGATTTAATGCTGATTGAGGACCATATTTCAAGTTTTGTACCCTCTCCGCTTATCGGTAAGAATGATGACAGCATCGGCGCTAGATTTCCCGATATGAGTGATGTTTACAGCAAAAGGCTGAAAAAAATCATCAAAACAACTGCATTTGACTGCAATATTCCGCTGAAAAGCGGCGTTTATATTCAATTAACAGGTCCTGCATTTGAAACAAAGGCAGAGATTAAAATGTGCGGTATTTTAGGTGCTGACACTGTCGGTATGAGCACTGCCGTCGAAGCGCAGGCAGGCAGACACTGCGGCTTTGAGGTCTGCGGAATCAGCCTTATAACAAACCTTGCCTGCGGACTGCTCGACAAGCCGATTACAAGCGAAGAAGTTACCGAGGCGGCAGAAAAAGCCGGTCCGTACTTTAAAGAACTGATAACAAAATCCATAGAGAGAATCTGCAATGAATAACATAATTTACAAAGACGGCAGACTGTTTATACTTGACCAGACTAAACTGCCGAGCGAAGAAATTTTACTTGAAATGAAAAGCCTTGAGGACTGCTTTGACGCCATAAAAACTCTTGCAGTGCGGGGTGCGCCTGCAATAGGCATTTTTGCAGGATACTCACTTGCACTTTTCCACGGAAATAATATTGAAAAAGCAAAGAAATATCTTGACAGTGCACGCCCCACGGCAGTTAATTTAAGTTGGGCAACTGCGAGAATTCTGAATGCATATAATAATGGCAAAAATCTTGTTGATGAGGCGGCCGCAATTCACAATGAAGACATCAAAATGTGCCGAAAAATAAGTGAATACGGGCTTTCATTGCTGAAAGACGGCGACGGTATTCTGACCCACTGCAATGCAGGCGAACTTGCCACATCAAAATACGGCACGGGGCTCGGTCCGCTGATTTTAGGCAAGGAAATGGGCTATAATTTCAAGGTATACACAGATGAAACAAGACCGCTTTTGCAAGGCGCACGGCTCACAAGTTACGAACTTGAAAAAGCAGGAATTGATGTTACGCTGATTTGCGACAATATGGCAAGCCTTGTTATGAAACAGGGAAAAATCAACGCAGTTCTTGTTGGGTGTGACAGAGTGGCGGCAAACGGCGACACGGCAAACAAAATCGGAACGAGCGGCGCTGCTATACTTGCAAAATACTACGGCATACCGTTTTATGTTTTGGGACCGTATTCAACAATTGATTTCAACACAAAAACAGGTGACGATATTATTATTGAAGAGCGCGACGGCAGTGAAATCAAGGAAATGTTTTACGAAAAGCCAACTGCTCTGCCCGAAACGAAATGCTTTAATCCTGCATTTGACGTAACCGACCACTCACTGATTACTGCAATCATTACCGACAGGGGCATTATTTATCCCCCGTTTGACATAAATCTTAAGGAGAAATTTGATGATTAGATTTTTCGGCGGCAGAGTGCTGACTTTAAAAAACAACAGTCTGGATATAACTGATGACGAGGTATGGGTTGACGGCGACAAAATTGTTTTTATAGGAAAATATTACGGCAAAAAGGCTGATGAAGAAATTAATCTGAACGGCAATCTTTTAATGCCTTCTTTCAAAAATGCGCACACTCATTCGGCAATGACATTTGCGAGAAGCCTTGCTGACGATTTGCCGCTGCAGCCGTGGCTTTACGATATGATTTTCCCTATGGAGGCAAAATTGACGGGTGAAGATATTTATCATCTTTCAAAACTTGCTTTTCTTGAATACCTGACCTCAGGTATTTCTGCGTGCTTTGATATGTATTATTTTCCCGAGGATATGGCAAAAGCAAGCGTTGATTTCGGTTTCAGAACGGTTATGACCTGCGGTATAAACAATTTTAAAGAAAGTATTGAAAAGTTAGAGGAATACTATAACAGATTCAATGATTACAATGATTTAATCAGTTACAAACTCGGTTTTCACGCTGAATACACGACAAGCCTTGAATTAATGAAAGAAATAGCAAAACTTGCTGAAAAATACTGTGCGCCTGTTTTTATGCATGCAAGCGAAACAGAAAGCGAAGTTAAAGAATGTATCGGCAGATACGGCAAAACACCGACTGCGCTTTTTGATGAATTGGGACTCTGGAACTGCGGCGGCGGTGCTTATCACAGTGTTTGGGTGAATGATGATGACCTTAAAATTTACAAAAAGCACGGTGTCTGGGCAGTAATGAACGCAGGCTCAAACTGCAAACTTGCCTCAGGAACTGCTCCTTACTGCAAAATGCTTGAAATGGGCATAAATACGGCAATCGGCACTGACGGACCAAGCAGTAATAATGCGCTGGATATGTTCAGAGAGATGTATCTGATTGCAGGATTACAGAAACTGAAAACGAAGGATGCGGCGTCGGCAGATGCGAATGATATTCTGCTTTCGGCAACAGTCGGAAGTGCAAAATGCATGGGGCTTAATGACTGCGACACGATTGACATCGACAAAAAGGCTGACCTTATTGTAATAGATTTACACCAACCGAATATGCAGCCGATTAACAATATTACTAAAAATCTTGTTTACAGCGGATCAAAGCAGAATGTTATTCTGACAATGATTAACGGCAAAATACTTTATAATAAAGGTGAGTTTGTCGGCATTGATACGGAAGAAATTTATTACAATGTGCAGAAGATTACGAATAGGATAAAGAATAATTAAGTATTAATATTACGGTAATGGTTGATGATGTCATCAACCATTATTTTTTGTAAAAAGGTATTGACAAGCGTGTTTATACTGTGTATACTGTATATAAACAGTTAACTGAAATAAGGAGAAATCATATGCTGATTTTTATCAACAATAAAAACGGTGTTCCGATTTACGATCAGATTTATTCACAGATTAAGACGGAGATTATAAACGGTGGTTTAAAGGAGGACTCTCCCCTGCCGTCTATAAGAAATCTTGCAAAAGATTTGCGAATAAGCGTTATTACAACGAAGCGTGCATATGAAGAACTTGAAAAAGAAGGCTTTATCTACACAGTGCCGGGCAAAGGCAGTTTTGTTGCGGGCAAAAACACAGAACTGATACGTGAGGACAATCTGAGAAAAATTGAAGAACACATTGAAGAAATTATGAAACTTTCCGCCACCTGCAATTTAAAGAAAAACGACATAATTTCTATGATTGACATTCTTTTTGAGGAGGACACGCAATGAATGCAATTGAAACTAAAAATCTGAGCAAGCATTATAAAAACTTCACGCTTAACAACATCAATCTGACCCTGCCGAGCGGCTGCATTATGGGGCTTGTGGGTGAAAACGGTGCAGGAAAAACAACCACTATTAAGTTACTGCTTAAAATGATTAGAAAAGACAGCGGTGAAATTAAACTGCTCGGGCAGGATTACACTGCCTGCTCTATGGAAGACATCGGTGTTGTTACAGAAGAAAACGGCTTCCCCGAATCGCTGAATGCAAGCGAAATGAACAAAATTTTAAAAAACATTTATAAAAACTGGGACAAAGAAATCTATTTCGGTTATTTGAGAGAATTTGAAATTCCGCTTGACAAAAAAATTAAAACATTTTCAAAAGGTATGAAAATGAAACTCTATATTGCAACGGCACTTGCGCACGATGCAAAACTTTTAATTCTTGACGAAGCAACAAGTGGGCTTGATCCCGTTGTAAGAAACGAAATTCTTGATATTTTCAATGAATTCACAAGAGATGAAGAACACTCTGTTTTGATTTCCTCACACATAGTGAGCGACCTTGAAAAAATCTGCGATTATATTGCATTTATGCATAAGGGCAAACTGATTTTGTGTGAAGAAAAAGACGAACTGCTTTATGATTACTGCATTATTCAGTGTGATGAAAGTACAATGAATGATTTAAATGAAGATGATATACTGAGCATTCACCAATCAAACTACGGCAGCACGGCGGTTATTAAAAAATCCGCTTTAAAAGAAGATATGAATGCGCAGCCGATAAGCCTTGAGGATTTGTTTGTTTATATGATAAGGGGGCAGAAAAAATGAAAGGCTTAATAATCAAAGATTTTAAAATGATAAGGCACGAATCAATAATAAGCCTTCTGATACCCACACTGTTTTTTATTATATCAATGATTGGTCACAATGTGATGTATTTCACCTGCTTTTCAGTTATGATGTTTTCACTTGTGCCGACAATGAATATTGCAAATGATGAAAAATGGAAATGGGATAAATATGAAACAGTTTTGCCGATAAAAAAAGAGCACATCGTGCTTGAAAAATACATTATGCTATTCCTGTTTGTAATACCGATTATACTAATTGAGTCTATTATTATCTACTTCATTACAGGCTACAGTGCAAATGATATGGCAAGCCTTGTTTCAATTATGTTTTTGTTTGGTATACTGTCACCTGCAATCATACTGCCTGTTTATTATTTATTCGGCTACAACACAGGCAGAATAGTGGGAGTTCCGATAAATGTAATTATTTACATTTTGTTTTTTGCAGTGAGTATGAAAAACAGCACAACAGACAGTATTATACACCGTGAGTTTCTTCCGCAGGCAAATCCGATTGCATTTTCAATTACAGCAGTTGCTCTGATTTGTATTTCAATAATCATTTCGATTATGGTTTACAAGAAAAAAGAATTTTAAAGAAAAAATGTCCCGTCGTAAATTGACGACGGGATGTTTTTTATTTTTCGTAAACACTGCGTTTTAAAGCACCAATATATGGGAGATTACGGTATTTCTGGTCATAATCGAGACCGTAGCCGACAACGAATTCATCAGGCACATCACAGCCGACATAATCGGGTGTAACCTTTGCGACACGCCTTTCGGGCTTATCAAGCAGAGTTACAATACTGATTGAATTTGCGCCCCTTGTTTTAAGAATTTCGGAGACATATTTAAGCGTTCTGCCGCTGTCGAGAATATCCTCAACAAGAAGAACATCATAGCCTGCAAGGTCAATATCAATATCCTTAGTAATTTTAACCCTGCCTGTTGACTCCGTGCCGCTTCCATATGATGAAACAGACATAAAGTCAATTGAAAGCGGCAAATCAATATTTCTTACAAGATCGGTCATAAAGAACACGCAGCCCTTAAGAATACCGAGCACGAGCAGATTTTTACCCTGAAAATCCTTTGTAATCTGCGCACCGAGTTTTTTATTGATTTCTTTAAGTTCATCTTCGGTGACAAGAATTTTTTCAACATCTTTGTTCATTTAACGTTCCTCCCTGAAATAGGAAAGACCGAGTGAAGCAGGACCCTGATTTTCCTTTTTCTTTCTTACGCTGACTGCGATAAGAACGATAATTGTTACGATATAAGGAAGCATTTTAAAAAGTTCCTGCGTTCTCATAGCCATACCGGGGATAAAGAGATACACAATATAAAGTCCGCCGAAAAGGATTGAGCCGAAAATGCTGAAATGCGGCTTCCATATTGCAAAAATAACAAGCGCTATTGCCAGCCAACCACGGTCACCAAATCCCTCATTAGACCAAATACCGCAGGCATAATCCATAACATAATAAAGTCCGCCGAGACCCGCAATCATACTGCCGATACAAGTAGCAAGATATTTTGATTTTTCAACGCTAATTCCCGCCGCATCTGCGGTTGCAGGATTTTCGCCGACTGCTCTTAAATGAAGACCCCCTCTTGTTTTATTGAGGAAAACTGCACAGATAATTGCAATAATAACTGCGGCATAAGCAAGAAAACCGTATGACAGGAATATTTTTCCGAACCAGCCTGTTGTTTCAGCGGCAGGCAGAGTCATTTTGAAAAATCTGCTTGTTGTCGAAAGAGAAATAGACGGAACATCAGAGCCTACAATTTTAATAAGCGAGCCTCCGAAAAAGTTGCCGAAACCGACGCCGAAAGTCGTCATTGCCAGACCCGTAACATTCTGATTTGCTCGAAGTGTTACCGTTAAAAAGCAATAAATTAAACCCATTAAAAGCGAACCCAAAAGGCTGCTCAGCAGAGGAATTATAACTGCAAGAAACGGCACGGCATCACTTGGAGAAGCCAGCGAATTTTCATAAAAGAAAGCACCGATAACACCGCTGATACCGCCGACATACATAATACCGGGAATACCGAGATTAAGATTACCCGATTTTTCAGTCATGATTTCACCTGTTGATCCATAAAGCAGAGGAATACCCTGCATTATGGCACGCTGAAGAAAAGTAACTATTGTTGATGCAACCATATTACTTTACCTCCTTTCGCGGATGTGAAAACATAATTTTATAATTAATAAAGAACTCACTGCCGATAATAAAGAAAAGGATAATACCCGTAATAATATCGGAAAATGATTCATTAAGACCGAAAACGGTTGAAATCTCACCTGCACCGCAGTCAAGAAATGCAATAAGCAGGGCTGTTAAAACCATTACAATCGGATTGAACTTTGCAAGCCACGATACCATAATAGCCGTAAAGCCTCTGCCGCCTGCCGTTGCAGTTGTAACAGTATGATTTGTGCCGCCTACAAGCAAAAGACCTGCTATACCGCAGACCGCACCTGAAAGCGCCATCGTTCTTAAAATTACTTTTTTAACATTTACGCCGATGTACCTTGCCGTATTTTCACTTTCTCCAACAACGGAAAGTTCATAACCATGCTTGCTGTATTTAAGGTATATATACATAAAAACAGTAAGGGCAAGCACAACGATAACGTTAAGAAGATAATTCTGATTGGCTATCACGGGAAGCCAGCCTGCATGAGACGACTGATTAATAATTCCGATATTACCCGAGCCTTTTGGATTTTCCCAATAAATTTCAAAATAAGAAACAAGTTGAATGGCAACATAGTTCATCATCAAAGTAAACAACGTTTCATTTGTATTGAACTTTGCCTTAAAAACAGCGGGAATAAGCGCCCACAAAGCACCTGCAAGAATACTTGCAGCAATCATCACAAGAATTAAAAGCGCATTCGGAAGTTTGCCTCCGAGAAGAATCATACAGCCCGCCGTTGCAAGACCGCCCATAAGCACCTGACCCTCTGCACCTATATTCCAAAAGCGCATTTTAAAAGCAGGAGTAACTGCAAGCGAAATACAAAGCAGCATTGCAAGATTCTGCAAAAGTTTCCACACACGGCGTGAAGAGCCGAATGCGCCGTCAATCATAGTTATATAAACCTGAACAGGATTCTCACCTGTAAGAAGCATTGTAACAACACCTGAAATAAGCAGCGCTGCAATGATTGAAACAATTCTTATAAGCCATGATTTATATGCAGGGAGTGCATCTCGTTTTGCCACATGAAACAACGGCTCATGCTTTTTCACATTAATGCTCATATGCGCCCTCCCTGTCTGTACTTTTAGTCATAAGAAATCCGATTTCTTCTTTTGTAGCCGTTTTACCGTCTACTATACCTGTTATTTTGCCTGAATTCATAACCATAATTCTGTCACAAAGTTCAAGCAGAACATCAAGATCTTCACCTACAAATAAAATTGCCGTGCCCTTTTTCTTTTGCTCTGTAAGAAGATTGTAAATAGTATAGGATGAATTTATATCAAGTCCCCTTACAGGATAAGCAACCATAAGCACCTTAGGATGTGCGGCAATTTCTCTGCCGACAAGAACTTTCTGTACATTGCCGCCCGAAAGCCTTCTTACAGGTGTTGACGCACTTGGTGTAACAACCTCAAGTTCATCAATAATTTTATCTGCAAGATTTTTCGGCTCTTTTCTGTTAAGAAAAGAAGACTTACCGCTTTTATATGAGCGCAGCATCATATTATCAATAATATCCATATTACCGACAAGACCCATTCCGAGCCTGTCCTCAGGAACAAAAGAAAGAGCAACGCCGAGATTCCTGATTTCACGGGGGCTTTTGCCGACAAGCTGCTGTGGGCCCAAATCATCAGGCTTATACAGTATACTTGATTTTTTTGTAGTTGTCTGAAGTCCTGCAATAGATTCAAGCAATTCTTTCTGACCGCAGCCCGAAATACCTGCCACACCGAGAATTTCACCTCCGAAAAGATTAAATTCAAGGTTATCCAAAGCAAGTGAGCCGTCATTTTTTACTACGGTAAGATTGTCAACAACGAGACGCTCTTTAAGATTTTCAGGCTCAGTTCTGACAATATTCAAATCGACCTTAGCGCCCATCATCATTTCTGTTAATGACTGTTCCGTTGCCTTGGAGGTTTCGACTGAGCCTGCATATTCGCCCTTTCGCAGAGTTACAACTCTGTCTGAAATCTCAAGAACCTCATGAAGTTTATGTGTAATTATAATAATTGATTTATTATCCGCACGCATACGGCGGAGAACATCAAATAATCTGCTTGTTTCCTGCGGTGTTAAAACAGCAGTAGGCTCATCAAGAATAAGAATATCCGCACCTCTGTATAACACCTTGATAATTTCAACCGTCTGCTTTTCCGAAACAGACATTTCATATATTTTCTTATTTAAATCAATAACAAAACCGTATTTTTCTGTAATTTCACGAACCTTTTTTTCGGCAGCCTTTATATTAAATTTTTTCTCATCTTTTATACCGAGAACGATATTTTCGGTAGCAGTAAAAACATCCACCAGTTTAAAATGCTGATGTATCATACCAATTTTATAATCAAATGCATCCTTTGGAGAAGCAATAACAGCCTGTTTGCCGTTAACAAAAATCTCTCCACTGTCAGGATAATATATACCCGACACCATATTCATAAGTGTTGTTTTGCCTGAACCGTTTTCGCCGAGCACAGCAAGAATTTCACCTTTATAAACCTTTAAGCTGACATCTTTATTGGCAACAACGCTGCCAAAGGTTTTGGTAATTCCCTTTAATTCAAGGGCAAGATTTTCAGCCATAAGCGGTCCTCCTTAAAAAACTATAGCCGTGGCAGCATTACACTGCCACGGTCAGTCTTATTTTAGAATTACTGAATAACTAAAATTCCGTCTATATCAATATCAAAATAAGGAGCAGAACGGAAGTTTGATTCCTTGAATTCACCGTCAGCAACAGCCTCTGTATCGCCTTCAAAATTAGCATCTGTATTTACATCAGCCATATATGTTGAAAGGGTTTCACCCTTTACTGTAAAGGTTGAAGTATCAAATACTTTAAGAGTGCCTGCTTCGAGTTTAGCCTTTGCTTCGTCGATAGCAGCCTGTGTACCTGCTGCAGCAACATTTTCATTAACCTCTGTTAACTGAACTGAATCTGTTGCAAGTGTGCCTGTCCAGTCGGCTTTAATTGCCTCGCCTTTGGCAACGCAGTCAATCATATACTCAAAATAAGGAGCCCAGTTGATTTTTGAAGATACGATAAATGTATCAGGGCATGCATCAATTGTTGAACCGTTGTATGAAACATTAGGAACACCTGCTTCCTGACAAGCAGAAGGAGCACCCATTGAATCGGCATGCTGGCTGATTAATACGCACTTATCGGATATAAGTTTGTTGGCTGCTTCATTTTCAAGGGTCTGATCATACCATGAGCCTGTAAATGTTACTTCCATAGTAACTGTTGGGCAAACAGACTTAGCACCGAGATAGAAAGAAGTATAGCCTGACTTAACCTCTGCATAAGGGAAAGCACCTACATAGCCCATCTTTGCTTCATCAGCAGTGAACTTGCCTGCCTCAATCATCTCATTAATCTTCATACCTGCTGCAATACCTGCAAGGTAACGACCCTCATAGATTGATGCGAAAGCATTGTGGAAGTTTGCAAGATTTTCGGTATGAGCCTTTGTGCCTGTTGCATGGCAGAACTGAACGTCAGGACATTCTTTTGCTGCCTCAATCATAAAGTCCTCATGACCGAAACTGTCTGCAAATATAACATTACAGCCCTGATCTACAAGGTCGAGAGCAGCTTCCTTACAGGAATCATCCTCAGGAATATTCTTCTTTTCAACCATTTCTGCGCCCATTTTTTCACAGGCTGCTTTTGCTGCATCAATAAAGTTTTTGTCATAAGTTGAGTTTTCATCGTGAAGATAAATAAAGCCAACCTTAACATTTGATGCGTCGGTGTTCTTTGCATCATCATCTGTATTGCTCTTTGCACAGGCTGCAAAAGCAAATGCAAGAATCGCTGCAAGAACAACTGCAAGGATTTTCTTTGACATTTTCATTGTTTTTCTACCTCCATAGAAAAAATTTAATTTATTAAAAGGCTCACGCCAGTTAATCAAAAATAATTAATTGCGAAAAACTATCTCGCCTGTTTCGTGATTCATACTTTCAACAATAGCAAGGCTTTCAACACGCACGCCGCTTGCACGCAGTTTATCTCCCCCGCCCTGATAGCCTTTTTCAATAACGGCACCGCAGCCGACAAGTTGTGCACCGCTCTTCTTAACCATTTTAATCAGACCGTTAAGTGCATTGCCGATTGCAAGAAAATCATCAACAATAAGAACGCGGTCACCTTTTTTGAGAAAACGTTTTGATACCATAACGTTATATGTAGTGCCGTGCGTAAAAGATTCAACGGGAACTGTATAAACATCGCCTGCTATATTTTTAGTTTTTGTTTTTTTGGCGAAAACAAGCGGACATTCAAATTCCTGCGCAACCATTGAACCGATTGCAATTCCGGAGGCTTCAATTGTAAGGATTTTATTTATATTACAGTCTTTATAAAGCCGGTGAAACTCTTTTCCGATTTCACGCATAAAAGGAATATCAATCTGATGATTTAAAAAGCAATCAACCTTTAAAATATTGCCTTCATAAATCTCGCCTTCATTTAAAATTTTCTGTTTTAAAAGTTCCATAAAACAATCCACCTATACTAATAC
>JACTVT010000032.1 GCA_014465955.1 Eubacterium sp. | reverse complement strand
ACATTAATACACCAATTCAAATATTTTTATATTATCATAATATCATATACTTGAACAAAAATCTACAAATAATTAATGACCGATAGTGCATCGGTCATTATCATTTATAAATTATATTGAAAAGTGTTGCAGGAAATTTTTAAGATTTATCAGGACTGAGGATAAGCAGCACAGTTTGAATGACAAGAAATGCGACGGCGATTACTCGCAAAATGGTTACAATGGTGTAAAGCGCATCGACTGTTTTACGAAACGCACCGATTGTTTTGATGTTATTTTTAATATCCATTCTACACCTCCAGCAAAACGGCATGGGCAATGCCTAAAATCGGACTTCCCTGTTTGTTTGATGTGGGGCTCATAAGCGCACCCGTTGCCACAAAAAGAATTTTTTTCAGACTGCCCGATTTCATTCTTTTAAAAATATGAGAGCAAAGCACCGAACCGCTGCAGCCGCAGCCTGAGCCGCCGCTGTTGACATCCTGCTCCTTGAGATTGTAAATCATAAGTCCGCAGTCATTATGATAGTCCCTGATGTTCACATTATGCTCTTTTTCAAGCAGTTCATAAAGAAGTTCGGAACCCGTAAAACCCAAATCGCCCGTTAAAATCAAATCATAATCACTCGGCTTTGTGCCCGTATCCTGCAAAAAATCAAATATGGTCTTTTCCGCAGCCGGTGCCATGGCGGCACCCATATTATTGGCATCTGTTATACCAAGGTCGCAAATTGTGCCGATTGACGTTGCTTTAATTTTAATACCACTGCCCTGACTTTTAACGATTGCGGCACCGCATCCAGTTACTGTTCTCTGCGCTGTCGGCGGTCGTTGACCACCATATTCAAGAGGAAATCTGAATTGTCTTTCAGATGAGCAAAAATGGCTTGAAGCGCCCACTGCAACGCAGTCTGCACCTGCATCAACAAGCATTGAGCCGAGCGAAAGCGAAAGCGCCATAGTTGAACACGCACCGAAAAGTCCGATAAACGGCACGTTTAAATCTTTAACAGCGAACGAACTCGCAACGCCCTGATCAAGCAAATCGCCGCAAAGGACAAAATTAACGTCTTCAGTTTGCGTATTTGCATTTTTCAGTGCCATTGTGAGTGCCGAATTAAGCATGGCAGACTCCGAAAGTTCATAAGAATCCTCGCCCATCGTTGTATCCTCATAAACGGCGTCGAAATCATCCGCAAGAGGCCCTTCGCCCTCTTTTTTTCCTGCTACGCCGGCACTGCCGACAATAACAGGCGGATTATCAAAAAATATCGTTTTTCCTTTAATGTTCATAAAAACACCTCGATTATATCTTAACCGAAAAATTTACAATTATTGTTTGATTTTTCAGAATTTTGTGCGATAATATATTCTGAAAATTAAGACAATTGACCTCAGGAGAAAAACAATGCAGAATTTTCACACACATACTTACAGATGCCACCACGCAAAAGGCACGGATCGTGATTACGTTGAGGCGGCAATAAAAGCAGGATACACAGAAATAGGTTTTTCCGATCACGTGCCCTACCCTTTTCCGACTGAATACTACTCTGATTTCAGAATGGAGCTTGACAAAACCGAGAATTATGTAAACAGTATTCGTTCACTGCAAAAAGAATATAAAGATAAAATTACAATTCGCCTCGGATTTGAAGTTGAATACTATCCGCAGATTTTCGAAGATTTGCTGAATTTTATCAAGCCTTTTAACTATGATTATCTCATTTTAGGTCAGCATTTCACCGACAATGAATTTGATGACGATGCATTTTACTGCGGACACAAGACGAAAAGCGTTGATACTCTTGACAAATATATCAACCAGACATTAGAGGGTTTAAAAACAGGCGAATTTGCATATTTTGCTCACCCCGATTTAATTCATTTTACAGGCAGCAGGAAAATTTATAAAAACAAAATGAGCGAATTTGTTAAGGAATTAAAAAAACTGAACATACCGCTTGAATGCAACTTTTTAGGCTTTTGGGACAAACGGCATTACCCTGATTCGGATTTTTGGAAACTTGTAGCAAAAGAAGGAAACCCCGTAATCATCGGCCTTGACGCACACCAGCCTAAAGTATATGCAGACAAAAAAAGACTTGATAAAATGAAAAAATTTCTTAATGATTTAGGTATCAAGCCGATAGAAAATTTTGATATAACAGCAAAAAATATATAAAAAAACGGTTGCTCTGAAATTAATCGGAGCAACCGTTTTTTATTATTCGGGAGGGTACAGAAACCCTTCCCTACAATTATTTATCCTAAAAGTTCTTTAAGAATTTTTGTAACTTCGCTTGCGGGGGCTTTGCCTCGAAGAGCACGCATTGCCTGACCGATAAGGAAGCCAATCGCTTTTTCCTTACCTTCCTTATACTCGGCAACTGCCTTCGGATTATTTGCAATAACTTCCTCAACAATCGGCTTGATAGCGCCTGTATCGGACACCATTTCCATATTGTTTGCCTTAACGTATTCGGCAGGATTTACATTTTCCTCAAACACTGCCTTAAACACTTTTTTAGCAGAATCACGGCTGATTTTATTACCGTTCAACATATTGATAATCTCTCCGAGAGAATCCTTGTCAAACGCCATATTTTCAGGCAAAGTCTGCGTATCATTGAGCATTTTCATAAGTTCGCCCATAATCCAGTTTGCACTGTCCTTGGGATTCTTAGTGATTTCAACCGTTCTTTCAAAAAGCGAAACATAGGAAACCGACGAGCAAATCATTGAAGTATCGTATTCCGAAAGTCCGAACTCGCTCATATAACGCTCTTTTTTAGCCTCGGGAAGTTCGGGCAGACTTTCGCGGATATTATTTACATACTCGTCTGTAAGTTGAACAGGAGGTAAATCGGGATCGGGAAAATACTTATAATCCTGTGCATCTTCCTTACTTCTCATAGCATAAGAATAGCCCTTTGAATCGTCCCATCTTCTTGTTTCCTGAATAACGGTGCCGCCGTCTTCAATAAGTTCAATCTGCCTCTGCGACTCAGTTTCAATAGCATTATGAATCGCTTTGAATGAGTTGATGTTTTTCATTTCTGTTCTTGTGCCAAACTCTGTACTGCCCTTTTCCATAACAGACACATTTACATCGGCACGGAGTGATCCCTCTTGCATTTTACAGTCGGAAACACCGCAGAACTGAAGAATTTCACGAAGTTTCTGAACATATTCAACAGCCTCGTCTGCACTTGCAATATCAGGCTCTGAAACAATTTCAAGAAGCGGAACGCCGCAGCGGTTGTAGTTTACAAGCGTGCAGTCCGACCATTCATCGTGAACAAGTTTTCCTGCATCTTCTTCCATATGAATCTCGTGAATTCTGACTTTCTTTTTGCCGCCGTTGATACTGTCGTTAATCTCAATATAACCGTTTCGGCAGATAGGGAGATACAACTGGCTTATCTGATAAGCCTTCGGCAGATCGGGGTAAAAATAATTCTTTCTGTCAAACTTATTATACATTGTGATTTCGCAGTTTGTTGCAAGACCTGTTCTTACTGCAAATTCAAGCACTTTTTCGTTTAAAACGGGAAGTGTGCCCGGCATGCCCGAGCAGATTTCACAAACATGCGTATTAGGTTCGCCCCCGAACTCTGTTGAGCAGGAGCAGAAAATTTTTGTTTTGGTGGCAAGTTCGGTATGAACTTCAAGACCGCATACTGTACTGTATTCCATAACGAACCTCCTTAAACAAGCGTCGGCTTTTTGGTGTGCCAATCAGTTGCGCACTGATAAGCATTACCCGCACCGAGAATCGTTTTTTCATCAAAAGGCTTGCCGATTAACTGCATACCGACAGGCATATTATTACTGTCAAAGCCGCACGGAAGTGCAAGTGACGGAAGACCTGCAATATTAATCATAACGGTATAAATATCACCGAGATACATTGCAAGCGGGTCGCTGAGTCCCTCTCCCATTTTAAGCGCAGTAGTAGGAGCAACGGGGCCGAGCAGAAAATCATATTTTTCAAACGCCTCATTGAAAGCCTTAACAATAAGACCTTTAACACGGAGCGCTTTCATATAGTAAGCATCAAAATAACCGCTTGAAAGCACGAAGTTGCCGAGCATAATACGCTTTTTAACTTCCATACCAAATCCTTCCGAACGTGACTTGAAATACACGTCACGCAGATTATCGGCACTGTCGGACTTAAAGCCGTATTTGATACCGTCAAATCTTGAAAGGTTTGAGCAAGCCTCTGCACAGGCGATGATATAGTAAGTCGGGATTGCATATTTTACAACAGACATATCAAATTCTTCGATTTCAGCGCCGAGAGATTTAAGCACATCGGCAGCCTGCATAACGCTTTTTGCAACGTCTTCGCTGATACCCTCACCGAAATAATCAGACGGAATACCGATTTTTTTGCCCTTTAAATCTGTTGTATTTTTAATTTCATCAAGTGTAAACGGTGTGCCGTTCATTGACGTTGCATCTTTCTCATCCTTACCGCTGATAACAGAAAACATAGCGGCTACATCAAGCGTATTTTTACCGATAGGACCAATCTGGTCAAGTGATGACGCATAGGCAATAAGACCGTATCTTGACACTGCACCGTAAGTAGGCTTAAGACCTGTTACACCGCAGAAGGAGCAGGGCTGACGGATTGATCCGCCTGTATCGGAGCCGAGTGCGATAACGCTTTCATCTGCACTTACTGCGGCTGCTGCACCGCCCGAAGAACCGCCGGGAACTCTTGTTATATCCCACGGATTTTTGGTAGCACCGTAAAATGATGTTTCAGTGGTAGAGCCCATAGCAAACTCGTCCATATTAACCTTGCCGCAAGGAACTATGCCTGCCTCGTCCATCTTTTTAATAACAGTTGCATCATAAGGCGGTCTGAAATTATAAAGGATTTTTGATGCGCAGGAAGTAACATCGCCTTTTGTGCAGATATTGTCTTTAACAGCAACAGGAACACCTGCAAGAGGTGACACTGCCTTGCCGCTGTCAATAAACTTCTGCGCTTTTTCAGCCTTCTCAAGTGCAAGTTCTTTATCAAGGTGGGTATAGCAATTATAGGTTTTATCTTTTTCATCTACTGCTTTGGCAACTGATTCAACTGCATCCATGGCAGTGATTTCTTTATTTCTGATTTTTTCAGCAACCTCAAGGGCTGTCATCTCATAAATTTCCATATACAAGAACCTCCCTTAATCTACTGTTTTTGGTACAACGAATGCGCCGTCCTGACTTTCGGGCGCATTTGCAACAATTTCATCAGGGCTCATTGACGGCTTAACCTCGTCTTTTCTGAGCACATTTGTAATCGGAAAAGAGTGGCTCATAGCCTCAACATCTGTTGTATCAAGTTCATTCAATGTATCAATATAAGTTAAAGTATCCTGAAGTTCCTTGCCGACCTTCTCCTCCTCGCTTTCGCTGAGAGTGATTCTTGCGAGAGACTCGAGATATTTAATTAAATCCGGAGTAATCTGCATAACCGTAATCTCCTTTAATAAATTTTACTTTTCAGGTGCAGGGCGACGAAGTTTAATATGCGTTTCACGCAACTGCATTTCGGTAACTGTATTCGGAGCGCCGAGGAGCATATCCTGTGCATTTGAATTCATCGGGAATGCGATAACTTCTCTGATATTTTCTTCATCACGAAGAAGCATAATCATTCTGTCCACACCCGGTGCCATACCTGCGTGAGGCGGAGCGCCGTAATGAAATGCATTAAAGAGTGCACCGAATTTTTCTCGTACTGTTTCTTCGCTGTATCCTGCCATTTCAAATGCCTTTACCATAACATCGGGGCGGTGGTTACGAACTGCGCCTGATGAAAGTTCAACACCATTGCACACGATATCATACTGATATGCTTTGATAGTGAGCGGGTCTTCATTAAGAAGAGCATCCATCTCACCCTGCGGCATTGAGAACGGATTATGTGTAAATGCAAGATTGCCGTTTTCATCATTTTCAAACATCGGGAAATCGGTGATGTAGCAAAGTTCAAAACTGTCTTTATCAATAAGGTCAAGACGGTTTGCAAGTTCTGTTCTTATCTGACCTGCAAAATCATTAACATGCTTAGGTGTATCGCAGATGAAGAACAGTGTATCGTCTGTCTTAAAATCAAAAATTTCACGAAGTTCCTGCTTTTTATCATCAGGAAGGAATTTATCAATCGGGCCTTTGTACGAGCCGTCTTCAAGCACTTCGATATAGCCAAGACCCTTCATACCGATTTCAAGTGCAAATTTGAGCATTTTCTCAAACCAGCCTTTAGACTGCTTTGCACAGCCCGGAACGTTGATACCTCGAACAGGTCTGCCCTTGAATGCCTTGAATTCAACATCGCTGAAAAATTCCGTTAAATCAACAATTTCAAGCGGGTTTCTCAAATCAGGCTTATCCGTGCCGTATTTAATCATAGCCTCTTCATAAGGAATTCTTACAAACGGAGCGGGTGAAACCTTTTTGCCGCCGCCGAATTTCGTAAATGTATCGTAAAGCACCTCTTCTGCAACTGCAAAAACATCCTCCTGCGTTGCAAAAGCCATTTCAAAATCAAGTTGATAAAATTCACCCGGTGAACGGTCTGCCCTTGCGTCTTCATCACGGAAACAAGGCGCAATCTGGAAATACTTATCAAAACCCGAAACCATCAAAAGTTGTTTGAACTGCTGCGGTGCCTGCGGAAGGGCATAGAACTTGCCCTCGTGCTTACGGCTCGGGATAATATAATCTCGTGCACCCTCAGGTGATGAGCAGGTAAGAATAGGCGTTGTAATTTCAGTAAAGCCCATTTCGGTCATTTTCTGACGGAGAAATGCGATAACATTGCTTCTGAACATAATATTGTCGTGAACTTCCTTATTTCTTAAATCAAGAAAACGGTAAGTTAAACGAACATCTTCTCTTGTATCTTTTGATTCTGAAATTTCAAAAGGAAGATTTTCGGTGCAGGCTCCGAGCATTGTAAGTTTATCAACCTTAACCTCAAGTTCACCTGTTGCAAGTTTTTTATTTACTGTTTCTTCGTCACGTTTAACAACTGTGCCCTCAACAGAAATAACACTTTCTTTTTTAAGGTGATTAATAAGATCGCCGTCATTTACAACAACCTGTGTGATGCCGTACTGGTCACGAAGGTCAATAAATGCAACACCGCCGTGGTCACGGATAGTATCTACCCAGCCTGCAAGTGCTACTTTTTCGTTTAAATTGTCAAAAGTTAATTCGTTGCAATTATGTGTTCTGTATGCCATAATTCAATTCCTTTCAAAGAAATTTATAAAATATTCCATTTAATCGCTTAGTATTATAACACAACAGTGGCGGCACATTCAACCTTTATTTTAATATTAAATATAATAAAATAAAGAAATAAGGCTTCCCCTTGAGGGGAAGCTGTCAGATAGTGACTGATGAGGTGGAAAAATAATTATATAATAACACCTCATCCACCGCAAGCGGTCCCCCCTTCCCCTCAAGGGGAAGGCTTAGCTTAACGGGAGGGCACAGAGGCCCTCCCCTACATTCATCTTGAAAGAAGTGCATAACGATACGGTTCCAAATGAATCGTACCGTTTATACATCTTTCATCAAAGAAATTATAAGAATTATTCCATTCACTGCCGACATAAACATCAGCAGACACGTCACTGTTATTGACTGCGACAAGCACACTGTTTTCATCACAGTTTCTTGTATACGCTATCGTATCGTGTGAAGAATAAACGATACTGAACTCACCTGTTTTAAATGCTTTGCAGCCGTTTCTGATTTCGCCGAGATGTTTATACCAGCGCAAAAGTTCCGTATTCTGATTATCCCAATCATAACAGCCGCGATTGAATGGATCCCGCATACCCTGCATACCTATTTCATCGCCGTAATAAAGGCTCGGCACACCCGGCAGAGTATACTGAATAAGACTCGCCATTTTCATCATTGAAATACCACGCAGATAATCATAATCTGAAAGATTATTATGACCATGCTGCCACTCTCTGTCCTTACCGTCTGCACTTTCGCCTGCGAGACGGGTAATTGCTCTTTCCGTATCGTGTGTGCCGATATGATTCATAAGAGCATTGAGCACACACGGCGGATAATTTTCAACTATTGTCATAACGCTGTCAAAAAATCTGTCTGCACCGCCGTATTTGACAAAACTCAAAATAGCATCGGCAAACGGATAATTCATAACCGAATCAAGTTGATTTCCGAGCAGATATCGCCGTCTTTCGCCGTAAGCGAATTTATTTGTGGCATCCTCCCACACTTCACCGATAATAAGAGCGTCTTTATTTTCAGCCTTAACGGCAATTCGCAAATCATCAAGGAAAACATCGGGCAGTTCATCTGCAACATCAAGGCGCCAGCCACTTATACCGCAGCGCAGCCATCTGCGCAGAATACCGTTTTCGCCGCAGATATAATTTCTGTAATCTTCGTCTTCTTCAATAATTTCAGGCAACAGTTTAATGCCCCACCAACTCTGATATTCATCGGGATAATTTACAAATTTATACCAACTGAAATACTTGCTGTCACGGCTGTTATATGCACCTACACTGTCATACCTGCCATACATATTGAAGTATTTTGAATCACAGCCCGTGTGGCTGAAAACGCCGTCAAGTATGACTGAAATACCATATTCCTTCGCTTTTTTACAAAGTGATTTCAAATCATTTTCAGTACCTAAAAGCGGGTCGATTTTTTCATAATCGGCAGTATCGTACCTATGATTGGAGTGCGCCTCGAAAATCGGATTGAGATAAATACAAGTTGTACCGAGAGAACTGATATATTCAAGTTTTTCTTCAATACCTTTCAAATCGCCGCCGAAATAATCATTATTCCATATGCCGTTCATCTGTGATTCGTGCCAGTAAGGCTCGTCGCCCCATTCACGCATCACGCGGCTTTCGGGCACACCCGTTTTAGGTGTTTTGCTGTTATAAAATCTGTCGGGAAAAATCTGATAAATAAGACCGCCTTTAATAAAATCAGGAGTCGTAAAATTTTCATCATAAACAGTCTGCTGAAATTCAGTACCGTTAAAATCAAAACCGCCTATTCCCTGACCCGCATTTTTTACAAATGATCTGCCCCACGGCGTATCAAGTTCAAAATGATAAAAATACAGCCCTGCCGTTGTTGCCGAAAAATGAAGTTCCCAGTATTCGTGCTCACTGCCGCACATTCCTGCCCAGAACATTGAATAATAAACAGTATCTTCCGTATCCTTTTGAACAGCAAGAAATGCCCCGCAGCATTTCATATTGCGAGGCACAATGATTCTCAGTTTAACTTTTTCATCAGTCTTAACAGCCGAAATTATTGATTTATAATCTTTGTTTCTTGAATTAAATACATACATATATTATCAACTTCAACAGATAACGGGCGGGTACAAAACCCGCCCATATAAAATTATTTTGATTTTTTAACTGTCTTTTTCTCAGAAACCTTTTTGGCAGGTCTTTTCGCTGCCTTTTCTGCCTTTTTCTCAGTCGATGCAATGGGAGCGGATTTTTGTGACTTATCAGCCTTTTCGCTGAACTGAACAGGCTTTGTGTGCCAGATATTATTTGCATAATCCATAATCGAACGGTCAGCGCTGAAAATGCCTGCGCCGCTGATATTCATTAAGGACATTTTCGCAAAAGCATATTTATCTTTATAAACTTCAGCCGACTTAGCCTGTGCCATCTGATAATCGGCAAAATCAGCGAGCGCCATATAAGGGTCAACATTCATAAGGCTTGATGTAATTTCGCCGAATGATTTACCATTTACACCTGCATTGAGAAAATCAATAACACCTTTAAGAATCGGGTTATTATTGATAAAGTCCATCGGGTGGTAGCCTGAATTCTGAAGTTGCTGAACCTCAGGCGTTTTAAGACCGAAGAGGAATATATTTTCATCACCGACTGCCTCTGCAATCTCAACATTTGCGCCGTCAAGCGTACCAAGAGTTACTGCACCGTTTAACATAAGTTTCATATTGCCTGTGCCCGATGCTTCAGTTCCTGCAAGTGAAATCTGCTCTGAAATATCAGCGGCAGGCATAAGAACTTCTGCAAGCGAAACGTTGTATTCTTCCATAAACACAACCTTCATTTTGCCGTTCACATCAGGGTCGTTATTAATAACTTTTGAAAGTGCATCAATCAGTTCAATTGTTTTCTTTGCCATAAAGTAGCCCGGTGCTGCCTTTGATGCAAAAATATACGTTCTCGGCACAAAGTCCATATCAGGATTTGCCTTGAGTGCTTGATACTGCGCGATAATATTAAGAATATTAAGGCTCTGGCGCTTATACTCGTGAAGTCGTTTAACCTGAACGTCGAAAACAGAATCAGGATCGATTTCAACGCCGTTTCTCTTTTTAACAATTTCGGCAAAACGAACTTTATTTTCGTGCTTGATTTCCATTAACTTATCAAGTACTTTTTTATCGTCTTTAAAATCACGGAGTTTAAGCAATTCATCGCTCTTGGTGATAAAGCCGTCACCGATAAGTTCAGTGATATAATCGGTAAGTTTCGGGTTTGACTGACAAATCCATCTTCTGAAGGCAATACCGTTTGTTACATTCTTGAATTTATCAGGTGTAACAGTATAGAAATCATTGAAAACAGTGTCTTTAAGGATTTCCGAATGAAGTGCGGAAACGCCGTTTACGGAGTGTGAGCCTGCAACGCAGAGATTTGCCATACGAACAACGCCGCCCGAAACAATTGCCATTCTCTCTACCTTATCGGCATCATATGAAACGCTCCAGATATAAGCACGGAAGCGGTTGTCAATTTCCTTTGTAATCTGATAAATTCTCGGAAGAAGCCTGCTGTAGAGTTCTTCACTCCAGCACTCAAGTGCCTCTTTCATAACCGTGTGGTTTGTATAAGCCACGGTTTTTGTTACAATATTCCATGCGCTGTCCCAATCATAGCCGCACTCATCAAGCATAATTCTCATAAGTTCGGGAATAGCCATAGTCGGGTGTGTATCATTAATATGAATTGCAACCTTTTCGGGAAGATTGTCAAGTGTGCCGTACTTTGTTAAATGGCGGTGAATAATATCCTGAATAGATGCAGAAACAAGGAAATATTGCTGACGAAGTCTTAATGACTTGCCCTCAGGTGAATTATCGGCAGGATAAAGAACCTTTGAAATAGCCTCTGCCATTGCAGACTGTTCCATAGCCTTAATGAATGAGCCCTGATTGAAAAGGCTCATATCAAGTTCGGGCTTGCGTGATGCCCAGAGGCGAAGTCTTGCAACGCCGTTGCCTTTGCCCGAAACATACATATCGTAAGGAATAGCGGTAACCATGTTGCAGTCACGCATTTCAACGCGGTGATAATCACCGTCCCAACTATCGTCCACCCAGCCTTCAAAATTAACCTCAACGGCACGTTCTTCACGCGGTACAAGCCATACATCACCGCCCGGGAGCCAGAAATCGGGAAGTTCTGTCTGCCAGCCGTCAACGAGTTTCTGCTTAAAAATACCTGCCTCATAACGGATTGAGTAACCCATAGACTGAAAGCCATTTGTAGCAAGACCGTCAAGATAGCAAGCCGCGAGTCTGCCGAGTCCGCCGTTGCCGAGACCTGCATCAGGCTCTTTTTCATAAAGTGTATCAAGTTTAACATCAAAACTTTTAAGTGCCTGTTCAAAAACATCTGTTAAACCTAAATTATAAAGATTATTTTTCAGTGAACGGCCCATAAGGAATTCCATACAGAGATAATAAATCTGCTTGGAATCCTGACCCTCTGCCTCTTTACGGAAATTGCTATTCTTTTCAGCCAGTTCATCACGGACTATCATTGCAACTGCTTTATAAAGCTGTTCAACAGATGCCGTTTCGGGTGTTACACCGAAGAAGTGGCTTAATTTATCATTAATCATTTTCTTTGCCTGGGAAATGGAAATCTTTGATTTCATATACAAATCCTCCAAAAATAATTTATTAAAGCATATAATTTTCCACTTTGTTTGTTGATTATACACTAAAAAATTGATTATTTCAATAGTAAGTTACAATATATATTATGTTTTTTACTTCTCTTTAGTCTTTTTCTTTTTAAAAAATTTACCGAGAAGAAGTTTAACAATATCTATAACAGACCTTAAATTAATCAGAATAACAACTGCACCGAGTGCAAGTGTTATAAAGAAACTCGGCCACTGGCCGCCGCCGATTTCATTAATCATAACAACTGCCATTGCAGCAAGCAATACGGCGGAAACTAAAAATACGGGATAATTTATCTTGATATTTACATATTTTTTTGTGTTGAAAATTCTTAAAATGAACACTGTAATAAAGGCAACTGCCGTTGCGATTGCAGCACCGAAAGCATTGAATTTGGGTATCAATATAAGATTTAAAATGATATTGACTATTGCGCCCGTGCCTGCCGTAAGCATTGAAAGAACGCTCTTTTTTTCTGCCATATAAACAGACGCATAAAAATTGACAAAGCACGAAAATGTTGTTGCGATAACAAGAATCGGCACATAACGCCACGATTCATAGTATTCTTCGCCGAGATAAAAATCGGTAATAATTCTTGAGAAAATTATAAGCAGGCTTGCGGTTGAAATCAGCGCACCGCTGTACGCTTTAAACACTTTGGTGAAAAATTCCGACTTTCCGTCGTTGTCGTATTCATCAACTGCCGACAGCTGCCACGCATCAATGAAAATTGACGCAAAAATCGTAACAAAATTCGGAATTTTATAAGCGGCAGTATAAAGTCCGCTCAGGGAAACACCGCTGAAATACGTTACCATATACTGATCTGATACATTGATAATCCACCAAAGAATAATAGTGGGGATAAGCGGAATGCAGTATTTAAGCATCGGCACTGAAGTGCGCCTGTTAAGACCGTGGCGGAAATCAATACCTTTCCACAGTTTTATCATTGTGCCCATAAAAATTACAGACAGAACATCACTTGTGAAAATTGCCATTATATAGCCGTAAATTCCCCATTTGAACGCACCGAGATACAGGAATGTAAAGCCTGCTGAAGTTGCAGTTGCAATAACACCGTCTATTGCATAAAGTTTTACAAACCCCGAGCCGCGCACAAACTGCTGTACAAGTTGGCGAAGTGATGAACCAAGCAGCATTAAATAAAGCAGTATTGCATACTGACCGAGATTAAAGTCATTGATATTAATTTTTGCAACAAGCGGATAAAACAGGCAGAAAATCATAAAACCTACAAGTGTAGTTGTAAGTCCTGTTGTAAAAACACTTTTTTTGCCGTGCTGTTTATCAAGTGCAAAACGCAGGCACGCCGAATTGACGGCAAGCGTTACGATAGGCACAAGAATATTAACGGCATTCTGTATAAGCGTTGCACCGCCGAAATCACCTGTTGCCAGCACACGCGTATAGAAGAATGTCAGAACAACCGAAAGCAGTTTTGACGAAAACGTGCCTATTGCAAAAATTATAGTATTGGAGGCAAGTTTTTTATACTTATCCATATAATTTAAAATTCTCCTGTATTTCCTGTTTTATCTTGTCTGTCCGTTTCCGAAAATCTGATACTTAGTTGTAGTCAGTTCACGAAGTCCCATCGGACCTCTTGCATGAAGTTTCTGTGTGGAAATACCGATTTCCGCACCGAGACCGAATTCACCGCCGTCAGTAAATCTGGTTGAAGCGTTTACATAAACAGATGACGAGTCAATTCTTGCGAGAAAAGCCTTTGCATTTTCTTCATTTTCGGTAATAATTGCCTCGCTGTGGCGGGTTGAATATTTATTAATATGTTTTATTGCCTCATCAAGATTATTTACTGTTTTTACGCTGATAATATAATCAAGATATTCCGTGCCGAAATCTTCATCCGAAGCAGGCACGATACCGTTACAAACCGACTGAGCAGTTTCATCGCCGCGAATTTCAACATTTTTTGTATCAAGAAGTTTTTTAATTTTAGGAAGAGCCTTTGCGATAATATTTTTGTGAATAACAAGACTTTCGCAGGCGTTGCACACACCTATGCGCTGCGTTTTAGCATTAAAAATAATATTTGCCGCCATCTCAATATCGGCACTTTCGTCAACGTAAATATGGCAGTTGCCCGAGCCTGTTTCAATAACGGGAACTGTTGAATTTTCAACAACGCTTTTAATCAGTCCCTTGCCGCCCCTCGGGATAAGGCAGTCAAGATAACCGTTCATTTTCATCATCTGATTTGCAGATTCACGTGAGGTATCGGTTACAAGTTGAATAACATTTTCATTAAAGCCGACGCTCTTAACTGCATTGCGCATAACATCGGCAATGGCAATACTTGAGCAGATTGCCTCTTTGCCGCCCCTTAAAATGACAGCATTTGAACTTTTAAGGCAAAGTACTGCTGCATCTGCCGTAACATTAGGACGTGCCTCATATATAATACCGATAACACCGATAGGAACAGATACTTTTTTGATTACAAGACCGTTTGGTCTTTCAACTGTTTCAAGCACTTTTCCGCATGGGTCATCAAGTGCAATTACTTCTTCAACGCTTTTTGCAATGCCTTCAATTCTGTCTGCATCAAGCATTAATCTGTCAAGAAGCGCATCGCTCAGCCCTGAATTTTTACCGTTTTCAAGGTCTTTCTTATTTTCTTCAATTATATAATCAATATTATTTCTGAGTGCATTTGCAATAGCCTGCAAAGCCTCATTTTTCTGAGCGGTAGTTACCGTTGAAAGAAAATCCTTTGCCTCAAGGGCATTAATTCCGAGCGTTTTCATTTATTTTCCCCCTTCAAAATAAGTGCCGACGCTTTCACCGCGGAGCACATGGTAAATATCAGTGGGCTTTGAGCCGTTCATAATTACAACAGGAATTCCTGCGCCTGTTGCTATATCGGCAGCCTTTACCTTTGTAACAAAACCGCCCGTGCCTTTTGCACCTGCACCGCCTGCAAGACTTCTTATCTCGTCGTTGATTTGCTCTACCCTGCTTATTAGCTTTGCATCAGGATTTTCAGACGGATTTCCGTCATACATACCGTCTGTATCAGTTAAAAGCACAAGCAAATCAGCATCAGTAAGCACTGCCACTGTTGCCGAAAGGCAGTCATTATCACCGTTTAAAAGTTCTTCAATATAAACAGAGTCATTTTCATTTACAATCGGCAGACAGTCATATTCAAGCAATTGATTAAAAGTATCAACAATATGCTTTTTACTGTTTACGTTGTCAAGATCATCAGCAGTAAACAAAAGTTGGCTTACAACAACATCATATTCGGAAAACAGTTTATCATATAAAAACATAAGTTCACTCTGACCTACTGCCGCTGCCGCCTGCAGACCTTTGATTTCCTTCGGCTTTTCTGCAAGACGAAGTCTGCTTGTGCCGATAGCAATAGCGCCTGATGACACAAGTATGATTTCATATCCGGCATTTTTCAAATCAGAAAGAACAGATACAAGTTTTGCAATTCTTGCAATATTGGTTTTCCCCGTTTTATGCGTTAATGTGGACGTGCCCACCTTTACAACTATTCTTTTTATATTTTTTGCCATTTATAACTCTCCGATTTTAATTTTTAAGATATATATTTAATTATGTATACACAAAATTAAGTATATCACAAAACATTCGCCTAATAAAGCACTTTTTTGTATGTTTTTGCATTTTCAGGGTAAAATTAAAATCGGAGGGATAACAATGAGTAACAGAAACATCATCAGATTTGCATCATTTTCACTTTGCTTTATTGCAGTTATCACAACATATGCCATAATCGGCAATGTTGAAAGCAGAAGATATCAGGCAGAACTGGAAGCAACATATCAGTCAAGTCTGACTGAACTCGCAGAATGTCTTGATATGATTGAAACAAATTTAGCCAAAAGCGCATATGCATCAAGTCCTACAATGATGGCGCAACTTTCCGAAGATTTGTACAGTGAGTGCAACACAGCTAAAAATTCACTCTCACATCTGCCTATTGACCAGATGAACCTGTCGGGGGCATACAAATTTTTAAGTCAGGCAGGCGACTATTCAAACTATATGACATCAAAAATCAGAAACGGCAGTGAAATCAGCGATGATGAACTGAAAAATATGAATATGCTTTTATCATATGCAAAAACATATTCAAAAGCAGTCTCGGATATGGTTACAAAATGCGCCTATGGCAACAAAATTACGGAAAATGAAATCAAATCGAAAACTGACAGTTCATCTGTAGCGTCAATTTCATTGGATTTCACGCAGGCTGAAGAGGCTTTTGCCGATTATCCTACGCTTATTTATGACGGACCTTTTGCAGATGCGGTGCTGAACAAAGAATCACAGATGATAAAAAATTCAAATGAAATCAGCCGTGAACAGGCGGCACAAACAGCGGCGGGTGCACTGGGCGTTGCTGCAAAAGATTTAACAGCAAAATCAGACAGAGTGGGTAACATTCCTTGCTACAATTTCACTTATGAAAGCATTAGTATAGGAATTACAAAAAACGGCGGATATATTGCATATATTCTGAACAGCGGTTCAGCAAACGGAAGAAGCATAACAACCGACAACGCACAAAATCTTGCAAAATCTTTTCTTGATAAAATCGGCTATAAAAATATGCAGAGCACCTACTATGCGATTGACGGTGATATATGTCTGTTCAACTTTGCATACACGGAAAACAATATCGTTTATTATTCCGACTTAATCAAAATCGGTGTATCTCTGAGTGACGGCAAAATTTACTCGCTTGAAACAGTAGGTTATCTTACAAACCACACCGAAAGACAGTTTGGTGAAATAAAAATCAATCAGAATGATGCTGTTTCAAAACTCACAAAAAGCGCCGATTTAATTTCTTCAAAACTATCAGTTATACCGCTCAAAAACGGCAAAGAGGCAATGTGCTACGAATTTCTTTGCAGAAACAAACAAAGCGGTGAAGATGTTTTAATTTATATCAATACAGAAACAGGCGAAGAAGAAAATATTTTGCTTCTGCTTTATTCAGACAACGGCACACTTACAAAATAAAACAGAATTATTAAAAAAATTTTTAAAATTTATAATAATGCAATAAAACAAGGCAATAATAAAACGAAAGGAAGTATCAGAAATGAAAAAATTAATTGTTTTCATATTATCTTTAGCAGTAATTTCTGCAATCTTTATCGGCTGTTCCAAAAACGAAATGAACGATGCAACAACGACTACAACTAAACCGTCAACCTCAACTACAACAAACGCAGGAGAAGACCTCAGCAATGCGGCAGACAATGCGGCAACAAATGCAAGCGAGGCAGCATCTGATGTAGGCGATGCGGCAGGTGACGTTGCACGAGGTGCAGGAGATGTGGTAAGAGATGCAGGCGACGCAGTAGGTGACGCCGCACGTGACACAGGCGACGCAGTAAGAAACGCTTTGGGATAACAAAAAACGCCTCCCGATACGGGAGGTGTTTTGGGTTACATATATATAACAGGTAGGCGGAGTTTCTCACAGAAGCCCTCCACATTCATTTTTCAATATTCCTTAATGTCTTGCTTGAATTTTTCAAAATCAAGAGAATTACCCTGAATTAATCCAATCATATGATTAAAGTCATTAACTATTTCACAATGGCTTATTATAAACATAATCTCATCATTATTAACAAAAGAAGTCTTGATTTCCCAAAAACAGGGAATTGAATTTTCCGACACCTCAAATAAACAACTTGGAATCCAATCAGGCGACTGATTTTCTTCATATGATATCAGATAATACATAATATTATCGTGAACCATTATTCCATACACGGTGTATTCCGAATCAACAATTACAGAATACCGAACACCTGTTTCTGTCGAAGTAAAAGTGCTGAACGGTATAAAATCCTCCATATCACGAAAGGTTTTATTCGGATTGAGAAAACAAGGTGCCGTCTTGGTAATACAATCTTTAGTTAAACATTTTACTTTCATATAACACTCCATTTATAACGGGTTGATGTAAGCATCAACACTCACATCATTGAAATTACGCAGTGTATAATTTGACGGGAGGGCACAGAGACCCTCCCCTACAGAATTACAAAAACAATATCGTAGGGCGAAGTGCCCTCACTTCGCCGTTAGACAAACAATACCTAACGGCAACACCATAGGGGCAATTCACGAATTGCCCGTTACTATAATTTTTACGGCTGTTCTGCAAAGGATTGGCTGATACCCTCGCCTTTTCGGGTGGATGGGTTCGGATTGTACGCCTCATATGCTTTCAACACAATTGCAACATCACGGGCGTTAATAACCTTATCTCTGTTAATATCGGCATTTACATTATATATGCCGTCGCCGTATTTTGAATTGAGCGTCTTCTCAATCATCGGTTTCAATTCCTCGGCAGTCGGAATAATATCACTGTATGTATCGCCGCATTTTGTACATTCGTAATTCACTTTGCCCGTCTTTTTCCACTCGGGCTCATCAATACTTTTAATCTGATAACTATGCTTACACTCAACAATTTCAAACGGAACTTCTGTCTCATATCCAAGATAATGCGCAACAAGCGTATGCCTGCCGACTGTTTTCTGACAATCGGATGCATTGAATATAATATCAACTCCGTCAAGCGCAGTTATAGGTGTTTCACGGCTTATCCACTTAGAAAATTTGCCATTAGGATAAAAAACTATAAATTTCAGATCCTGCATAAGTTGAGGAACGGAATATTCTGCAAGTTCATAAGTATAAAGATAACTGTTATTAATAGAAAGGTCCAAAGGATTGGTATCATCTAAAGTGCCGCTTTCGCCGCTGTAAAAATAAACAGTAAATTTGCCGACAGTATCATAATTTCCTTCGGTAAACGCAAATTTAAAATAATACTGAGCACCCTTTTCAAGGCGGTAGGTTAAACTGAAATGATATAAACCGTCACTTTCTTTTGCTTCGGGTGAATTACCTGCCGAAAGCATATTATTGTCGGCATCATAAATCTCGCATTTCATTTTAAACTTGGATTTAATATCAAATGAATAATCTGCTGCATACTGCGGTTTGAAATCACACCAGAAAAAATTACGCCAGTCATCAGTATAAGCCGGATGCTGCGAACTTAATTTTGTATTAAATTCCCTTTCTCTGAAAAGGCATTTATTCATATCGTGAAATTCAATAGGTCTGTTCGGGGTAAAATCAAGCGTGGGATTTGTTTCGGCATAAAAAGTGCCCAGACCCGCCAAAACGGAAAAAGCCATAATAACAGCCATTAAGGCAGATAGAAATTTTTTCATTTAATCACCCCATAATATCACGAAAAGCACCTTTAGGAATGAAAAGGTGCTTTTGCTTTGAATAATAATTTATTCTTCTGTTTCCTCGTCGTCAAGCTCTACCTGAAGCTCAAGATATTCGCCGCATACAGGGCACTCAACGCCGCCCTCCATAACAGTATCCTCATCAACCTCGATTGTTTCGTGGCATGCCGGACATTCAAGCTCATAGGTGCAGCAATCGTCGTCGCAGTCGCAGCAGTCACAATCGCAGTCGCAATCATAATCTTCGTCTTCAAGGTATTCCTCTACGCTTGCAAGATCCTCGTCGATAACATCAATCTGTTCCTCAAGCATTGAAACATCTTCGCACACATCATCAATATCCTGTGAAAGATTATCAAGCACATCAATTATTGCTTTGAAAATTTTTGCCTCTTTCTTTGAACCGTCAATATCAAGACCGTCCATCAAACCTTTAAGGTAGCCAAGGCTTTCAATAGTATTCATAATTTTAACTCCTTATAATTATGCTCTTTCCATATATTCACATGTTCTTGTATCAACACGGATAGAATCACCCTCGTTGATAAAGAGCGGAACACGGATTTCTGCGCCTGTTTCAAGTGTTGCAGGCTTTAATGTATTTGTTGCAGTATTGCCTTTGAATCCCGGGTCGGTTTTTGTAACCTCAAGTGTAACAAATGTAGGCGGTTCAACGCCGAAAACCTTGCCCTTATATGAAAGAATACGGCAAATGTCGTTTTCCTTTACAAACTTGAAGTTATCGCTTAAATCTGCTTCCGAAACAGGAATCATATCAAAGGTTTCCTGATCCATAAAGTAATAAAGTCCGTCATCACTGTATGAATAAATCATTTCTTTTCTTTCAATATATGCTGTAGGATACTTTGCAGACGGATTGTAACTTTTTTCAGTTACAGCACCTGTAATAACATTCTTTGTTTTTGTTCTTACAAAAGCAGCACCCTTACCCGGCTTAACATGCTGGAATTCGACAACCTGCAAAACGTTGCCGTCCTCCTCAAATGTTACGCCGTTTCTAAAATCACCTGCTGAAATCATTAGGTTATACCTCCACTAAACTTTTAATTACAATAGTATTTTATAATATTTCCATTAATAAATCAATACCCATTTTATAACTATCTTTGCCGAAACCGCAAATTTGTTTAACACAAACATCTGTGAGCACTGATTTTTTACGAAATTCCTCTCTGTTATGAATATCGCTCATATGAACCTCAACAAAAGGAAGATAATCGGCAACAGCCTCAATTGCATCTCTTATAGCATAAGAATAATGTGTATAAGCACCCGCGTTTATAATTACGCCGTCAAATTTTTCTCTGTTTTCGTGAATTACATCAATAATTTCGCCTTCATGATTAGACTGAAAAAAACTGACCTTGGCGCCGTTTGCCTTGCCGTAGCATTTAATTTCATCGTTAATCTGCTTTAAGGTTTCGTCACCGTAAATGCCTTTTTTTCTTATACCTGTCATATTAAGATTAGGACCGTTTATTACAAGAATATTTTTCATAACTGATTCTCCGAAAAATTTGAGGGGAACGAAAAATCGTTCCCCTCCTCTACGCTCATTTTTATGTACTGATTATTTATACTTTCTTTTACGAGCAGCTTCGCTCTTCTTTTTACGAGCAACAGAAGGCTTTTCATAATGCTCTCTTTTTCTTACTTCCTGAATAATACCGTCACGGGAAGTCTGACGCTTAAAACGACGAAGCGCACTATCAAGAGATTCATTTTCTTTAAGCTTAACCTGACTCATTTAACATTCCCTCCCTCCGACCTGTATGTCAGGGGTATTTGAATATTATCTTTAATATCCGTGAAAGATTATAAACAAATAAATTTAAAAAGTCAAGCATTTTATCAAATTATGTATAAAAGCACCGAAAAAAGAGCGAATTTTTGCGGTTTAATAATAGTAAAAATCCAAAAAATACGACCTATTCCGCTACGCCCCACACGGTTTTGTTATTATCTGCCACTGCCGAAAGCGTCATTACTTCATTGCCGCTGTCTTTTGTGCCCTTACAGAAAACGCCGTAATACACCGCATTTTCAAAAGCAAATGTAAATTGATACGAATTATTTTTCAAATACAAATCTGTTGTAACAGACCTGTCTGTTCCGTTCGGATAAATTGTAAGCGTACCGTCTGCGCTTATTTGCGCTTTAAATGTCGGCTCAACTATTGAGTCTGCACTGCCCCAATCCGTATTATCTTCAAGAGCAGTTGTTTCATTTCCGAACATTATAAATTCGTAATTTCCGACAATATCCGAATAATCAACCGACTGAGCCGTTTCGCCGCCGAATTTCAGCGGCAGCATTGTATGCCAGCCGTTTTCGGTTCTGAGCATCTGATGAATTTCATCATAGAAAACCGCACCCGTACCGTCATTAAAGCGCTGATGATAAGCCTGATAAATTCTGCCGTCATCATCAATAAAACATGAGGAATGACCGCCCGAAAGCCGTGCAGTATCATTAAAACTGAATTTATAATTGCCGTTGATTTTCAGACCCGTATTCATCATTTCAAGTGCATTATTGCCCATTGCATCAAGATAAGGACCGTCGGGATTTTCAGACCTGTATTCACGGATATTATACCCGTCAAGCGCACCGAGACCGCCATATGTTAAATAAAGATAATAATATCCTGCTTCTTTATCATACACAATATACGGTCCTTCGCCCGTGCCTGCAGTTTCACCGTTTGTTTTGGTAATCTGCCTGCCGAAATACATATCATAGCCGTCTGTATTTCTCATATAGTCGTAATCAGGCAATCCCGTTTCTTCAATCAACGGCATAATATAAACACCGCCGCTGTATGAGCCGTAAGTCATCCACAGTCTGCCGTTTTCATCATAAAACAAGGCAGGGTCAATGGCATTAGGGTATGCACCATAGGAACAGTCGTAATTTCCTTCATTATCAAACCACTCTGCATTTTCAACTTCATCTTTAGTAATCGTACCGTTTTCAATCAGTTCACTCAGATTTGTAAAACTGTAATGGGTAGGATATTTCTGTTTACCGAATTTCGTAAGTTTGTTAAAGCCGCTGTAAATCAGAGCGTTCTGATACTCAAACGGTCCTTCGGGATTGGGGGAAGAAGCAAACCAGATAACCGACACAGGCGTGCCGAAAACGGAAGAACAGGCGTAATAGCAGTATTTGCCCATTGCCTTGTTGTAAAACACATCCGACGCCCAGATATTCGTCTGCCATTCATCTTTTTTGGTTTTGCACTGTTTCTGATAACCGTCGCACCACGAGAGTGGCTCGGCAAGAGTCTGCCGCAGATTATATTTTACCGTAACAAGCGTATTGTTATTGTCAAAAACGCCGTTTGAAACAGTCTGCCAGTTTATCAGATCACTGCTTTTTGCCGATGCAATATGCGTGCCGTAGATATAATATGTACCGTCTTCCGCCTTAAAAAGTGACGGGTCGTGCACGGAAATACCGTTTGAATCATCAAAGGCATAAGCATCACCGTCAAGCGGAAAGTCAAGCGCCTCTGCTTTTTCAGCACCACAGCCGTAAAAACAAGTCAAAACCAAAACAAACGCCGTAATCAGAGATATGATTTTCAAAAATCTTTTCATAATTTACACCTTATTTGTAGTAGAGCCGAATCCGCCGTCACGTACACCGTCAGCCTCATCATCAACAGTAATACCGAATTCAAGGAAAATACCCTGAGCAAAGCCGTCGCCTGCCGCCAAGTCAACAATATGACCGTTATCATGTGCATCACAGGACAGTTTTATCATAATGTGACCCTCGTTTGAAGAATTATAATAATCGGCGTCAATGATACCCACCGTATTGTCAAGTTGAACTCTGTGTTTAAATCCAAGTCCCGAACGCGGATAAATTTTAAGCACCCAGCCGTCATTAATCTTAGAGCGAATACCTGTAGGAATCAAAACAGATTTACCTTTTTCAAGTTTAATATCCGACGGCGCATAAAAATCATATCCTGCCGAACCTGTTGTTGCCCTTTTCGGCATTTTTATTGAATCATAAACAGCCTTAACATCTGCCGTTTCGGGGAAATTCTTTTTCCAGTCTGCCTTGAACTGAGAAAAAGAAACTTTTTCAAACTGTGCTATTTTCTGCATAATCACACCTGCTTTCATATTGATAAATTAATTTTAACATTAAATAAAATTTTTATCAACCATTAATAAAGTAAAAAAGCGAACAACCCGTAAAAACGAGTTGTCCGCCTGTTATAAGCCGAAAGAAACCGACAATGCCTCATTTACCTTGCCCATAGAGCCGTCATCAAGTGCGCCCATTTTTTCACGCAGACGGCGTTTGTCAATCGTGCGCACTTGTTCCAAAAGCACAATGCTGTCTTTGGCAAGACCGCAGTCACGGGCGTCAACTTCAATATGAGTCGGCAGATTTGTTTTATCCCTCTGACTTGTTATCGCAGCAGCAATAACAGTCGGCGAAAATTTATTGCCCACATCATTCTGCACAATAAGTACAGGACGCACACCGCCCTGTTCTGAGCCAACAACGGGACTTAAATCGGCATAATATATATCGCCTCGTCTAACAGTCATCATTATCACCCTTAATTTGTTAATTCAATAATATTTTTACCTTTATTTCCTGATTTTAAACAATCCAATATCATTATATGTTTAAAAATTTTTTACGGGAGAGCAGCGCTATACAAAATCTGTCATTTTTCACAAATATGCATATTATAAAAAGAAAGGAGAATTAACTATGGATAAATATGAAGATTTATTTAACCCGAGTTTTCTGAAACCGAAAACAAATATTATTCCGCCGCTGCCCGATAATGCAACGGTGACAATGGCATATATACCTTTTCAGCAGCAGGCAGTCGTTTACAGCGAGCAGGAAAAAGCACTTATGGCAGGCACACTGTTTCCTGAACTTGATAAACCGTTTACAGGGAAAGGAGCACTGAAATGAACAGAGAAAAAGCGCTTTTAAAACTTTCTTCCATTCAGTTTGCAATGTGGGAAATGAGAGTGTATCTTGACACCCATCTTGACAACACAGAGGCTCAAAAATTATACGAAAAATATAAAATGCAGTTTGAAAAAGCAAAGGCTGAATTTGAGGCTGAATTCGGACCGATTACGCTCAGTTCAAACAACAGCGACGAATGGCTCAAAGACCCGTGGCCGTGGGACGTTCAGTAAAACGGGCACAAAAAACGGGCGGATAATATCCGCCCCTACATTGAACGTTATTTGATTTTTTACGGGTCGTCGAGGGTGCGGGTGTCCGGTGGACACCTCTGCAATGCAGAAGCACCGACCGAGCCGACAGGTGAGACCGCCGACCCCTACGAATGCATTATTGATATTCTGTAGGGGAGGTTATTCCCCTGTTAGGAGACTCCCCTAATAGGGGAGATGCCACGCAGTGGCAGAGGGGTCTGCCGTCTGCGGCTGAGCAAAAATGTCTGCGAAAGCAGACAAAAGGGTCTGCCGAATTGCAAATTCTCCGTGCCCTCCCGTTAACTTTACTTATCCAAAATTGCCGATGTTGCACGTTTTACCGAAACCGTACAAAATCTTTGTTGCGTGAATACGCTGGGTTGCGCCCTGCGGGTTTGCATAGCCCTGTTGTGTGCCCGTTATCA
>JACTVT010000031.1 GCA_014465955.1 Eubacterium sp. | reverse complement strand
GTATAATATCTCTTGCTGTAAAGATTAAATACTTTACACCCAGTGCTTGGTAGGAGGGAAAATTGTGGCAAAGAATTTAGAGATTTCATATCTTCTTGATTTCTACGGCGAAATGCTTACAAGAAAGCAGCACGATTTTCTGATTTACTATTATGATGAAGATTTGTCTTTATCCGAAATTGCCGAAAACGAGGGCATTACAAGGCAGGGTGTAAGAGATGCGGTTAAGCGTGCCGAAAACCAACTTTATGAGATGGAAAAATCACTCGGCTTTGCAAAGCGCTTTACGGAAATGAAAAAAGGTCTTGACGAAATTCGGCAGTGTGCAGAGGCTATTAATGAATATAACCTGAATCACAGTCTGTCAAGAGAAGTGAATGATAATGTTTCAAGAATTAAATCACTTGTTGATTTTCTCAGCGAAACATATTAATTAAGGAGTTGATTGCTTTTGGCATTTGAGGGTCTTTCCGAAAGGCTTGAAAATTCCTTTAAAAAACTTCGTGCCAAAGGTAAACTTACTGAGGCCGACGTTAAAGAGGCAATGAGAGAAGTTCGTCTTGCTTTGCTTGAGGCAGACGTAAACTACAAAGTTGCCAAGGATTTTACAAAAACAGTTACAGAACGTGCCGTCGGCGAGGATGTTATGGAGTCTTTAACACCCGGCCAGATGGTTATTAAAATAGTTAATGAAGAGTTAACTGCACTTATGGGCGGCAACGAAAGCAGGCTTGCCACAGCAAACCATCCGCCAACCATCATTATGATGTGCGGTCTTCAGGGTTCGGGTAAAACAACGCACAGTGCAAAACTTGCATTGAAACTGAAAAAAGAGGGCCACAGACCGCTCCTCGTTGCCTGCGATATTTACAGACCTGCCGCTATAAAACAACTTCAGGTTGTCGGCGGTCAGATTGGAGTTCCCGTTTTTGAAATGGGCACTGAAAATCCTGTTACTATTGCGCAGGAGGCAGTTAAATTTGCCAAAGACCATGGTCATGATTATGTTTTTCTTGATACAGCAGGCCGTTTGCATATTGATGAGCAGTTAATGGCTGAACTTCAGAATATCAGAAGTACCGTTCACCCGAATGAAATTTTACTCGTTATTGACGCAATGACAGGTCAGGACGCAGTTAATGTTGCCAAAAGTTTTAATGAAACACTCGGTATTGATGGCGTTATCTTAACAAAACTTGACGGTGATACACGAGGTGGTGCCGCACTTTCGGTAAGAGCGGTAACAGGTAAGCCGATTAAATTCGTCGGCACAGGCGAAAAACTCGGTGACCTTGAAACTTTCCACCCAAGCAGAATGGCGTCACGTATTCTCGGTATGGGCGACGTACTTTCCTTCATTGAAAGGGCAGAGCAGAGCCTTGATGAGAAAAAGGCGGCAGAACTTGAGAAGAAACTTGCAAAAAACAAGTTTGATTTAAATGATTTGCTTGATCAGTTTGACCAGATTGAGCGAATGGGAAGTATTAAAGATACAATTAGAATGATTCCGGGCATCGGCAGTAAAATCAAGGATGAAGATATTGACGAGGGTGCGTTCACACGCTTTAAATCAATCATTTATTCAATGACTGCCGAGGAGAGAAAAAATCCCGATATCATAAATCTTTCACGCAAAAGGCGTATTGCTGCGGGCTGCGGTATGAAGGTTGAAGATGTTAATAAACTTCTTGCTCAGTTTAAGCAGATGAAAAAAATGATAAGTCAGTTCGGCGGCAATAAAGGACCCAGAGTAAGCAAAAAAATGCGCCGTATGATGCAGGCAAACCCTGAAATGGCACAGAAAATGATGGGTATGACAGGCAGCGGCAAAAAGAACAGCAATCCGTTCGGATTATAATTTGTATTAACCCAATATTAATTGGTTTAGTAATATTTATTATTTAATATATTTTTTATGGAGGTAACTAAAATGGCAGTAAAAATCAGACTTCGCAGAATGGGTGCAAAGAAGGCTCCTTTCTATCGTGTAGTAGTTGCAGATTCAAGATTCCCTCGTGACGGCAGATTCATCGAAGAAATCGGAACATACAACACAATGGTTGACCCGGCTGAGGTTAAAATTGACGCTGAAAAAGCAAAGAAATGGATTGCTAACGGCGCACAGCCAACTGACACTGTTAAAGACATTCTTAAAAAAGAAGGCATTCTTTAATCTTTAATTTCTTTCATTAAAGATTGGGAGGTGTATTCTTTGAAAGATTTGTTAATGTCCATTACTAAAGGATTGGTAGATAATCCTGATAAGGTTTCTGTTGATGTTGACGAAATCAACGAAGAAGGCGTAATTGTTTATCATCTTCACGTTTCGGAAGATGATATGGGCAGAGTTATCGGAAAGCAGGGCAGAATTGCCAAGGCGATCCGTGTTGTAATGCGTGCAGCAGCAACAAGAAACGACGAAAAAATTTCAGTTGAAATTGATTAAATTTTTGGGGAGGGTTTTATGCCCTCCCGTTTCTTTTGCCTTCCCCTTGAGTGGGAAGGGGGACCGCTTGCGGTGGATGTGGTGTAATAATCTTGCAATTATATTAATTTTATATATAATATTATTTGGTGATTAAATGAAACAATATCTTGAAATCGGAAAATTGGTCAATACCCACGGAATTAAAGGCGAACTGAAACTTGATTTGTGGTGTGATGATATAGATTATGTAAAGCAGTTTGAAACGGTATATCTTGATGATAAAGGTATAAAGGCGCTTACCCCAGTTGCTGTTCGCCCTCAAAAGAATATGGCAATTATTAAATTTGCAGAAATTACTTCAATTGAGCAGGCAGAAGAATATAAAAATAAAATCATTTACGGTAACCGTGATGATGCCGTTATTGATGATGATGCCAATTATATTGCTGACTTAATCGGCTGCCGTGTTGTTGATCTGGATACCGAACAGGAATACGGCATAGTAACAGACGTTCTAAACCACGGCGCATCCGATATTCTTGAACTTGCAGATAACGGCACAAAAAAATATGTTCCCGTCATTCCCGATATCGTCAAAGAAATTGACACCGACAACGAAATAATAAAAATCAAGTATATGCAAGGTCTGTTTGATTAATAACAGTTGGTGCGATAAGGGCATTGTCCCCTGCAAGATACTAAAGAAGATTATGTTATGAAAAAATTTATATTTTTTCCGTTATGGAAAATTGACAAACTTGAAAATAAACTAAATGAAATGGAAAAACGGGGGTATCGTTTAGATTATATTAAATACGCCTATTGGTTTTATTTTAAAGAATCAAAGCCTAAGGATTCCGATTATATAATAACTTATACTATGTATAATGATAATCATCCCGGTATGTATGAATGCGGACATCAACTTCTGTCTGAATATTCTGCAAATGAAATACAAACTATACAAACTAAATATAATGTTTATCGGATTACAGGGGAAAACAGAGATTTTAAGAATTTAATTGCGTATAGAGATAAATATTTTCAGTGTGTTTATTTTAAAAATATGTTAGGAGTATTGCTGCTTTTACTAATTGTTTTGATACCAATAATTATAGGAATAATTTTTAACGGAATAACAATATCAGATGGAATGATTTTAATATTAATTGAAGAGATTGTTTTGTTAATGCTTGCAATATACTATTTTTATGGGTATATAAAGCAAAAAAAGAAAGTTAAAAAATGGCAACATGATAATTAAAAAATCTGTAGGGGAGGGTCTCCGTGCCCTCCCGTGTATAACAATAATTACAACGCAAACGGGTAATTGTGAATTGCCCCTACAATATCGTAGGGGCGGATATTATCCGCCTGTTGTTCTTGCATAATGGCAAAATTGATTTAACGAGGTTAATTATATGAAAATCAGTATTCTAACACTTTTTCCCGAAATGTGCAATGCGTATCTCAGCGAAAGCATTATCGGCAGGGCACGCAGTGCGGGCAAGGTGCAGATTGAATGTGTTGATATAAGAGATTATACGAAGGATAAGCACAGGCGAGTTGACGATACGCCTTACGGCGGCGGAATGGGTATGATTATGCAGGTTGACCCCGTGTACGACTGTTTTCAGGCAATTTGCGAGAAAGACGGCACAGTTCCTCATCTGATTTATCTCACGCCGCAGGGCAAAACCTTAACGCAAAAACGTGTTGTTGAACTTTCCAAACTTGATAATATTGCACTTCTCTGCGGTCATTATGAGGGCATTGACGAGCGTGTAATTGAAGAACTTCAGCCTGAGGAAATTTCTGTCGGCGACTATGTTCTCACAGGCGGTGAACTGCCTGCACTTATTCTTGCCGACTCCATTTCAAGAATGCTGCCGGGCGTGCTTTCCAACGATGAATGCTTTGAAGAGGAAAGCCATTTTAATTCACTTCTTGAATATCCGCAGTATACACGCCCGTATGAATGGCGGGGAAGAAAAGTGCCCGATGTTCTTTTGACGGGTCACCACGCCAATGTTGACAAGTGGCGCAGAGAGCAGTCACTGAAACGTACTGCCGAGCGCAGACCCGATATGCTCGAAAAAGCAGACCTTACGAAAGAGGACAGAAAATATTTGTCGCAATTGAAGTGATAATAAAAATTTATGTGTAATTTGCACAAACAATGGCACAATATTTTGTATTAAATTCATAAAGCATACGAACTTTTACTCAATTTATTGACCTAAATTTTTTAAGTGATATAATATAGTAATGACAAAGGTTATACTATTGTATTTTATTTGATGAGAGGTTTTTATTATGTTCGTTAAAGATGTTAAAGTTGAAAATCAGGTTGGTCTTCACGCTCGTCCTGCTACATTTTTTATTCAGAAAGCAAATGAATTTAAGTCTTCAATTTGGGTTGAAAAGGAAGAAAGACGAGTTAATGCAAAGTCTCTTTTAGGCGTACTTTCACTCGGCATTATGGGCGGAACCGACATACGCATTATTGCAGACGGTGCTGACGAAGAAGACGCAGTTGACGGTCTTGTTGCCCTTGTTAAAAGCGGCTTTACAGACTGATTTAGTTATTTTACATCTTGAAAGGCACAGTTTTCTGTGCCTTTATTTTATCCCTGTTTTTAAGGAGGTGTTTAGGCAAAGAAAATTAAATCCGAACATGGTTTCCTTTGCCTGTTTATGACCGAAAAGGAACTTCGCAGAAAAGCCATGGCGCTGCCATTGCAGCCCGGCGTTTATATTATGAAAAATAAGGATAAAAAAATTATCTATATAGGCAAGGCAAAAAAACTGAAAAACAGAGTTTCATCTTATTTCGGCTCACACAGCAATCACTCGCTTAAAGTAATCAGAATGGTTGAAAATGTTGACGATTTTGATTACATTCTTGTTGATACAGAGTTTGAGGCGCTTGTTCTTGAATGTTCGCTGATTAAGCAGCATATGCCAAAATATAACATTCTTTTAAAAGATGATAAGGGTTATAATTATATCAAAATTACGAAAGAGGAATTCCCGAGAATTTCAGAGTGCAAGCGTATGGACGATGATAATGCAGTGTATATCGGTCCGTATATTTCAAACTTTTCGGTTAAACAGGCAGTTGAAGAAACTTTAAAAATTTTTAAACTTCCGAGATGCAATAAGCATTTTCCGAGGGATTACGGCAAATCACGTCCGTGCCTGAATGGGTTTATGGGTATCTGCTCCGCACCCTGTGCAGGGCGTATAAGTAAGGAAGAATATGTTAATAATGTAAACGAGGCAGTTGCTTTTCTTAAAGGCGGCAGTGCGCAGGCTGTGCGTGAACTTACCGAAAAAATGTATGAATGCTCTGAAAATTTACAGTTTGAAGAGGCAGGCAAATTGCGTGACCGAATCAAGGCTATCAAAAACCTTGACGAAAAGCAAAAGGTTGTTTCCATAAATGTACCCGAAGAAGACGTTTTTGCCCTTGTAAATTCAAACAAAAAAGCGTGTTTTGAGGTTATACGTTTTGAAAACGGCAGGCTGACGGACAGTGAATTCTGGCTTATTGACGCTGTTGACGATTTGCCGTCTGCCCGTTTTGAACTTATAGAGCGTTATTACGCTATGAGAGACAGAATTCCCAGCCGTATAGCCGTGGACGGTGAGATAGAAGACGAAGAACTGCTCACTCAGTTTCTTGAAAGCAAGCGAGAGAAAAAGGTTCAGTTTATTCATCCGCAGAAGGGTGAGCATCTTTCAATTGTCAATATGTGTATTCAGAATGCAAACGAGCATCTTGCACAGAATCAGGGCAGACTCGGTAAAGAGGTTGCCGCTCTTGATGAACTTGCTCATCTTCTCGGTCTTTCGAAACCACCCGAATATATTGAAAGTTATGATATTTCGCATACCTTCGGTGCCGATAACGTTGCGGGTATGGTTGTTTTTCATAACGGCAGACCGATGAAGTCAGCCTATAAAAAGTTTGCAATCAAAGGCTTTGATGGTCAGAATGATGTTGGATCAATGAACGAGGTGCTTACAAGGCGTTTTAATCATTATTATAATGATGAAGAGGGCAGTACTTTTAAAATAAAGCCCGATCTGATTCTGCTTGACGGCGGTGAAATGCAGGTGAATGCAGTTCTTCCTGTTATCAAAGCAATGAATATTGACACGGCGGTTTACGGCATGGTTAAGGATAATAAGCACCGCACCCGTGCCATTGCCTATAACGGCGGTGAGATTGAGATTAATTCACACCGCAGTGCATTTACGCTTGTTTCAAGAATTCAGGAGGAGGTGCACCGCTTTGCCGTTTCATATCATCACAAAAAGCATAAGAAAAGTTCTTTTTCATCAAGCCTTTTAAGCATTGAGGGCATCGGCGAAAATAAAGCAAAGGCACTTTTAAAGCACTTCAAAACGATTTCCAAAATCAAAGAATGTACCGCCGATGAACTTGCCGAATGTAAAGGAATCGGCAGAAAAGACGCCGAAAATATATATAATTTCTTTCATAAACAATAATTATTGAAAGAATTAATTGTAAAAATAAGGTTAATAAACTTGACTATAAGGAATTTGCCTTGTATAATGTTTTTGTATGAGTAAAAGGAAATTTGTATTATGATGAGAGTAATAACAGGCAGTGCACGTGGCAGAAGGCTTGAAACTTTGCCCGGCGATGATGTTACAAGACCGACTGCCGAGAGTGTAAAAGAGGCCCTTTTTTCAATGATTCAGTTTGAAATTGAGGGCAGAAAAGTTCTTGATTTGTTTGCAGGTTCCGGTCAACTTGGAATTGAAGCGCTTTCAAGGGGTGCACGCTTTTGTACTTTTGTTGAAAATAATAAAAACGCAAAAAGCGTTGTTGAAAAAAACATTTCACATTGTAATTTTGATGATGTTTCACAGGTAGTAATGTGCGACAGTGTTGTTTTTTCTTCAAGAAAGGGCAGTTTTGATATTGTTTTTCTCGATCCGCCTTATCACAAGGGACTTGTTGAAAAATGTATGCCTGCACTTGTTAACAGCGTAAGCGATGACGGTGTTATCATATGTGAAACTGCAAAAGATGAAAATCTTCCGGAGCAGTTCGGCGATTTTTCAGTTTGCAGAGAAAGAAATTACGGAAAAACAAAACTTACTCTTTATAAAAAAGGTTAATATATTAAGGACGCAGAATTATGAAAATTGCAATCTGCCCCGGCAGTTTTGACCCTGTAACGCTGGGCCATATAGATATTATCGAAAGGGCTGCCGAGTTATTTGATAAGGTAATTGTTCTTGTAACGGGCAACAGTATGAAAAGTCCGATGTTTTCACTTGATGAAAGAATGGAACTTATTAAACGTTCCGTATCAAAGGAAAATATTGAGGTTGATACATATAACGGTCTTTTGGTTAATTACGCAAAAGAAAAAAACGCCGTTGCTATTGTTAAGGGTTTAAGGGCTGTTTCTGATTTCGATTATGAATTTCAGCAGGCTTTAACGAATAAAAGTCTTTTGCCTGATATTGAAACGGTGTTTCTTACGGCGAAAGGCAAAAATATGTTTTTATCATCAAGTATGGTAAAAGAGGTCTGTAGGCTTGACGGCGATATTTCCCGCTTTGTGCCGCAGCAGATTTTAGATGATGTAATAAAAAGATGTAAAGGAGAAACAAATTATGACTAATACAGATATTTTGCTTGAAGATTTAGAGGACGTGCTTGATGATGCAACATCTATGCCGATGACAAAAAAGAGCCTTGTTGACGTTGAGAAAATTAAGACTATCATTGAGGATATCCGTCTTAACACTCCGCAGGAAACAAAGCAGGCAAAGGCTATTGTTGATTCAAGAAACAGTATTCTTGAAGAGGCTAAAAAAGAGGCTGCCGAAATCATTCAGGAGGCTCAGGCACAGGCTCGTGAACTTGTAGCAAGAGATCAGATTACACAGACTGCACAGGCTGAGGCTGCCGAAATCGTTGCAAAGGCAAAAGACGAGGGAGATGCTTATGTTCGTGAGGCTCAGAATCAGGCAACCGAAATTCTCGGCAACGCTACAACACAGGCGAACGAAATGGTAACATCTGCTCAGAATAAGAGCCGTGAAATGCTTACAGCAGTAAATAATTACGCTGATGATACACTTCTTGCCATCGACGATTCACTTTATAAGGCACTTGCCGACGTAAGAAGAATCCGTCAGGGTATTATGGAGAAAAAGGGAAATAAATAATTCATTTTAAGCCGTTCATATGAACGGCTTTTTTCTTGATTCACTTGTTTATAATGAAACGGTTATTTGGAGAAAATATGAATAAAGGAAGTTTTGACTCCGTCATCGGCAGAATTGTTGTTGAAGATGACGGCAGTTTTATAACACGTGTATATGTTGATAATGCTTTTATCGGTTCAGGAGATAATAGCAGATTGTTTATTACTGCAAAAACACAACTTGAAGAATATTTTTGCGGAAAGCGAAGAGAGTTTGATATACCGATTAGGTTAAACGGCACCGAATTTCAGAAAGCTGTGTGGAATGCTTTGCTGACTGTGCCTTACGGAAAAACAGCGTCTTATAAGGATATTGCCGCTATGATCGGTAAACCTAAAGCCGCAAGAGCAGTAGGCGGTGCAAATAATAAAAATCCGATAATAATAATTGTGCCGTGCCATCGTGTTGTAGGTGCAGACGGCAGTCTTACAGGCTATGCCTGCGGAACGGACATAAAGCAAACATTATTGAATATTGAGAAAAATTCCGTGGATAATTAAATCCACGGAATTTTTTAATACCTGTATTTCTTTTTGTTTATGATCAAAAATATTGATATTACAATAATTGCCGTTGCAACTGCGGCTGCAAGTTCTTCGATGACCATATATGGAATCAGCAAGTGATAGTATATATAAAACAATATATGTTGTCAAGTATGAATTTTGCTTTTATTCAGCATCATTTTCTTCTGCTCTTTTTGCAGAAATATAATCGTGAACATCTTCACGCAGTTTGCCGTGAATTTTGAATTTCAGACTGAATACAATCAGTGAAATTACCATAAGCACAGGTGGAATACCAAAGCAGATAAAGCCGATAGCACTCTTTGTAGCATCATTTACAGTGCCTGTTGTAATCTGAGAGTTGTAGTTCATAATTCCCAGACCGCCGAAAAGGAAGAGGGTCTGAATTGTGTATGCCATTTTCTGCAAAAAGCCTTTCATTGAAAATGTTATGCTTTCGTTTCGCTTGCCTGATTTGAATTCGCCGTAGTCAACAATATCTGCAAGGAAAATAGTCTGTGCAACAAACATAGAGCCTATGCCTATACTTGCAATAATATAACTGATATCAAGCGCAATCGTGATTTTAAGAACAGGACCGAAAATATACATCAGCACGTAGCCGATAATTGCCATACCGAGCGAAATCTGATAAATCGTTCGGTTTGAAAACTTTTTGCCGAGAACGGGAATTACAAGCAGACCTAAAACAGAGCCTATTGCGCCAATCATTGAAAAAAGGCTTTGCGCAGTCGGTTCGCCGAGTACATCTGTAAAATAGTATACAGCCGTTCCGCTTGTAAGATACCAGCCTGCGTTTGAAATCATTGCAAATATCATAAACACAATCAACTGGTCGTTTGAAGCAATAACTTTAAACATTTTTTTGAAACTGAATTTTTCTGCATTGTAAATAACATGGCGTTCTTTTGTTGATAAAACGCATATTGATGAAAACAGAATTAAAAGTCCACCGCATATGATTGCCCATTTTGAAAAGCCCGATGCACTGTAGCCTTTGTCAGTTGTCATTCCGCTTGAAAGCAGAGGAAGAATGATAGGTGTAGCAACTGTGATTATACCCTGACCGAGTCCGCTGAAGGTTCTTGCTACTGTTGCAATAAGGTTTCTGTCCTTCGGGTCATTTGTAAAACTCGGCACCATAGACCAATAGGGGATATCAGCCATAGTGTTTGTCATTCCCCAAAGCACATACATAAACGCTATGTAAACGTAAAGTTTAGTTCCGCTCATACCGAAGGAAGTGAAAAGGAGCGATAAAACGACTGCATTTGATACTGCGCCTATAACAATCCACGGGCGGTATTTGCCCATTTTTGTTTTCGTGCTGTCAACAATTGTGCCCATAATCGGGTCATTGATACCGTCCCAGATACGTGCAAGCGGAGTTAAAAGAAGTAAAAAGCCCTCTTTTAAACCAAGCACACTTGAAAGATAGTAGGAAAGATATGAGTAAAATAAGCCGTACGAAAGGTCCAGACCGACTGCACCTATGCCGTAGCCGATTTTTTCTCTCCAGGTAGTTTTAAAATCTGCCATACTGAATTCTCCTTAATTTTATTCTATTACAAATTATATCATATTGTTAGACAGTGTACAATAATTATTACAATTCTGTTACAATTTTTAATTTGGAAAAAATATCAGCCTTTTGACCTTGACAATACGGATTGTCCCTACTATAATAAGTTCAGTGGCAATAATTTCAATAAAATCCCACAAAATTCAGTTAATTCCAAAATTTGAACTGCAAAATCGCAATTTTTTAGGAGAGGAGAGGTGCTTTTATGCTGTTTGTAGGCACACTGGACAATTACAAATTAGACAGTAAGGGCAGACTTTCCATTCCGAAAAAATGGTGCGAACGCCTCGGAAAAGATTTTTATACCGTTCTTTTTACGGTTAAAGGGGCAAAATGCCTTGTTCTTTACCCTGAAGATGTATTTGAAAAACTTTACAACCGTATGCTTGAGGGCACAGAAACTCAACAGTATGATACTACAAGCAAACTTCTCACAATGGCAGAAGAAGCATCGCTTGATGCCCAGGGCAGATTTACGGTAAATCAAAGGCTCAAAGAGGCAAGTTGTCTTTCGAATGACAGTTCGGTAATTTTTATCGGTCACGGTGAAACGATTGAAATCTGGAATTCCGAAGAAAGAGAAAAGTATTTATCCACACAGAACAGTAAGGAAGGCTTCCTTGATTTGATGGACAAGGCAAAAGCCGGTGATAAAAATTGATGGAATTTGTACATAAAAGCGTTTTGTTTGATGAGGCAATAAGCGCACTTGAACTGAATGAACAAAAAATTATTGCAGACGGTACTGCCGGCGGCGGAGGTCATTCAAAAGAAATTGCAAAAACTGCAAAAAGGCTTATTGCAATTGATCAGGACCCCGATGCCATAAGCGTTCTGAATGAAAGAATAGGTGCGCTGCCTAATGTAACTATAGTACATAATAATTTTTCCAATATTAAAAACATTGTTGATAATCTCGGGCTTGACGGTATAGACGGTATGCTGCTTGACCTCGGTGTAAGTTCGTTTCAACTTGATAACGGTGACAGAGGATTTTCTTTTCATCAGGATGCTCCGCTTGATATGCGAATGAGCAAAAACGGTTTGTCTGCCTATGATGTTGTAAACAGTTATGATGAGCAGAGCCTTGCAGATGTAATATGGCGTTACGGCGAAGAAAAGTTCAGCCGTTCCATTGCAAAAAATATTGTTAAATCAAGAGCGGACAAGCCGATTGAAACAACGTTTGAACTTGTAGATATTATTAAATCATCAATGCCGCAGAGGGAAATGAAAAAAGGTCACCCGGCACGAAAAACATTTCAGGCAATAAGAATTGAAGTGAATGACGAACTCGAAAAATTAAGTCAGGCACTTGATAATGCCTTTGATGTGTTAAATCCCGGCGGTATAATTGCCGTAATTACATTTCATTCACTGGAAGACAGAATTGTTAAAGAAAAATTTGCAGAGTGGACAAGGGGCTGCACCTGCCCGAAAGAATTTCCAATCTGCGTTTGCGGTAACAAGCCTAAAGGCGAACTGCCGTTTAAATCCAAAGCACCGAGTGAAAAAGAACTTGCCGATAATCCACGTGCAAGGTCTTCCAGACTTCGTGCATTTAAAAAGTATTAATCATATTTAGATATAAATTTCGGAAAGGGAGAGAGTAATGACTAATACAAACGATTTCAGGCGATATTCTTATGAGTATGATGCTTCATATGCGGTGGATGCGTTCAATCTGTCACGCTCTTCTGCCGCACCGAAAACTGCTCCGACTCAGCCGGAAAGGCGCAGAGGATTAAGACTTACCCCGGGCACTAAGAAAAAGAACCGTGCACAACTTGTTGCAGAGCAGAAAACTGCATTTAAAAAGGCTATATCCATTGCTGCGGTTACATTTGCAGTTATGTGTATGCTTTTTGCCGTAATGTTCACTTTTTCTCTGAAAAATGAACTTAACAGGGAGATAGCAAAACTTCAGTCGGAGATTGCACTTGCAGAAAGTGAGAATATAAGTCTTAATGCAGAACTTGAGGCAATGGTGTCCGTATCGCAGATAGACACATATGCTGTTGAAAAACTCGGTATGACAAGGCTTGATTCCAATAAGATAAAATATGTTGATACTGCTGAGTTTAAACAGGCCCGTACTGCGCCTGCCGAAACAGCAGATTAGTAATATTTTTAATGCTTTTACAGTATTATTGTAAAGGCGGATTTGTGTTGACAGAATTTACCGGGGGCGGATATTATCCGCCCGATAACTATATATAATAATTTTAAGATATAACTTAATCTTGGAAAGGACGGAGAAATATGACAGGCGGATTCAGAAAAAAACTTGCCTCGAGAACATTTATTGTGATGATGGTAATTGTTTCACTGTTTGCTGCAGATTTGTGCCGTCTTTTTTATATTCAGGTTGTTAAAGGCGGTGAATATGCCGAAAAGGCTCAGAGTCAGCAGTTGTCGGATACAGAGGTAGAGGCAATGCGCGGAGCAATTTATGATTCGCAGGGTAATGTGCTTGCTCAGTCGGCAACAGTGTGGACAGTGTTTCTTGACCCGTCAAATATAACAGACGAAAAAAGGCAGACAATTGTCGATTATCTTGCAGGCGTGTTTGAATATGACGATGAAGAAAAGCAGAAATTGCTCGAAAAAAGTCAGCAGGATAATAAATATGCCGTTGTCGAAAATAAGGTTGAAAACAGGATAAAAGAAGAAATTGCAGCCTTTGTGAAAGAAAATAAACTCGGCAGATGTGTAGGTTTTGAGCAGGCAACGGAAAGATATTATCCATATGGTTCGCTTGCTTCAACAGTTATCGGTTTTACGGGTGCAGACAGTCAGGGGCTTGCAGGAATTGAATCGTATTACAATGAACAGCTTACAGGCACAAACGGCAGAATTATTACAGCCAAGGACGCTAAGTCAAATTCAATTTCATCTGATTATGAAACATCGGTTGAGGCTCAGGACGGTCAGTCATTAACTCTTACAATCAATACAACCATTCAGTATTATCTCGAAAAGGAACTCAGAAACGCACTTGAAGAATACAGCGCCAAAGGCTGCTACGGCGTTGTTATGAACTGTAAAACAGGGGCAGTGCTTGCAATGGCGTCACTTCCCGATTATGACTGCAACAATCCGTATAAAATCGCATATCAGCCTTATGCCGATGAAATTGAGCAGGCACAGGGTGATGAAAAAACCGAACTTCAGAGTACTTATGTTCAGAAACAGTGGCGTAATTTTACAGTGTCGGATACTTATGTTCCCGGTTCTGTTTTCAAAACATTTATGGCGGCTGCCGCTCTCGAAGAAAATGTTGTTTCGCTTGATACAACGTTTAACTGCACAGGCTCAATCAAGGTTGATAAATATACGATGAAGTGCCATTACCATCCCGGCCACGGACTTGAAACATTTACACAGGGACTTGAAAATTCCTGCAATCCGTTTTTCATCACAATCGGCCAGAAACTCGGCGCGCATAATTATTTTAAATATTTTGATGGTTTCGGATTTACGCAAAAAACAAATATTGACCTTCCCGGTGAGGCAAATCCTCAGTATTATGAAGAAAATCAGTACGGTATCGTTGAACTTTCATCTGCTTCTTTCGGACAGACAAACAGTTTGACACCTATTCAGATGTGCACCGGCCTTTGTGCAATAGCGAACGGCGGGAAAATCGTTAAGCCTTATCTTGTTGACGAAATAAAGGATGCAGACGGTAACACCGTTTCAAAAACGCAGCCTGAAGTTTTAAGACAGGTTATAAGCGAAGAAACATCCAAAACCGTTTCTACTATGATGAAATCGGTTGTTGATAACGGAACAGGTAAAAACGGTTATGTTGCAGGTTACCGTGTAGGCGGTAAAACGGGTACGTCAACTAAACTCGGTGAATCTAAACCGGGTGAAAAAGATAAATATATCGTATCTTTTGCCGCAATTGCACCAAGCGATGACCCTGAAATTGCAATGATTATTATCTGCGATGAGCCAAGCGTTGATCTCGGCGGCGGTGCAATCTGCGCACCGATTGCCGCAGCGGTGGTTGAAGAGGCAATGAATGAACTCAGCATTGAACCTCGTTATACAGATGATGAAAAGAAAGAGTTAACAAATAAAACTCCCGGCGTTATAGGTAAATCGGCAGATTCAGCAAAGGCAGAACTTGAAAATGCAGGCTTTAAATGTAAAATCGTCGGCGACGGCGATACGGTTATTAAGCAGTGCCCGTCAGCATCTGAACTTATACCGAACGGCGGAACAGTTGTGATTTATACAAGCGGAGATAAGCAGACCGTTGCAGTGCCTGATTTTATAGGCAAATCACTTTCAGAGGTTAATCAGCTTGCTGCTGAAAATAATCTTAATATACGAATTTCAGGCAAGGATACCTCAAACGCTATGGTAGCCGCTCATAAGCAGAGCGAGGCGGCAGGCACAGAGGTTGAAATCGGCACAGTCATTACAGTATCATTCAAATCAAATCAGGCAGTCCTTGACTAACAATATTTTGGGGGAATCAAAATGAAATTATCACAAATCTTAAAGGGTATCAAAGTTTTAAATAACTTTAACGATACTGAAGTTCTTGACGTTACGCAGGATTCAAGAACCGTTAAAGCCGGCTCTCTCTTTGTTTGCGTTAAAGGTGCAACTTTTGACGGTCATTCAGTTGCAGATGAAATGCTCAAAAACGGCGCATCGGCAGTAGTAACTGAAAAAGATTTAGGACTTAAAAATCAGATTATTGTTGAAAATACCCGTGCTGTGTTCTCACAGATTTGTGCAAATTTCTACGGCAATCCTGCCGATAAATTAAAACTTATCGGTTTAACAGGTACAAATGGAAAAACAACAACAACTTTTCTTGTTAAGCAGATTCTTGAAAAACTCGGTAAAAAAGTAGGACTTATCGGAACGGTTCAGAATATGATAGGCGATGAAATTTATCCTGCAAAATACACTACCCCCGACCCGTATGAACTGCAAAAACTTTTCAGGCTTATGGCAGATGCAGGCTGTGAATACTGCGTTATGGAGGTTTCTTCTCAGGCGCTTGTTCAGGGCAGAGTAAACGGACTTCATTTTTATATCGGTGCTTTTACAAATCTTACACAGGATCATCTTGATTATCATAAAACATTTGAAAATTATTTTAATGCGAAAAGAATTCTGTTTGAAAACTGTGAAATTGCCGTTACGAATGCAGATGATAAAAACGGACTTAAAATTGTTGAAAATTTGCCATGCAAAATCTATACTTATGCCGTAAATACAAATAATGCAGATTATGTAGCAAAAAATGTAAGATTTCTTTCAAACGGAGTTGAGTATGAACTGGTATGTGATTATATCGGCAGAGTTCATTGTTCAATTCCGGGCAGGTTTTCTGTCTACAATTCACTTTGCGCCGCTTCAATTGCGCTTGTAATGGGTATTGATTTTGGCTCGGTTGTTAAATCAATGCCTCTGTGCGAAGGTGTTAAAGGCAGAATAGAGGTTGTGCCGACAAACAGAGATTTTACCGTCATTATTGATTATGCACATTCACCTGACGGTCTTGAGAATATTATTACATCGCTTAAAGAGATTGCAAAAGGCAGGGTGGTAACAGTATTCGGCTGCGGCGGTGACCGTGATAAAACAAAAAGACCATTAATGGGTAATATTGCGTCAATGCTTTCTGATTACTGCGTTGTTACTTCGGATAACCCGAGGTCTGAAAATCCTTCGGCAATTATAGACGATATACTTGAGGGTATGCAGAACTGCTCAACACCTTATAAAGTCGTTGAAAACAGAAAGGAAGCAATTCGTTTTGCAATCGAAAATGCACAAAAAGATGATATAATCCTGCTTGCAGGCAAAGGTCACGAAACATATCAGATTTTACCGACAGGTACAATTCATTTTGATGAAAGAGAAGCAGTAGCAGAAATCTTAGGAGAATAAATTTGATGGAAACACTCAGAGTTTCGGAAATAGCAAAGGTTTGCGGCGGTGAATTCAATATTGACACTGAAATCACATCTGTTGCAATTGATACAAGAAAAATTGAAAAAGGATGCCTTTTCATCTGCATAAAGGGTGAAAGGTTTGATGCCCATCGGTTTATTGATGAGGCTTTTGAAAAAGGCGCTGCTGCCGTTATGATTTCGGAAGATGTTAAGATTGATAAGCCGTACATTAAGGTTGATGATACGGCAAAGCAGATGCTAAGCCTTGCAGGTTATTACAGAAGTAAGTTTGACATTCCGATAGTTGCACTTACAGGCTCGGTAGGAAAAACAACTACAAAAGAATTTACGCATCTTGTTGTAAATTCAAAATATAAGGCAATAAAAACGCTCGGCAATCTTAATAATGAAATCGGACTTCCGCAGATGCTCTTTATGCTTGACAGCAGCACAGAGGCGGCAGTTATTGAAATGGGTATGAACCATTTCGGTGAAATTCACCGTTTGTCAACTGCAACTCAGCCGACTGTGGGAATTATTACGAATATCGGTGTTTCACATATTGAGAATTTGGGTTCACGCGAAGGTATACTTGAAGCCAAACTGGAAATTCTTGATGGGCTGAAAAAAGGCGCTCCGCTTCTTTTGAACGGTGACAACGATTTACTTTCAACAGTGAAGAATGATGATTATAAAATCTATTTCTACGCAGTTGATAATGATGCTGATTTTAAAGCAGTTGATATAAAAGAAAATCCGAATTCAACTTCATTTACGGTTCAGTATTTCGGCAAAGAACGGTCAATTACAATCCCTGCAATCGGCAAACATAATGTTTATAATGCGCTTGCTGCATTTGCAGTCGGCATTCTGCTTGATATTGACGCAGAAACTGCTGCAGATGCCCTGAAGACTTATGAGCCGTCGGGTATGAGGCAGAAGGTTGTTGAAATAAACGGCATAACTTCAATTGAAGACTGTTATAATGCCTCTCCCGATTCAATGAAAGCGGGTATTACAACACTTGCAGGCATTCAGGCGTGTAAAAAAATTGCAGTGTTGTCCGATATGCTTGAACTCGGCGAATATTCAGAACAGGCACATTATGATGTAGGCACAATGGCGGCTGAAAATAAAATTGATTATCTTCTCTGTGTCGGCAGTGATGCAAAATATATTGTTGATGGTGCAAGGGATAACGGACTTTTGAATGCATATCTTTTTGACAGTAAACAGTCATTAACAGATAAATTATTTGAAATTGCAGAAAAAGGTGACGCTGTTTTGTTTAAAGCGAGCAGGGGTATGAAACTTGAAGAAGTGATTTCAGAAATATATAAAAGGTGGGAATAATAAATGAGCAGCACGGTTGCAATGATAATAAGTGTGATTTTAGCATTCGGAATCACGGCAGGTCTCGGTTTTATAATAATTCCTTGGCTAAGAAAACTTAAATTCGGTCAAACTATTCTTGAGATAGGACCGTCGTGGCATAAATCAAAGCAGGGCACGCCGAATATGGGCGGGCTGATGTTTATAATAGGCATTACTGTTTCCGTGGCAGCCGGTCTTATTGCTCTTCATTTTTCCGGCGGAACGATTGAAAGCGAGTATTCGGCACTCTTTGAGGGCAGAGAACTTGTTCTTATTATCGGTGGGCTTTGTCTTGCACTCGGCTGCGGTGTAGTCGGCTTCACAGACGATTTTATCAAAATTAAAATGAAGAGAAATGAAGGTCTTTCTGCCAAGCAGAAAACGCTCGGTCAGGCAATAATGACTTTCGGTTATATTCTTACGCTCTGGCTTTCTCACAATACAGTATGGTATTTTCCTTTCCTTGGCTCGGTTAATTTTGAAAAAAATCCGTTTACTGCAATTGTTTTTTGGCTGCTCAGTTTTGTAATTGTTTACGGCTGTGTAAATTCGGTTAATCTTACAGACGGTATAGACGGACTTTGTTCATCAGTAACCGCTACGGCGGCAGTCGGTTTCATTGCAATTTCATTCCTGCAGGGCTTTGCAGGAATGGGCGTATTGGCAGGCGCATTGCTTGGCGGTGTTCTCGGTTTCCTTTGCTGGAACTGGAATCCTGCTAAAACATTTATGGGAGATACAGGTTCGCTTTTTCTCGGAGGTTTGGTAACTGCACTCGGCTTTGCAATTAAGTGTCCTATTCTTTTGCTTCCGATTGGTATTGTTTATGTTTGCGAAACAATGAGCGATATTATTCAGATTGGCTATTTTAAAATTACACATGGCAAACGTATTTTCAAAATGGCGCCGATTCATCATCATTTTGAAATGTGCGGCTGGAAAGAAAAGAAAATCTGTATTGTTTTTTCAACGGTAAATGCAGTCGGCACGCTTATTGCAGTTTTGCTTATTGCTTTCGGCAGTGTTACACAATAGTTTTATATAAAATTAAATTTTCAGAAAGGAGCACAATATGGCAGATACACTTGAACCACCTGTAAGATACCCGAGGGATAACGAAGAGCCTGAAAGGCGCAGAAGAAAACCTGAGCGCAGAAAAAGGTCAAGAAAAACAGATACAGAAAGTTCAATAATCAGACCCGAGAAAAGTTTCGGTAAATTAAAAATGTCAGATCTCTTTGTAACAGGCGGTTTTGATATTCCGTTTTTCGGATTGACAATGGTAATTCTTGCTATCGGTCTAGTTATGCTCTTTTCATCATCTTACGCTTATTCCTATTATAAATATGATAATTCATATCATTATTTTTTTAGACAACTCATTTTTGCGGCAGTCGGCATAGTCATAATGCTCGTAATATCAAAAATGAATTATAAGGTTTTTAAAGCGCTTACACCGATTTTATTCGGCATATCAATTGCTCTTTTGATTATTGTATTGTTCTATCATACAAATGTCGCAACAGATGAGGGCGAGGCGTTTAAAAGATATATCAGAATTCCGATTCCCGGTTTGTACCTGACTTTTCAACCGTCTGATATTGCAAAGTTTGCGCTCATAATTACTCTGGCGTCATATATTTCAAAAAATGCCAATAAAATGAACAGGATTAAAGAAGGTTTCATTTTCCCGATTCTCATTGTAGGTCTGTTTGTAGGTCTGGTCGGTCTTGAAAATCACCTTTCGGGTGTAATTCTTCTTTTCACAATCGGTGTTGCCGTTATGTTTGCAGGCGGCTCTAATAAAACAATGTTTATTATCGGTATAGCGGTTGTGGTTGCAGGTGTTATATTGGTTTTTGCAAGACCCGATATTATGCCGAATTATGTTCAGGAAAAAATGACTGCTTGGCTTGATAAGGATTTTGAACCCCTCGGTGCACGATGGCAGACGAATAATTCGCTTTATGCAATCGGTTCGGGCGGCTTTTTCGGCACAGGACTCGGAGGTTCAAAGCAGAAATATATGTATGTATCTGAACCGCAGAATGACTTTATTTTTTCTATAGTATGTGAGGAACTCGGTTTCTTCGGTGCAGCAGTAATTATTTGCCTTTTTGCAGCACTTGTAATCAGGGGCATAATTATTGCTCTTAGATGCAATGACAGGTTTGCATCGTTAACTGTAATCGGTATCGTAACGCAGATTGGCGCACAGGTTGCATTTAATGTTTTGGTTGTAACTGACTCGATTCCAAACACGGGAATTGCGCTTCCGTTTTTCAGTTACGGCGGCACGGCGCTTGTTATGCTGCTTGCCGAAATCGGTGTAGTGTTATCCATTTCGCGAAAATCAAATCAGAAAAGAGTGTAGAATATGAAAATCCTTTTTGCTGCGGGAGGTACGGCAGGGCATATAAATCCTGCCATAGCAGTTGCCTCGTATATCAGAGAAATTATGCCTGAAACAGAGATTTTGTTTGTAGGTACGAAGGACCATATGGAGGCCAGGCTTGTTCCTAATGCCGGCTTTGATTTTAAAACTATTGATATAAGCGGTTTTCGCCGTTCATTTTCACCGTCTGCAATTGCTCATAATGTAAAAACAGTGGCACGGCTGATTAAGTCGGAAGGTGAAAGTAAAAAAATCATCAGGGAATTTAAACCCGATGTCTGTGTCGGTTTCGGCGGATATGTTTCCGGACCTGTTCTTGAAGAGGCAGTAAGACTCGGTATTCCTACCTGTATTCACGAGCAGAATGCCTATCCGGGTATTACAAATAAAACGCTCGCAAAAAAGGTTGACAGGGTAATGGTAACGGTTGAAGATGCCAAAAATCATTTAGAGGCTAAAAATGAAATTACCGTTACAGGTTTGCCTGTCCGCGGCGAAATTATTAAGGCGGATAAAGATTTTTCACGTGCTCAGCTTGGCATTGATAAAGACAAGCCGCTCGTACTTTCCTTCGGCGGTTCCCTCGGTGCCGAACCGATTAACAAGGCTATGTTTGATATTCTTGTTAAAAATGCTGAAAATGAAAAATATTATCATATTCATTCTGTCGGCACAAACGGCGGTGAGTATCTTGAAAAGTTTGAAAAAGCAGGCTTTCAAAATGGCAGAAAGGGCAGTGTTGAAGTAAGGCAGTACATAGATAATATGGATATATGCATGTCTGCCTGTGACCTTGTTATCGGCAGGGCAGGTGCATCGTCACTTTCCGAAATTGAGGCGCTCGGAAAGGCATCAATTCTGATTCCGAGTCCGTATGTTGCTGAAAATCATCAGTATCATAATGCAATGGCGCTTGTAAACAGAAATGCAGCACGCATTATTGAAGAAAAAGATTTGAATTCGGATTTACTCGGTAATATGATTGATGAACTTCTTTCAGATAAAATATTGATATCGGAAATTGAAAGCAATGCTAAAGCAATGGCGGTAAATAACTCAAGAGAAAAAATTGCAGAATTAATTATTTCACTCGCAAAATAATATTCAGTTACATTTATTCATCTTTTGCATAGGATAAAAAAGATTATGCAGGCAGGTGGATAAATTGGAAAAACTTATAATTAACGGCGGTAAAAAACTCGGAGGAGAAATTACTGTTCACGGGGCGAAAAATTCTGTTTTGCCGATATTGGCGTCAACTCTGCTTATTAAAGGCGAGTGTACTATACATAATGTTCCCGATTTGGCAGATGTTGATGCGTCAATAAAAATTCTTCGCTATCTTGGCGCAAAGGTTAAAAAAGAAAAAAGCACAGTAACGGTTGACGCGTCAGTTATAACCGAAAACCATATTCCCGAGGAAATGATGCGGGAGATGCGCTCATCAATCATTTTTCTCGGTTCGCTTCTTTCAAGAACTAAAGAGGCGTCGCTTTGTTATCCCGGCGGCTGTGATATCGGTGTAAGACCGATTGACCTTCATATCAGTTCATTGAAAAAACTCGGTGCAGTTATTACAGAAAACGGAAATTGTATCTGCTGTAGTGCCTCTCAAATTCACGGCACAAAGATTATTCTTACTTTTCCCAGCGTTGGTGCTACTGAAAATATTATTATTTCATCGGTTCTTGCAAAGGGTAAAACAACGATTATTAACCCTGCGCGTGAGCCTGAAATATCCGATCTTGCCGCCTTTCTCAATTCGTGCGGTGCTAAGATTTTCGGGGCAGGCGAGAGTACAATTGAAATTGAGGGTGTAGAAAGTCTGCATCCGTCAGCACACAGAATTATACCTGACAGAATTGTGGCGTCTACATATATGAGCATAGCCGCAATAAACTGCAAGGAACTTATAATTAAGGATATAAAAGCGGGTCATTTAAGTCCTGTTTTTCCTGTGTTTATGGATATGGGATGCAAACTTTATGTTGACGGCAGTAATTTAAAAATGGTTTCACCAAACAGAATTAAGCGTGTTAAAAATATAAATACAATGCCGTATCCCGGTTTTCCAACAGATTGTCAGGCAATCGTTATGGCGGCGCTTACAAAAGCAAAGGGTACAACAATTATTAAAGAAAGCATTTTTGAAAGCAGATTTAAGCATATAAGTGAACTTAACCGTTTTGGCGCAGATATTACTGTTAATGACAGGATTGCCGTTATTAATGGTGTTAAAAATTTATATGGTGCAAATGTTTATTGTACTGATTTAAGGGGCGGTGCTGCGCTTGTTGTTGCAGGACTTTCGGCAGAAGGCATCACTACTGTTGGTGATATTTATCATATAGACAGAGGATATGAAAGAATAGAAAACAGTTTAAAGCAGATCGGTGCTGAGATTACACGTACCGATACGGATTAAGAGTGTGTATGAATAATAAAGATTATGATTTTGGGCTTGAGCCGCCGAAAATTTATAACGAACACGGTTCAGGCGAAAACAGAAGAAGAAAAACATCAAAACAGAATAAAAATGTTTCAACGAATGAAAAACGAAAACGTCAGAATAAGAAAAGGCGTCTAAAAAACAGTGTGAGAAAAGCATTGATAACAATTGGTTTGCTTCTGGCACTTCTTGCAGTCGGCATTGTATTGTCACTGACTGTGTTTTTTAAAATCGAAACAGTAAATATATCAGGCAGCGGTATGTATTCTACAGAAGAAATTACTGCATACTGCACAATTGATGAGGGTGACAATCTTTTCCTTATCAATAAAGAAAAGTGCGCTGAAAATCTTAAGCAAAAACTGCCTTATATATATGATGTTGATATAAAAACAGAACTTCCGTCAACGTTAAATATTAATATAACAGAGGCAACTGCCGCTTACAGAATTAAAAATGATGATGAAAGTTATACTTTGCTTGACGACAGATTTAAGGTGCTTGACAATGCATCTCAGGAAACAGCAGATGGTGCTATAGAAATTCAGAATGCAGCAGTTATCAGTAATGAAAACGGAGTTACAATTGGTTTTGAAAATGAAGAAAGCGCAAAGGGACTTAATCAATTGTCTGAAATGATTAAGAAACTGAATATAACAGAGGCGACAGCAATTTCTTCTGACGGAAAAAATAATAATTATATTGTATATGAAAACAGAATCGTGTTAAAACTCGGCGATTTTGAAAACCTTGAAAATAAAATATATAGGGGACTTGCAGGATGTGAAAAATTGAATGAATCAGACCCGAATGCAAGGGGAACGATGGATTTATCAACCGGCAAGCAGTTTTACTTTACACCTGAGCAATAAAGACTTTGACGTAAAGTATTTTTCTTTACGAAATTTAAGCAGAAATTGTTAAAAAATCGCAATTTGTCGTAAATGCACAAGAAATAATAATTTGTTCACAAAAAATTTGAAAAAAATATTTAAATAAAAACAAAAAAAGTATTGCAAATTGATTACAATACTGTTACAATATGAATGTGCTACCGATATAAGTAGTTGAATTTTAAAATACATAAAGGAGAATTAACAAATGGGAAGATATGAAATTGATACAGATGATACAAAAGTAGTTTCAATTAAAGTTGTCGGCGTAGGCGGAGGCGGCGGTAATGCCGTTAACCGTATGGTGCATTGTAATATTCAGGATGTTGAATTTGTTGCCGTAAACAGTGATAAGCCTGCACTTGCAAAATCTACTGCATCACATAAAATTCTTATCGGAGAAAAGGCTACAAAGGGTCGCGGTGCAGGTGCCAAACCTGAGGTTGGTACAAAAGCCGCAGAAGAAAGCCGTGAAGCATTAACCGATGTTCTTACAGGTGCAGAAATGGTATTCATTACTGCAGGTATGGGCGGCGGAACAGGTACAGGCGCTGCTCCCGTAGTTGCTAAAATTGCCAAAGATCTCGGTATTCTTACTGTTGGTGTTGTTACAACCCCATTTGCTTTTGAAGGTAAGCGCCGTATGGATCAGGCTCAGTCGGGTATTAACGAACTTGCTCAATATGTTGATTCTCTTATGGTTATTCCTAATGAAAATCTTAAATATGTTACACAGGAAAGAATTACACTTCTCAATGCATTTGAAATCGCTAATGATGTTCTTCGTCAGGGCGTTCAGTCAATTTCAGATCTTGTTAATGCTACAGGTCTTGTAAACTCAGACTTTGCCGATGTTACAGAAATTATGAAAGACGCAGGCTATGCTCATATGGGTGTTGGCCGTGCTAAGGGCAAGGATAAGGCTGAAATCGCTGCTCAGCAGGCAATTTCAAGTCCTCTTCTCAATACTTCAATTGACGGTGCACGCGGTGTTCTTCTTAACATTACTGCATCAACAGATATCGGTCTTGAAGAAATTGATGCTGCATCAACAATTGTTACAAATGCAGTTCATCCTGATTGTGAAATCATCTGGGGTGCAAACTTTGATGAAACCCTTGAAGATGAAATGATTATTACTGTTATTGCTACACGTTTCGGTGATAACGGTCCGGGTGCTCCGATTAAGTCAACAACTGCTAATAAAGAGGTTGCTCCTCCTGTTGAATCTGCACCGGCAACAAGCAGTTTCTCTTCAAATGATGATGATACATTTGATCAGATTGTAAGTTTCTTTAAGAAATAAATCACAGATTATTATATTTGCAAAATAATACAGAAATTTGCTGTGCTGTTATAGTGCGGCAAATTTTTTTGTATATATAAATCTGTTAAACTTTATGTCAATATGTATATT
>JACTVT010000030.1 GCA_014465955.1 Eubacterium sp. | reverse complement strand
ATTTTGAATATTGCATATACGGTGCGTCGAGGACGCCGCACCCTACGATTGTTCCAAAAACGTATTTCATATTTTGTGTACATATCGTTATAAAATATGCACCGTTTGAATTGTAATCGAAATTTTTTAAACGCATTTTTTTGCGCTTTGGTAATTCTTTCATAAACCTGATTTACGCTTCGCTGGCCTTTAATTTTTCGGCGGTGTCGGCGGTGATGAGTGCGTCGATGAGTTCATCGAGGTCGCCGTTGAGGATTTGCTCTAATTTATAAAGCGTAAGTCCGATTCTGTGGTCGGAAACTCTGCCCTGCGGATAGTTGTAGGTTCTGATACGCTCGGAGCGGTCGCCCGTGCCTACCTGCGCCTTGCGCTCGCCTGCAATTTCGGCGTCGTGCTTGGCTTTTTCGGCGTCATAAAGCCTTGAGCGGAGCACCTTGAGCGCCTTTTCTTTATTTTTATGCTGTGAGCGTTCGTCCTGACATTCAACAACTGTGCCCGTCGGGATATGCGTAATTCTGATAGCAGATGAGGTTTTGTTGATGTGCTGACCGCCTGCGCCCGATGAACGGAATGTATCTATCTGTAAATCTTTTTCATTCAGTTCAAAGTCAACGTCGTCAGCCTCGGGCAAAACGGCAACAGTAGTTGTTGATGTGTGAATTCTGCCCTGACTTTCCGTTTCGGGCACACGCTGCACTCTGTGCACGCCCGATTCAAACTTAAAGCGTGAATATGCGCCGTCGCCCTCAACTGAAAAACTGATTTCCTTAAAACCGCCGAGTCCCGTTTCGCTGGCGTTCATAATTTCCGTTTTAAAGCCTTTCGCCTCGGCATACATACTGTACATTCGGTAAAGCACTCCTGCAAAAAGTGCCGATTCCTCGCCGCCTGCGCCGCCTCGGATTTCGATGATAACGTTTCGGTCATCGTTAGGGTCACGGGGCAGAAGCAGAATTTTTAGTTCTTCATTGAGCCTTTCGGTGTCAGCCTTGGCGGTTTCAAATTCCTCTTTTACCATTTCGGCAAAATCGGCATCCATTCCGCCCTCGTCAAGCATTGCACGGCTTTCGTCAAGCGTTTCCTTTGCCTTTTTGTATTCACGGAATTTTTCAACAACGGGCGTTAAATGCTTCATTTCCTTCATCAGTTTTGTGTACTGTTCCTGGTCTGAAACGATTTCAGGGTCGCACAATTTTGTGTTTATATCTTCAAATTTATTTTCAACTTCGCATAATTTATCAAACATTTTTTACACCTCTTATATTTTTTTCTGCCTTGATTCGGGGCACCATAACTTCACGACCGCAGCCGCAGCATTTGAGGCGGTAATCTACGCCCAGTCTTAAAATTTCAAATTCTTTGCAGCCGCACGGGTGCGGTTTTTTCATTATAACAATGTCGTGCAATTTAAGTTCAGTCATATTTTCACCGTTTAAAATTTTTCTGATTTGCCTCCCCTTGTCAGGGGAGGTGACTTTGCCATAAAGCAAAGTCGGAGGGGTAGTAAACTTTAATGTTTTGTATCTCTCCCTCAGTCACTTCGTGACAGCTCCCTCGTCAGAGGGAGCCAAAAAGGAAAATATTATTATATATGTAATTAATACTTATTCTACCACAATTATTTTTTCTTTACAACATAATACGGTTCATTTTTGCATAGAATTAAGTACATAGTGTTTTAAAGTGAGATGTAATATATGAAATTCTATCCCGAGGGCACAAACGAGAGCCTGCAGCGGACTTTCGATTCGCTTGAAGATGTTAAAATTGCGATGATGAACGGCAATGTGATTGAGTCAAAGGTTCTGCTGTGTGACAGCGACCATAATCTGCACGTTGACCTCGGCATTATTCGCGGCGTTATTCCCCGTGAAGAGGGCGCAATCGGCATTGATGACGGCACTACAAAGGATATTGCTCTGATTTCAAAGGTCAACAAGTTTGTGTGTTTTACAATTCTCGGATTTCAGCGTGACGATTTTGGGGGCACAAGTGCAATTTTAAGTCGAAAAGCCGTTCAACTCGGCTGCAAAATGAACTTTATTGATAAACTGAATGTCGGCGATATTATTGATGCAAAGGTGACGCACCTTGAAAAATTCGGCGCGTTTATTGATATCGGCGCAGGCATAAATGCCCTGATTCCGATTGATATGCTGTCTGTTTCACGTATCAGCCATCCACGCGAAAGAGTGTTTGAGGGTGAAAAAATCCGCGTTGTGCTCAGAAAAAAAGAGCCGGGAAAACTGACTTTCTCGCTCAGGGAACTTCTTGGTACATGGATGGAAAATGCGTCATTGTTTGAGGTGGGGCAGACGGTTACGGGCGTGGTGCGCAGTATTGAAACGTACGGCGTTTTTGTGGAACTTATGCCGAATTTAGCAGGTCTTGCCGAGCCGTGTGATTTTCTTTTTGAGGGTCAGCGTGTTGCCGTTTACATAAAATCTATTCTGCCCGATAAGATGAAGATTAAACTTGTGGTGGTTGAGGCATTTGAAGAGGCTGAAATGGCAGAGCCGCTTACATATTTTGTGAAAGACAGCCATATAAAGAAGTTTGCCTATTCGCCGAAAAATGCACCGAAGGAAATTGTGACGGTGTTTGAGGAATAAAAATAACGGGAGGGCACAGACTGGTACACAGCCGTCCCCCTTTGTCACTTCGTGACATTTCCCCCACACCGTGGGGGAATCTTCCTCCCCTACAAAGTTAAAGTAACGATATCGAAGGGCGGGGTGAGACCACCCCGCCCTACGGATTTTTAAATCTTATCTAATGCCTGCTGAATATCTGCAATGATGTCGTCTGCCGATTCAATTCCGCAGGAGAAGCGCACAAGGTCGGGTGTAACGCCTGCGGCTTCAAGTTCTTCGTCCGTTAACTGACGGTGCGTTGTTGATGCCGGGTGCAGGCAGCAGGTGCGTGCGTCTGCAACGTGGGTAACGATTGCGGCAAGTTCAAGGCTGTCCATAAATTTGGTGGCCGCCGCTCTGCCGCCCTTGATACCGAATGAAACAACACCGCAGGTGCCGTTCGGCATATATTTTTTAGCAATTTCGTACTGCTCGTCGCTTTCAAGTGACGGGCATTTTACCCATGTGATTTTTTCGTTGTTTTTGAGATACTGAGCCACTTTTACGGCGTTTTCGCAGTGGCGTGCCATTCTTAAATGAAGTGATTCAAGACCTACATTGAGTAAAAATGCGCTGTGCGGTGCAGGAATTGAGCCAAGGTCTCTCATCAACTGAACGGTTGCCTTTGTGATATAGGCGGCCTCGCCGAAATCTTTTGAATAGGTCAGCCCGTGGTAACTTTCGTCAGGTGTTGTAAGACCCGGGAACTTGTCATTTTGCGCCCAGTCAAACTTACCGCTGTCAACGATTGCACCGCCGATTGTTGATGCGTGACCCTCCATATATTTTGTAGTTGCGTGCGTAACAATGTCGCAGCCGAATTCAAACGGGCGGCAGTTAATAGGCGTCGCAAATGTGTTGTCAATAATAAGCGGAATTCCGTTTGCGTGTGCAACCTCTGCAAAAAGTTCTATATCAAGCACATCAAGGCTCGGGTTTGAAATGGTTTCTCCGAAAATGCATTTGGTGTTTGGTCTGATTGCTGCCTGAAGTTCCTCTTTTGTTGCTCTCGGTGAAACGAATGTGAAATCAATGCCCATTTTTCTCATCGTAACATTGAAAAGGTTGAACGTTCCGCCGTAAATTGCAGATGATGAAACAACGTGGTCGCCTTTCTGTGCAATGTTGAATACGGCGTAAAAGTTTGCCGACTGACCCGATGATGTAAGCATACCTGCCACACCGCCCTCAAGCAGTGCGATTTTTGCAGCGGCAAAGTCGCAGGTCGGGTTCTGAAGTCTTGAATAGAAATAACCCGAGGCTTTAAGGTCGAAAAGATCGCCCATTGCCTCGCTTGATTCGTACTTAAAGGTTGTGCTCTGCACAATCGGAATTACACGGGGTTCACCGCTTTTTGGTTTGTATGCGCCCTGGACGCAGATGGTGTCTAAGTTCATTATGATCCTCCTGTATTTTATAGGTTGTGTGGATGGGTATATAGTCCCCCTTGTTAAAGGGGGAACGGCACGAAGTGCCAAGGGGGATTCAAAAATGGAATCCCTCCGCCTCGTACCTCGGCACCTCCCTTTGACAAGGGAGGCAAAGGCGGATAATATACGCACCCTAAGGGGAATATTTTAATCCTTCAAAAAATGCGGCATGATGCCCGGACCGAAGTCGATATAATTGCCTGTGGCTTTTGCCGTTTCCTCGTTGATTGTGTCAACGCCCGTGATTTCGTTGTTTTTATGGTAAATAAGGTACGGCACGGGGTCTGATGCGTGGGTGCGTGTAACAATCGGCGTCGGGTGGTCGGGCAGTATCATAATTTTGTAATCATCATACTTTTTAAGACCGTCAAACAGAATCGGCAGCACACGGCTGTCAATCATTTCGATTGCCTTTACCTTGTTTTCGGGCTCGTTTCTGTGACCGCATTCGTCAGGTGCTTCAAAGTGAATGTAAACAAGGTCGTTTCTTTCAAGCAAATCAAGAGCGGCGTTTGCCTTGCCCTCAAAATTCGTGTCAAGATAGCCTGTTGCGCCCTCAACCTCGGCAACCTCCATTTTTGCGCAGCCGCCTATGCCTTTTATAAGGTCAACGGCTGAAACAACAGAGCCTTTAATGCCGAAAATCTCTTCAAAACTCTGCATAGCAGGTCTTGTGCCCTCGCCCCAGAGCCAGATTGAGTTGGCAGGGCGCTTGCCCTGTGCCTTTCTTGCTATATTTACGGGGTGATCCTTGAGAATATCGTATGATTTTTTCATCATTTCAATAAGCGGCTTTGCGTTCTCGGCGGTTGAAAGATAATCGGTAATCACCTTGCCCGTAATATCGTGCGGTGCGGTCATTGTGCCGAGATCGGTTGTGCCGTTTGCCCAGATCAGGCAGTGGCGGTAGGATACGCCCGAGTAGAATTTGAATTCGTCTGTGCCGAGTTCTTCTTCAATCGTTTTAATGATTTCCTCTGCCTCTTCGGTAGAGATGTCATCGGCGCAGTAATCCTCAATCGTTTTTTCTTCGTACGGCTTATCGTCTTCGGAAAGTGTAACGAGATTGCACCTCAGCGAAACATCGCTCGGCTTCATATCAATGCCGATGGACGCAGCCTCAAGCGGACTTCTGCCCGTGTAAAATTTCATCGGGTCAAAGCCCATTACGCTCATATTTGCAACGTCGGAGCCGGGTTTCAGCCCGTCTGCAACTGTTTTTATAAGTCCTACCTCACTGCGCTGAGCAAGGTAATCCATATTCGGTTTCTTTGCGCACATCATCGGCGTTTTGCCGCCGAGTGCAGGAACGGGATAGTCTGCCATTCCGTCGTATAGTACGACAACGTATTTCATTTAAAAGAGTCCTTTCAATTAGGAAATTGCCTCCCCTTGTCAGGGGAGGTGCCGCATAGCGGCGGAGGGGTAGTAAACTATAACGTTCTGTATCTCTCCCTCAGTCACCTGCGGTGACAGCTCCCTCGGCAGAGGGAGCCGAAAAATGTTTATTTAAAATACTTCACGCCGCTTTCAAAGATTTTCATATCCTTTTCAAACGGAACGTTTGCGTAGAGGTCAGCGCCCTTACGCTCGCTGTGACCCATTTTGCCGAGTATTCTGCCGTCAGGTGAGGTGATACCCTCAACTGCGCATACAGAGCCGTTCGGGTTAAACGGCATATCGGCAACCGGTGTACCGTTCGGGTCTACATATTGTGTAGCAATCTGACCGTTTGCGGCAAGTTTCTTTATAACATCGTCATTTGCAACAAATCTGCCCTCGCCGTGTGAAATCGGCACTGCAAAAATGTCGCCTGCATTTACACTGCTGAACCAAGGTGATTTTGTGCTTGTAATTCTTGTGTAAGCCATCTGTGAAATATGTCTGCCGACTGTGTTGAACGTAAGCGTCGGGTCTTCGGGCTTGATATCCACAATATCGCCGTATGGCACAAGACCGAGTTTAATCAGCGCTTGGAATCCGTTGCAGATACCGAGCATAAGTCCGTCACGGCAGTTGAGAAGTTTCTGAACTGCCTCTTTAACCTTTGGATTTCTGAACGTTGTGGCAATGAATTTGCCTGAGCCCTCGGGTTCGTCACCGCCTGAAAATCCGCCCGGCAGCATAATAATCTGACTGCTTTCGATTTCCTTAACCATTTTATCAATTGTTTCGTTGATTGCGCTTGCAGAAAGGTTGTTTACAACAAGGATTTTTGCCTCTGCGCCTGCTTTTTCAAATGCCCTTGCAGTGTCTACCTCGCAGTTTGTGCCCGGGAATGCAGGGATAAATACCTTCGGCTTTGCAACCTTGTTTTTGCAGATGAATACGGAGCGCTCACTGTTCAGTTCAATGTCAATCGGCATTGATGCTTTAACCTTACTGTCCGTCGGGAATACTTTTTCAAGTTTGCCTGTCCACGCATCAATCAGTTCATCGGCAGTAAGTACTTCGCCGCCGAGGATAAATACGCCGTTTTCGTTTGTAGTACCAAGAGTTACACCGTCAAAATCATCGGCATTTTTAAGTTCAACAACAAAGTTGCCCTGTTTTGCGGCAAACAGTGTTTCCATATCAAGACCCTGCGCAAAGGTAAAGCCTGTTTTGTTGCCGAATGCCATTTTGCACACGCAGGCAGCGGCGCCGCCCTCTTTAACAACAGATGCGGCAAGAATTCTGCCGTCGCGAACACCCTCGTAAACGCTCATCATAAGCGCCATTGCTTTATCATAATCGGGCATACCTGTTTCTTCAATTACAGGAAGTTCAAGCATTTTAACCGTACTGCCGTTTCTCTTGAACTGAGCGGAAACGGTTTTTGATGCCTCGCTCATACCCACTGCGAATGAAACAAGCGTCGGCGGAACATCAAGGTCGTTGAACGAGCCGCTCATACTGTCCTTACCGCCGATAGACGGTGTGCCGTAGCCGATTTGTGCAGTGATTGAGCCGAGAAGTGCGGCAGCAGGCTTGCCCCAGCGCTCGGGTACGTCGTTCAGTCTTTCAAAATATTCCTGGAATGTAAGTCTTGCCTCGCTCGGGTTACAGCCTACGCAGGCGAGTTTTGCAAGTGACTCGGTTACTGCAAAAGCGGCTGAATGGAACGGGCTCCATCTTGAAAGTTTAGGAATAAAGCCGTAACTCATAACGGTTGCGGTGTCTGTTTCACCCTCAAGAAGCGGAATTTTTGCCACCATTGCCTCTTCGGGTGTTAACTGGTATGTGCCTGCATACGGCATATTAACCGTGCCTGCGCCGATTGATGCGTCAAAACGCTCAACAAGACCTTTCTGACTGCATACCTCAAGTCTGGCAAGGTTTGCTTTGAGTGCCTTTGCAGGGGTCATATCCTTAAGTGCGTCAGGCACAAGATTTCTGTAATTCTTATCTTCGTCAACTGCGGTGATTATTGCATCTGCGTGCTGTGTTACACCGTTTGTGTTGAGGAAATCACGGCTGATATCTACAATTTTATCGCCTCGCCACGTCATAACAAGTCTGTTTGCGCTTGTAACAACTGCAACAGGTGTTGCCTCGAGGTTTTCTTCGTTTGAAAGTGCAATGAAACGGTCAACGTCATTCTTATCAAGCACAACCGCCATTCTTTCCTGTGATTCGGAGATAGCGAGTTCTGTGCCGTCAAGACCGTCATATTTCTTAGGTACTTTGTCAAGGTCTATATTCAGACCGTCGGCAAGTTCACCGATTGCAACTGAAACGCCGCCTGCGCCGAAGTCGTTGCAGCGTTTAATCATTTTTGCTACTTCGGGGTTTCTGAATAATCTTTGAATTTTTCTTTCTGTAGGCGGATTACCCTTTTGAACCTCTGCACCGCAGGTTTCGATAGATGAACTGTTGTGTGCCTTTGAAGAACCTGTTGCACCGCCGCAGCCGTCACGGCCCGTACGTCCGCCGAGAAGAACGATAATATCATCCTCCTGCGGCACTTCGCGCTTAACATTGTCTTTGGGTGATGCGCCTATAACTGCACCGATTTCCATTCTTTTTGCAACGTAGCCGTCGTCATAAAGTTCCGTAACCTGACCTGTTGCAAGACCGATTTGGTTGCCGTAACTTGAATAACCCTGTGCCGCGCCCGTGGTGATTTTTTTCTGCGGCAGTTTGGCGTCAAGCGTGTCCTCAAAAGCGGTGGTCGGGTCGCCCGAGCCTGTTACACGCATTGCCTGATAAACGTATGCTCTGCCTGAAAGCGGGTCACGGATTGCACCGCCGAGGCAGGTTGCGGCACCGCCGAACGGTTCAATTTCGGTCGGGTGGTTATGTGTTTCGTTTTTGAACTGAATAAGCCACTGCTCTGTTTTACCGTCAATAACAACAGGCACTTCAATTGAGCAGGCGTTGATTTCTTCGCTTTCGTCAAGGTTGTTTACAAGACCGCGCTTTTTAAGCACCTTTGTGCCGATGCACGCCATATCCATAAGGCATATGTCTTTTTCACGGTCGCCGTAAACTTCATCCCTGATATCAAGGTAAAGTTTAAGCGCATCTTCAATCGCCTTGTTGTATTTGCTTTTTTCGATTTTAATGCTGTCCAGTTTTGTGCTGAAAGTGGTGTGGCGGCAGTGGTCGCTCCAGTAAGTATCTATAACTTTAAGTTCGGTAAGGCTCGGGTCACGCTCCTCGGTTTTGAAGTAATCACGAACCCAGCATAAGTCTGCAACGCTCATTGCAAAGCCCATTGATTTGTGGTATTCTGCAATTTCGTCGTCACTTTTTGCGATGAAGGCGTTAATGCGCACAATATCAGCAGGCACATCGGCAGAAATATCAAGTGTTTCGGGAATATCCATAGAAGCCACACGTGATTCAACGGGGTTGATAACGTATGACTTGATTTTTTCAAATTCTTCATCGGTAATGTCACCGCACACGGCAATAACCTTTGCGCTTGCAACGATGGGGCGCTCGCCTGCGGTCAATAACTGAATGCACTGCGCCGCACTGTCTGCTCTCTGGTCATACTGACCCGGCAGATACTCGGTTGCAAAATAACGCCAGCCGTCAGGGAATTCCACACTGTCATAAATATTATCAAGGTTAGGTTCGGACAGAATCTGAACAGCCGCCTTGTCAAATTCCTCCTTTGTAAGACCCTCAGCGTCATATCGGTTGATAAGCCTTAACTCTTTAAGACCTGTTATGCCTACGTTGGACTTTAAATCCTCAAGCATATGACGGGCCTCAATATCGTTTCCTGTCTTTTTCTCAACAAAAATTCTGAAAACCTTTGCCATATTTTTTCTCCTTATTTAATATATATTAATATACTTGCAGATATAATAACACAAAAACCGCTGTTTTACCATACTAATTTTTATATTTTTTTATTTAATTATTTACAATTTATTTGCAAATGTTTTATTAATTGTGATACAATGGTGACGTGGGGATACTTTGGCTTCCCCTTGAGGGGAAGCTGTCACGTCAGTGACTGATGAGGTGGAAATATAATTACAATAAAAAACACCTCATCCACCGCAAGCGGTCCCCCTTCCCCTCAAGGGGAAGGCAGTATTATCCGAAGGGGAAAATATCTTGAGCGAAAACATTATAGACCGAACATATGAAGTTGAATTTCTGAACTGTCTTGTTGACAAGGCAGATGATTTTAAAATAATTGATGCAGACAGCCATTTTGCCGAATTTTCGGGTGTTCATATATCTAAAATTCATCAGGGCAAATTATTTTTGCAGGACATACTGAAGCCGACTGATCGTCAGCCGTTTTTTGACAAAATCTGCCGTAAAAATGCGCGATACATATATATGGATGTTGATATTCTGAACGAGCAGGGCGAGTGCGTTTTTGTGCACTGCACGGCTGAAAATTACGAGGATTCAAGCCTCTGCCGTATTGTGTTTGCCGATGTTTCCAAAAGCAGGGAAAAAACGCAGGAAATTAAACAGCAGGCAAAGGAAATCAATCATCTGATTGACCTTGTAACGGGCGGTGTGTGCCTGTTCAAGGTTACACCCGATATGCATTTTGAAGCGATTTATATGAATCAGGGTGCGTGCAGAATTTTCGGCACAACAAAAGAAAGTTACCGCCAGCGAGCATACAGAATTGACGAACTGATTCATAAAGACGATAAAACAGTCGTTTTTCAGGCGGTAGGCAAGGCAATGGCAACGGGTGAAAATATTGACCTTGAATACAGGGTGCTTACTCATAAAAATCAGTTTATGTGGTGCAAATGCAATGCCGCCGTTCAGCGTTATGATGACGACGGAAATCCGATTTTTCACGCTATGTTTACCGATATTTCGGGTGTTAAAAAGGCAGAAGAAAGAGCAGACGCCGCAAATGATAAACTTGTGAATCTGATTAAAAATTTAAGCGGCGCAATTTTCTTTTCAACCATAGAAAATCCATTTGAATGCGATTTGATTTCGGGCGATTTTGTTCGCCTTATCGGCTATTCACGCAGTGAGTTTTTTGATAGGTTTGACGGGGATTTTGCACGTTTAATCGGTGAAAAAGCCGAGAAAAAGGCAGATGAAATAAGAAAAAAAGTTTTGAAAAACGGAAACAGTGAAGTGCATTATCAACTGAATGCACGCGGTGCAAAAATTGTGAATGTTATTGACACGAGAAAACTGATTACGCAGAAGGACGGTACGCAGGTTCTTATGGGCGAGTTAATAATGAATGATGAATAATGAATGATTTCGGTTTGGTTGATTATATTGCGGGAGGGCACGGAGACCCTCCCGTTTTTTTTCGTGCTTTTTTGTGCACATTACATAAACAACAATGTGTAAAATTATAACATCTGTCAATTGTATTAATTTAAAACATATTATATAATAAGCATAATAGTATAATTACAGATAGTATTATATAATTATACTTAGAATTATAAAAAGCGAGGAATTTGTATGAAGACGAAATCAAAGCGGCTGCTGAGTATTTTGCTTGCTGTTCTTATGGCTGTAACAGGCGTTATGCCTGCTTTTTCGGCATTTGCAGAAGACGGCGAAGGCGGAATTATCGGCGTGTATGAACTGCAGATTTTCTATGAAAACGGCGTTATCGTGCCCGATTTCGATGATGAGGAGGGCAAAGTTGCCCACATCGAGCATATGAAAGAGGGCGAAAAGAAGCAGATGAAGTATTATCTGAAAGACTGCACTGTGCCCGATAACGGCTGGATTGAGTGGGAGTCTGACACACCAACCGTGTGCGATGTTACGGCAGACGGTCTTGTGCGTGCGTTTGACTCTTCAAAGGGTGCTGCAGTTCATCTGTGGATTGACAACGAGGTTGCAACCGTGCCTGTTGTAGGAAAACTGCTCAAAACCATTGCTGAAAAAGCATTGTTCAATGATAAGGTGAACGTTGACACGATGGACACGGAGCAGATTATTGAGATTGTTGATAAGGCGTTCGGCGAGGATTCCGTTCTGGCAAAGTATATTGAATCCTATAAGGGTCAGTTAATTACTTCGCTCAGAGAATATCTTGACAAGGTAAACACAAATATTTACTGCCGTATGTATGACAAAGACGGTAATATTCTTGCCGAGGACAGCATTTCCGTTACAGTACATAAGTCTGATGACGCGTGGGCAGATTTTATTCCGAACGGAACGCATATCACAAATAAGCAGAAACTGCCTACCACTGTTGCAAAAGGCACAACACTTCAGCTTAATGCCTGCACAACGCCTACAAGGCTTCATATGGGTGTAATTTATTCTGTTAAGAATTCCTCTATTTTTTCAAGCGGCAAGGTTGTTGCCACTGTAGACAGTTCGGGTCTCGTAACTTTTAAAAACACAGGTACTGTTACAATTCTTGTTTCTCCCGATACGGAAGGTTTTATTGATAACCTTTTGAAATATATTAATCTGATTGTTGGCGATATGCCCGATGCCAACGGCAAGGTGGACTGCGGCAAGATTGCCGATGTGCTTATAAAATACGTCGGTCTTGATATTAACAGAACCGTGCTTATCGGTATTCTTGAGGCGTGCTTCGTTATTGCCGATATTGCAGGCGATACAACGAACCCTGTGCGTCTTACAAAAACTGCAGCAAAGGTGCTCGCAAACCTGATTTATCAGTTTACTACAAATGACTCGATTACATTTACCGTTGTAGACGGTGTGCCTGTTACCGATTTTGAAATTACGGGCACAGACCCTACCGAAAAATTTGAAACCACAAACGAAAACGGCGAAAAGACAGAGATTTTTGCCACTCCCGTAAAAGAGGGTGATTTTCTTGCTTTAGGTATCGGCAAAGTTAAGCCTGAGGCTGCCGATACATCTGATATTGTGTGGACTTCAAGCGACCCTGCCACTGCATCCGTTGACCCTGAAACGGGAGTAATTACAGGCCGTGACGTAGGCACAACGGAACTGATTCCCGGAATTAAAACTCCGAAACTCAGAAGTGACCCTGTTTTGATTACGGCTACTTCAAAGGCAAACAATATTTCAAAATCCGTATACATTACCGTTAAGCAAAAAACAGGTGAATATATCACTGACGCAGAGATTGCCGCTGAGAGAACAAGTATGAATATCGGCGAATCACAGACGCTTGATTTTAAACTTTATCCCGAGCGAATCGCAACATCAAGATATCTTACAACCGAGTGGGGCATTGTGCCTATCGGTATGAATATTGACGAATATATTTATGATGAAACACATTATGCAAAAGAGCCTTTTGCTGAGGTTGACGAGGAGGGCAACCCTGTAGTTGATGAAAACGGCGAGCCTGTTATGAACGACGGTACTGTTACCGACGGCATAGGCAAAATAGATAGTACAGGCGTTTATACTGCAGTTGCAGGCGGCACAAGCACAATCGTTTTTCGTGCTGTTACGGGTCTTGAAACCTTTGGCTTTTATAACAAGATTTCAGAGGTATTTGCATTTGTTCAGATTGACAACGGCAGACCCGTAGGCAGTATTTCCGTATGGACAAGCGAGGGCGATATTAAAAAGGGTGTTGCCATCAGTCCGAAAATGACCATTCATCCCGATCAGGAGTTTAACGGAAAACCGTATCATTACGCTACGATTGATTATGCGGGGGCTGAGGACGGACTCGGTGTAACAATTCATGCAAATGTTATGCCCGAGGATGTTACAAACAAAAAAGTAAACTGGGTTATTGAAAACACATCCGATTTCAAGATTACTGAAACCGATGATGAAAACGGCACTGTAACGTTTGAGGTTAAGGGCGGTAAGGAAAAGGCAGTAAGCACCAATGTTTACTGCGTATCGCAGGACGGAACGGTTACAAGTGATATGATTACCGTCGCATTTTCAAAAAGCCCTGTTAAAGGCAATAAAATTACAACCGATAATCTTGAAATTATAAACGGCAAAACGGCATCGGTTTCACACGAGCCTGTTATTGACGGCAATGCAGACAAACGCTATGCCTGCTATAATGCAAACTGGTATTCGGATGATGAAGATGTTGCAGTTGTTGAAAGCATTGATGATAACGGCAACGCTGTTATCAGAGGCACCGATGTAGGCACAACAACACTTCACTGTGTATCTGCCGACGGCGGTGTTGAGGCTTCCTGCAAGGTAACTGTTTACCCCGATAAGGATAATCTTAATGAAATTATATCTCTTTGTGAGCGCACAACTTTAAGAAGAACTGATGAAAATGAAAAGGATTATGATGATTTCCTTTATCAACTCGATACGGCATATTATATTTCGGAAGATGTGTCGCTTTCTTCGCAGACTGTAGTTGATAATGTTGCACAGGATTTGCTTTATCTGTTCTATAAACTCGGCGGCTATATCGGCATCAACAGTATAACTATGCTGGATAAGGACGGCAATGACGCGCCTGATTATATCAGCGTTAAGGCAAGTACTTCAAAGCCGTACACAAGTGCAAAATATGCGCTCGGCTACAGGCTCAATCCCGAAAATACAATGTATAAGAGCATTAAGTGGGAGTCGAGCAATGAATCGGCGGTAAAGGTAGACAGATACGGCGTTTGCAGACCGGCTGAAAATAAAGCCTGCTATGCAACAATTACAGTTACGGCTACAGACTATTTCGGTGAAACATACAGTGACAGTACAGTAGTGGCATTTGCAAATACGCCTGTTACGGGCATTTCTGTAAGTCCGTCATCACTCAGTGAAAAGCAGGTAGGAGGAACTGCCGAACTTGAGGTTGATGTTAAGCCTAAGGCAGGACTTGTTACTACTGCAAATATTACTGATATTATATGGACTTCAAGTGACGAGAGTGTTGCAGCCGTAACTCCCGACAGCAAGAATTCAAGAAAAGCAACTGTTGAGTTTAAATACGGCGGCGACTGCGTAATTACGGCAACCTCGGTTGACGGCGGTTATACTGCCGAATGTGCAATTAATGTTGTTACAAATTATGAGCCGCTGATTGAGGCTATGAATAAGTATACGCATCTTGTTCTTCCGCCTGAAACATATTACCCCGATACTTATCAGGTATATTCGGACGCTATGGCTAAGGCGCAGGCTATGGTAGATGCAAAGGCATCAACTCAGAATGAAGTTAAAGCAATGATTGCAGAACTTGACGAGGCTTATTTAGGTCTTCAGAAGTATAATTATATTACGGGACTTGAAATTTACCGTGAAGGCTCGCCGACTGCCGATTATTATCAGTATGACGTGGCAATTTTCTCAAAAGAACTTATTTATACAAATGTTGAATTCCAACTTAATGTAAGGCTTTATCCCAATAATGCAAGTTATGACCCCGAAACTGTTCAGTGGACCAGTTCAAACCCTGATATTGAGGTGGATAGCAAGACGGGTATCTGCCGCATTGCCAATAAGCGTGAAAACAGAAACAAGCCGCAGTACGGCAAAATCACATTTACCGTGGCAGACCATTTCGGTCACGTATGGAGCGACGATGTTAATGTTTCCATCAGCCGTTTCCCTGTTACGGGTATCAGTTTTAAGCAGACTGAAATAATCGGTAAGGTAGGCGAAACAAAACAGATTGGATATACCATTACTCCTGAGGGTACACCTGATATAGGCGCTATTCACGGTGTGGGCGGTGCAGATATCAAGGCACTCAAGTGGGAGTCTGATGATGAAAGTGTTGCTACTGTTGATGAAAACGGCGTTGTAACATTTGTTGCAGCAGGTCTGACAACAGTAAGGGCAATTACGCTTGACGGCGGCTTTACTGCCGAATGCACTGTTTCGACAGAGGGTAACAGAAAAGCACTTGGTGATATTATTGATCAGTGTAAAGATATTGATTATACCGATTATGATTATTACTACGGTATGCAGTTCAAAGAGGCTTACGAGGCTGCGCAGAGAGCGATGACGGATTATACGCTCACGCAAAGTAAAATTGACACTGCAACGCAGAATCTTATAAGCGCAAAAAGTCAACTTGAGGGCCACGAGTTCAGAAGGGCTGAAACAATCGGTTTGAATTATAAACTTGAAACACAGGCAAACCGTCTTGCAAGTTGGAAGGAAGCCGGATCGGGCGCTGTTGCAAATGATGTTTCATCCTATTCGTATAAGACTGAAAACAAGTCACTTGTTGATACAAGGGTAACTCTTTCGGCGTTTATCCCCGATGAATGCAAGGATAATTATAATGATATAGCACTTGAAACGGTAAGTAAGTCAAGCGATGCTGTTGTTGATATCAGCGGTACCAATATTACCGTAAAAGCGCAGGGCAAGGATACTGCTTATGCAGTTTTCAAGGCAACTGCAACAGATGTATGGGGAAGAACATTAGAAAGAATTTTCCGTGTAACGCTTACACCTGAAACGGTTACAGGCATTTCGCTTGATCAGACCTCTGTTACAAAGCCTGTAACGACTGCTCCGTTTACACTTACGGCAACAGTTAATCCAAGCAGTGCACATATTAAAGACGTTATCTGGAGCACGAGCGACAGCAGTGTTGCAACAGTTGAAAACGGCGTTGTTACTCCTGTTAACACAGGTACCTGCGTAATTACTGCCGAAACGGCAGACGGAGGCTTTAAGGCAAACTGCACTGTTACGTTTGAAACCGATTATTCAGTTCTTGCAGCATTGTATGCAGAGAAAAATCAGTTCCTTACAGATGTTATTCACGAGCATATTTACACTTCAAAATCGCTTGAAGTGCTTCAGCAGGCACTTTCAGATGCAGGAGTAATGCTTTCCGAAAAGAGATCAAGTCAGCAGCAGGTTGATGAAATGGTTGCTGCAATCAACAATGCATTTGATAATCTTGTATTGTTTGTAGGCGTAACGGGTGCACAGATTACAGTGCCTGAGGGTCAGGAAAATGTATCTGTGCCGAATGACGGCTTTGTAAGATATCAGGCAACCGTTGTAAGAAACGGCTCGTTCAGACTTGAGGCTTCAGCACTGCCTGAAGATGCAAGTCCTGAATCGGTGACATGGACATCTGATAATGAAAATATTACTGTTGATGAAAACGGTGTTGTAACAAAATCAAGTTCGCTCAGTGCAGAGCACGGCATAATCACTGCCGAATTTACCGATGAGGCAGGCAATACGGCAAGCGCATCTGTTTATGTTGCATTTGTAATCAGCGCTGTTGAAGGCATCAGTTTCAGCAAAGAAAGCATCGGCGGCAGACCGGGCACAACGCAGACCTTAAAGGCAACTGTTTCTCCTGCACTTGCAAGTGTAAGAGACTGCATTTATGAAAGTTCAGACCCTGAAATTGCATCGGTAGACAACAACGGCGTTGTTACCTTCAATAAGCAGGGTGAAACAACCATTACGGCAACTTCGCTTGACGGCGGCTTTACCGCATCCTATAAAGCAGTTGCTACGGCAGATACCTCTGCGCTTGAAGCAGGACTTGAAGAGTATAAAAACATTAATTATATGGACTATGCTTATGAATACGGCACCGAATTCAAGGCAGCATATGAAAATGCACAGGCAGTTTCAGCAGATTTTTATGCTCTGCAGGCTCAGGTAGACGAGGCTGTTGCAAGACTTCAGACTGCTTATAATGCACTTGCAGGTCACGAATTTGTAAGCACAGGTGAAATTAAACTTTTAAGCGGAGATAAGGTGCTTGCAAACGGTATGAAACTTCCTGTTGATGACACGGGCAAGGTTTCTGTTACTGCCGATTATAATAAAGACGCTATGCTTCAGTCGGCAGTGTTCAGCACGCAGAATGAATCGGGTGTTGAGGCTGAAATTACGGCAGACAGCGTAGTTATCACAAAAACTACAGCGGATGCAAGCGGCTCGCTTGATATTGTATTCACCACTACAGATGATTACGGCAGGCAGAACACGGTCATCAGGTCAATTCTGATTGTTGATGCAATCGTTCCGATTTCATCAATTCAGATTACGTATAACGGCGAAGAGGTTGAAACGGCAGAGGTTTCCAAAACATCACGTGCTCAGCTCAACGGTGCAACCATTCAGCTCGGTCTGAATATTTACCCTGCAAATGCAGAAGAGCCGGGCGAGGGCAAGGTGCTCTGGACGGCAAGCGGTGACAGTCAGATTACCGTAGACCAGAACGGCCTTGTTAAAATGGGCATTGCAACAAGCAAGAGTTATACTTCAACAATTACCTGCACGGTTATCCGTGATGACGGCACAACCGTTACAGATTCAATAACAGTTTCATTCACAAGCAAATTTTAAAGGAGGACGGTAAAATGAATAAAGTTTTAAAAAAAATTACAGCGTTATTTCTTGCCGTTCTCCTCGGCACAGGCTGTCTTGCAGGGGCAATCCCTGCAGGCGCTGCCGACGGCATTGAAATTAACGAAATCAATTTTCCCGATTTGGTTTTCCGCACGGCTGTTGCAAAATATGTTGATACAGATAAAGACGGCTGTCTTTCTGCCGATGAACTTGCTGTAGAAACAATTTATTTAAGCGGTTGGGTGCAGAGAGACAGCACTATAACAACTCTTAAGGGTATTGAGCATTTTACATCAACAAAACTTCGTGCCACTGATTTAATTATTCCTGATATGGATTTATCGGGAATGAAAAATCTTCAAACTTTAACCGCAATGAATCTCAGGGGCAATGAAAGGCTGGATTTGTCAAAAAATACATCGCTTAAAACTGTAAGTGTGTGGGGAAGTACGGAAATAAAATCGCTCGTTCTTCCTTCTTCCGTTACGAAACTTGAGTGTGAGAAATGTTCGCTTGAAAGCCTTGACTTAAGGGCACTTTCAGACCTTGAATTCCTTTCGTGTTACAGAAATCAACTTACATCGCTTGATTTATCGGGCAATGCAAAACTTAAAGATATTAACTGCTCCGAAAATCATATTAAAGAACTTGATTTAAGTGCAAATACGGCGCTTGGTGCAAATGCAACCGATTATTACATCGGCGGTCAGACTATAACGGCTAAGGCTTCTTTTGATTCTGTTAAAAACATTTCCGTGCCTGTAGAACTGATGGATTCAGGCAGAATTACACAGTCAAGTATCGCTTCTGAAATCCCGTTCGGTTACGAAGGTTCAGCGTTTGTTTTCACTGATTATTCAATGCTTGCAGACGGAATTGATTATACTTATTCCGTTAATCTTGCAGAGGCAGAGGATATGAGCGTTCATATTAATGCCGAAAAGGATTTTTATAAGGTTTCGTATCTTGACAGTGAAAACGGCAGTGAATTTGATTATCAGTTTATAAATGCGGGCGGGTCGGCAGTACCTCCCGAACTTCCGGCAATGCCTGAAGGAATGGTTTGCGGTCATTACAGTCAGACAGCCGAAAATGTTCAGTCCGATATAACGGTTTATGTTGTATGGCAGGCAGAGCATACTGAGGCGGTAACGGCGTTTAAGGATAATGTCGCAACAATTTCGTGCTCGTCATGCGGCACTGCACCGCGTACGGTGGCATTTGCAGACTGCCTTAATCTTACGTCGGCAGACGCAGGCTTTGAGCCGCTGCTTGATATAAACGCAGACGGTATTATCAACGCCCGTGATTTGGCAGAGTTAAGCAAAATGTTTAAATAAATAACGGGCAATTCGTGAATTGCCCCTACGGTGTTTTGTAGGGGTCGGCGTCCTCGACGACCCGTTATAATCAACCAAACCGAAAAATTATTATTAAAAAAAACCTCCCATACGGGAGGTTTTTTGTTGTCAAACAAAATATTTATCTTTATGTTTCTTTACCCATACAAATGCAATTATGCAGATGATTACGGAAAGAAGCGAGCCTATCGGCGCCGCTGTGCCCATCGGGAACAGTGTGTCGGTGTAGTGTACCGATGCGTAGTAGGCAATCGGAATTCTTGCCAGCATAATTGAAAGAAAATTGTGCAGAAATGATATATTTGAAAGCCCGTATGCGCAGAAATAACCTGAAAAACAGAAGTGAATTCCTGCAAAAACGCAGTCCCATACATAACTGTGCATATACTGCCCGCCAAGCACCATAACGTCGGCACTGTCGGTAAACAGTCCAACTGCATTTTCGGCGGAAAACTGCATCAAAACCGCCATAATAACGCCGTAAACCACTGTGATTATTGTACTGTAAAGCAGAATTTTCTGCACCCTGCCGTGCTTTTTTGCGCCGATATTCTGTGCCGAAAGCGACGATACAGTAGAGAGCATTGTAGACGGCACAAGAAAAATGATTCCGATAAGTTTTTCAACAACGCCAACTGCGGCGGCGTCGGTCAGCCCTCGTTTATTCGCAAAAATTGTTACGATGATAAACGCAATCTGAATAAATCCGTCCTGCACGGCAACGGGAAAACCGACTTTCAGCACGGGCAGAATTGTGCTTTTCTGCGGTTTTAAATCGCTTTTCTGTAAGCCTGAAATCAATTTTTTTCTGCGGATAACGATAAGCGAAATGATAACGCTTGCCGTTTGTGATAATGTAGTTCCGAGCGCCGCACCTGCCGCTCCCATACCCATTGCTCCGATAAAGAGAAAATCAAGCGCAATGTTGAAAACGCAGGCAACCGCTATAAAATACATAGGGCTTTTTGAATCGCCCATACCCCTGAAAACAGATGCAATCACGTTGTAAGCCGTGATAAACGGAATGCCGATAAAGCAGATTGTAAGGTAATCGGCAGTGCCGCCGACTGCCTCGGCAGGTGTGGACATAAGCGATATGATCGGCTTTACGCAGAAAATCAGCACCGCCGTAATAATAATTGAAACGGCTGTGAACAGAGATACGGTGTTGCCCACGGTTTTTGTCATCTGCTTATTGTTTTTTGCACCCACGGCTCTGCCAATCATAACGGTTGAGCCCATTGCAAGCCCGACGATGATAACGGTTATCATATGCATCACCTGACTGCCGATTGAAACCGCAGTGGTTGCGTCTACAGAGTTGAACTGACCTATAATAAATAAATCTGCCATTCCGTAAAGCGTTTGCAGAAAATAGGACAGCAGATAGGGCAGTGAAAAATATGTAATTGTTTTTAAAATATTTCCTGATGTTAAGTCTTTTTGCATGGTTATTTGTTATTTAGCCTCCCTTGTTAAAGGGAGGTGCCGAGTTTACGAGGCGGAGGGATTTTGTTTGTTTGAATCCTCCCACCGCAAGCGGTCCCCCCTCCTTTAACAAGGAGGGCTTTTAATAGTTTTTATTTTAAAATTGTTCCTGTTGCATTCGGTGCCATTGCGGCTGCGTTTGCTTCGTCTGTATCAATGTGCATTGCTTTAACAAAGCCGTCTGCCACACGGATAACAACATCGCCGAAGGTGAGTTTTCTGCCCTCTGACGGAATTTCAACAGAAACAATATCGCCGTTTGCAACGCCTGCAGCCTCTGCTTCAGCACTGTTCATATGAATGTGGCGCTTTGCGGCAATAACACCTTCTGTAAGTTCAACCTCGCCGCACGGACCTACAAGTTTGCATGCGCCCGAGCCTGCAATGTCGCCGCTTTCACGAACAGGAGCAACTACGCCGATTGAGCGTGCGTCAGTCAGTGAAATTTCAACCTGTGTTGCTTTTCTGCAGGGACCTAAAATTGAAACGGCAGGGAATTCGCCCTTTGTGCCTACAACTCTTACCTTTTCGTTTGATGCATACTGACCCGGCTGTGAAAGTTCTTTTTTTACAGTCAGTTCATAGCCTGCGCCGAAAAGCGTTTCAAGGTCTTCTTTTGTTACATGCACGTGGCGTGCTGAGATTTCTACCATTACTTCGTTGTTTTCCATAATATTTTATTTTCTCCTTTAACAGAATCCCCCTGTCACTTCGTGACATCCCCCTTTGACAAGGGGGACAATACGGTTTGATATCGCCTCCCTTGTTAAAGGGAGGGGGACCGCCGCAGGTGGTGGAGGGATTTAATAAATTATAATAATATATTTTATACCTATTTATGTTGTTTTTCAATAGGCTTTTTGGTATAATTTTTATGGTGATTAAAAATGACGCTGAATGAATTGAAAAATGAGTGTATCAAATGCACAAAATGTCCGCTTTGCGAGGGCAGGAACAATGTTGTTTTCGGTGACGGAAACGAAAATGCCGATATTCTTCTTATCGGCGAGGCACCAGGTGCAAATGAGGATTTAGAGGGCAAGCCGTTTATCGGCAGATCGGGTAAATTGCTTGACGATATGATGCACGAGGCAGGACTGACGAGAGAGAAAAATATTTTCATTACAAACACGGTAAAGTGCAGACCGCCTGAAAACCGTGATCCGAAACCGACCGAGGCGGCACTTTGCCGTGAGTGGCTCGATTTGCAGATTGAGATTATAAAGCCGAAGATTATTGTGTGCGTCGGCAGAATTTCAGCGCAGAAAATTATTGACAAAAACTTCAAGGTTACGCAGATGCACGGTGAATTTATTGAAAAGAACGGTATTTTATACACGGCTACTTATCACCCTGCGGCGATTTTAAGAAATATCAACAACCGACCCATTGCAGTTGCAGATTGGGTTAAAATAAAAGAAAAGGCAGAAAGTTTATGATTATAAATGCAAAGGATTTCGGCGTTGTGCCGAATAGAGAATCCGCTCAGGCGCTTGAAAAAATGCTTATATCTCTTCAGAATAATGATGATGAGAAAACGGTCGTTTTTGAAAAAGGCGATTATCTTATTGACAGCAGTAAACTTAAAAGCAGAATGCTTTACATAACAAACACTGTCGGCGACAGGGAGTTTTCATCAAAGGAAACGCCGCACAAAAGCAGGTGTCCGCTTTGCTTTGAGGGTATAAAAAACGCCGTTATTGATTTTGACGGCGCACGATTTGTGATTGACGGCAAGGCAACAAATATTTGTCTTATAAACTGTGAGAATGTTGTGCTCAAAAACGGTGAAATTACTGCAAAAGAGCCTGATTTGCACCGCATTAAGGTGGTTTCAAAAACGGCTTTTTCCGTTGATTTTGAGGTTACGGGAAATTATTATATAAAAAATCATTCGCTGTGGTTCAAGGGCAAAGATTATGATTATAATGCCGTGAAAAAGTACCGTATTGCGTGGCATACGGCTCATATTAAGGCAGAGGATGAGAACACGGTAAAGCGAAACGGCAGAGTGTTTGCAGGCGCAGTTTTTGCAAAGGAAATCCGCAAAGGTGTTGTGCGTGTTTACTATTTTAATACGGCAATGTTTATCGTTGGCGATATGTATTATCTGTTTGACAACAGGCGTGAATTTGTCGGCATTTTTCTTGATAATTCTAAAAATATTACACTCCAAAATATGGCTCAGCGCTTTAATTATTCGCTTGCCGTTGTTGCTCAGTGCTGCGAAAATCTTACAATAAAGAATTGCGATTTTTCACCTGAAAAAGGTGTGCACATTGCTTCGCTTGCCGATTTTATTCAGATTTGTATGTGCAGCGGCGATGTTCTGATTGAAAACAATTATTTTGAGGGTGCGTGTGATGACTGTCTGAATGCGCACGGAATTCATTTTAAAATTAAAAAAATAAACGGTTCAAAAATGACCGTTTCATTTATGCATCCGCAGACGCACGGCTTTAATCCGCTTTTTGCAGGTGATAAAATTATTTATACCGACCCTGCATCTTTGATTGAAAAGGGCAGTGCCGAAATTGTGTCTTCAAAACTGATTGATGAATATAATATTGAACTTGAGGTAACAAATACAAATGGTGCAAAGGTTGGCTTCGCTGTTGAAGATTTAACAAGAATTCCGAACGTTACTTTCAGAAATAATACACTTAACAGAATTATTACAAGGGGAATTTTGCTGACACTCCGCGGCAGAGCGGTTGTGGAAAATAATCATTTTATGAGCAACTCAATGAGCGGAATTCTGCTTTCAGACGACGCTAAAAGCTGGTATGAAAGCGGAGCGTGCCGTGATGTTCTGATTAAGGATAATGTGTTTGATTACTGCGGTGAAGTGCCGATTCTGATTAAGCCCGAAAACAGGGTAAACGGCGGCTGTGTGCACAAAAATGTGCGCATTATCGGCAACACATTTAAGAAATACAGCGGCGAGGTTATGAATATTAAGTGCAGTGAAAATATTGAAATCACCGATAATATTTTTGAGCAGAGCAGTGAAATTAAGCAGACGAATTGTAAAGGTGTCGTTATAAAATAAAAAAGGTTTTATTTTGTAACGGTGCGTCGGAGACGCCGCACCCTATGAATTTGTGAAAACATAATAATGTAATTGTAATTTTGTAGGGGTCGATGACTACATCGACCCGAAAAAAGGGCGGATTGCACCGCCCTTTTTATTATTCTCAATTTGCAATATATGATGAATTAAGTGTTGATAATGTTTTGTTTGTTTTATCAACAACTGCCTTAATATCGTTTGATTTATCAGTCGGATTCTGCAGATATGTCAGTTTGAAACTGTCATTATCATAGTCATCTTCATTGCAGAAATAAGGCACCTTGTAACCTTTTTTGTTGAATGTTGAACGTGACACATATTCGTCGTTGATACGATAACTCATATCACCGTACTGACTTGAGATTTCTGCAGAAAAATCGGTTGTGAATTCGCCGTCTTCAAGTGCTGAAATACGGCTTGTTCCTGTCCACACTTTATCACTTCTTTTGCCGTGGGTATATGTATTGTTGCATATATCTACGGTTTTGTTGTCGTTAAAACGTAAAATGTAAAAGATTTCTTTTCTGTCTTTATCCTGCATCTGCGAAACGCCGTCATTTTCAAACAGTTTTACGGTTCTGTTATCCTGCCAGCCGAAAACTTCAAGTCTGTATTCAGGCACTTCTTCGGTGATAAGATTTCCTTTTTTATCCGTATATGAAGTCTTTTTGCTTTTTCGGCTGATAAGCAGCAGTTCATCGTTGCCGTCAGCATCAAAATCAATAAGTGAAACAACGGCAAGACCGTTTGCAAAGCAGATTTCATCGTCTGTTTCAAATGATGGTTTGCCGTATTTTTCAATGCGCTTCATTGCAACATTATAGTAAGCGTCTGCTTTAATCTGTTCTTCTGTTTTCGGCGCATTTGCCTGTTCGGCAGCAGGTTTTGTTATGAATGAATCCAGATTATGGTTTACAAGGTCAACAAGTCTTTCGGCTTTTGAGTCGGAAAGATATGACAGGCGTATAGTTTCAACATCAGTTGAAATTTTGCCTTTTATTGTATACAAATCTTTAACTGCGTCATATTCACAGGTGTAAGGACTTTCTTTGAATTCTTCACCTTTTAATTGCAGCATAGTCATTTTGGATTGGTCTTCGCTGTCCGTTATACCGAGATAGTATTTTCCGTTTCGGCTGTAAACCGTGATAAAACTTACAATTATGCCGTTAATATCCGTATTATTTACGGGTTGGCGGTAAAAATTTGTAAATTCTTTGCTTTTGTAGCCCCATACTTCGGCAAAATATGTGCCGCCTTTGTTATAGGCTATCAAAAGTTCATCGGAGTTATCGCCGTCAAAATCAAGTTGGCGCACATAGCAGAGACCGCCCATATTCCACATACTGCTGACATCTGATGCAGAGGTTTTGCATGTACCGCAGTTCGTCATAATTTCAGAGCACACGGTGCCTGCATCGCTGTAATATTTTTTGAGTTCTCTGTTGCTTGAGTGAATATTTGAAACAAAAATAATAACAATCAGCGCAGTAAAGATTAAAAACAGTACAGCGGAAAGCGCCTTTAAAAGTCTGCCTCGGCGGCTGAGCACCTCTTCTGCTTTTTCTTCAATATCTTGGCGGCTTGGTGTATTATTGCCGAAAATCCTGCTTTTTAATGCATCATATGCACAAACGGCGTAAACCACGACTTTTTCTTTGATTTTGTTTAATGCGGATTCTTCGTATTCGGGTTCGTCGTCGAAGTAGTTGTATTTTCGCAAAATATTCACCTC
>JACTVT010000071.1 GCA_014465955.1 Eubacterium sp. | reverse complement strand
TATAGTGCATATAAAAAGAGTTATTTTCTGTACGCAGATTTGCATTTTTAAAAAATTATGTGTAATCTATATGTTTGCCCCGAAATTTTATACAGGAGATGATTAATATGATAACAGAAAATACGGCAGTAGCCGTTATTTCAATGATTGGCACGTGTGTAGGTTCATTCGGCGGAATTATTACCGCTTCAAAATTAACTTCATACAGGCTTCAGAAACTTGAAGAAAAGGTTGATAAACATAATCGGTTTGCAGAACGAATGCCGGTTGTTGAAGAACAAATAAAAGTTATAAATCATAGAATAGAAGACTTAGAGTGTGGAGGTTAACGTTATGAAATCAAGGTTAAAAAGCCCTATTGTATGGGCAGCAATTATAGCGCAGATCTGTATCATCATAACTATGTTTTCCCCATCAATAAGCGAAGAGGTTAAAACAATAGGTATGTGTGTTGTTGAAATACTGACGATACTCGGTATTTTAAATAATCCTACAGACTGCAAAAAGTTTTAGGAGGTATGGATATGAATTTAAAAGAGTTTTTTAATTCGCTCAACGGCAAATATATAGATGTTGACGGAGCAGGAAGCAAAACAAATAAAAATCAGTGCGTTGATGTTGTAAAAGCGTACTGTAATCGTGTATTCGGTGTGCCGATTTCAAAAATGAGCGGTTATGGCGATGCGTGGGAATATTATACAAATTTTTCTTCAAAGTCGGCTATCACGCCTTATTTTAATAAAATGGCATATACAAAAGGATTTAAATTCAGAGCAGGCGATATAGTTGTATGGAAAAGAGAAATCAATTCCATTAATGCAGGTCATATCGCAGTTGCAACAGGTAAATATACTTCGTCAACTGTTGAAACATTTGATCAGAACTTTCCGGGCAAAAGTCCCTGTCATTTTGAAACACACAGTTACAGCAAAATTAACGGCGTTCTCCGACCGAAAGATTACAGTAAGATAACGGGTGACGGCGGCGGTGATTCACTTGTCAGCACAGGTCGCTTCCCAACACCGGTTAAATGGCAGAACGGCAGTACAAAAGAAACTGTTTTTAAGCAAAATGATTTACGTGAAGAGATAGGAACAATTTCCAAACGTGAAAGCGCTCTTTGTTACAGTAAATCAGGTGATTCCTATGTTGTCGTTTATAATCTTGATGGAACAGATAAGCACAAAGTCGGTTTTGTAGAGTATGCAGGCGGTGTGGATTATGCGCCTCCCGAAAGCAAAACCTATAAAAACGGCAGTACTCCCGAAATTGTTTATGCCGATACTGCAAAAAAGACAAAAGCAGGCTCGCTTGATATAAACGAAACCTGTTATTGCCTTGGAAAAATAGATGGTATGTATCTTGTTCTTTATAAAATAAATGGCACATCTGTTCAAAAATGCGGCTTTGTATCTTACAGCGGCGGTCTTGATTGACGTTTAATTATAATTGAATTTGGCGTGGTAAATTGTAGGGGAGGGTCTCTGCGCCCTCCCAAAATGTTATTTTAAATCCGTATTTGCATTTGTAAGTGATTTTCGTAGGGCGTGGTGCCCTCACCACGCCGTCTGATTAATAATAATTATTCATTAAAGGAGTGTTTTTATGAAAAAAGAATTCAGCAAAATGATTGTTGTCACTGCTGTTTTGATTGCAGTGTTCAACATTATAGTATATTGGATTGCTGTTTTTAAAGATCTTAATCCAGACAGTACAATGCCTGTTTCATCAATGGTGCAGATTTTCGGTGCAATCCTGAGTTATTGTCTGTATCAACTGGGACTTAAGAACAGCCGTAATAAATACGGAATTGATGCGAACGGACAACCGTTTAAATTGAATGATAGTTCATCACAATATGATTCAGAATAAAAAAGCGGTTCAAATCATTTGATTTGAACCGCTTTTTGGAGCTGATAGGCGGACTTGAACCGCCGACCTCGTCCTTACCAAGCAATGTAACTTTTAAGCATTTACGGGCATTGTCGGGTCTGAAGACACCGAAAAGACACCGCTATATTGCTTCTATTGCTTTTTTCATATCTTCTTCAGTTTTGTGTATGTAAAATTTATTAGTTGTTTTCTTGCTGGTGTGACCTATCATTTTAATTAGAAGATTGTCATCAATACCCGCCTTGTCGCACATTGTAGCAAATGTGTGTCTCGTTGAATACGGTGTTACGTGATGATCTTCTTCGTCTTTTAAAATTCCGATATTAATGAGCGTTTTGTAAAACTGTCGTTTTCTGAAATTGCTTAGATTCATCTTGCCGCCTACGGAATTAACGAGCAGATATTTTTGATTATTGCTTGTTGCCTTGTCATAAAAATATTTTACATATTTTTCAATTTTTGACGATATAGGCACTATTCTGTTTTTACCTGATTCTGTTTTGGAACCGCCGCGAATAAATCCGTTTTCCAAATCTACATTTTTAACTTCAAGATTGAGCAGTTCAGACGGCCGCCAGCCCGTATATATCAGAATAAGAATTATTTTTACAGTATCATTTGAATCGTTCTTTAGTAAAGTTTTAACTTCTTCATCGGTGAACGGTGTCGTTTCGCTGCTTTCCTGAGGCGGCAGTTCGAGAAATTCGGCATAGTTCTTATTAATCAAATCTTCTTTCATTGCAAATTTGCATAGTTGGCTTGAAAGGCTTTTTATTTTCTCGCAAACAGAACGGGAATAAAGTTCAGCCGCTTTGTTAATGCAGCTTTGCAGGTGAGAGGTTTTAACATCACGCATTTTCATCTGTTTGATTTTATCGAAGTATTTCCATGCGCTCTTGTAGCCTTGTTTTCCGTCTTTGCTTAAATTTTGAAAATGCAACTCGCTCCATTTATCATAACAATCGCTGACGGTCCAGTTGTAATTATTTCCGATTTCATCCTTTAGCGCTTTGTCAACTGCTGCCCAAGCCTCGGGCTCGGTTTTAAAATAACCGAGAGGAACACGTTTTTTGTCCACTGTAACACGTGCATAATATCTTTGCTTTACCTTGTGAAATGTTACAGAGCCCTGACCAGCCCGTGAACGGCTTTTTTTCTTTTTTTGAGCAGTTTGCTTTTTACCGCAGAAATTGCAGTAAATTGAGCCATCGGGAATTGATTTATTGCATTTAATACATTTCATAATTGTACCTCTCCTTGATTTTATTGTTTTGCAGGCGACTGCATTAAAAACGGGCGCAAAAATACCCTGCTTGACTATTTAAGCAGGGTGTGGTACAATCATATTGCTTTGTGGGATTGTATCACATTCCTGCTCTTAACCTCTCGGCTACTCCAATAGCTGAGGGGTTATTTTTTATTTAATTGTTATTAACGGCAGAAATTTTTAATGATTGACGATATTGTTCGGCTAATGCAATTTGTGTAAAAGTTACTGTTGCATTATGGTGCTCTTTAACTACTTTTTCTATTTCAGGTAAAGTAACATTGAAAAATTCTTTTCTTGTATTAATTTTATTTACTCTTTTATCGTTGAAATAAGTATGTAAGGTGTTTTCTAATGTTGGGGCATCTTCTGAGAATATCATTGCATGAACATCAAATTCAAAAGGAACTGATGCACTGCTTAATTCTTTTATTCGGTCCATTGGTTCAAGCCTTCTTGTCATTCCGATTTTGTAAATATTTTCTCCAAAGGAACCAATATTTGAAATAATATAAACGAAACCTGCCCTTGTGTTTTGCTCACGCTCCAAAACATTTGCTTTATCTTTTTCCAACAAATTAAGTTTTTCTTCTAATTCCTTAATTTTATCAATATATAACTGTTTTTCAATTGAATCAGCCTTTTGCATATATTTCATTAACTTATCAATTTCTTTTTTAAATTGACTTTCTTCTTTTTCTATTTTTGCTTTTTCTTTTTCTATTTCTCTCCTTACTTTATCCTCTTCAAGCATTTGTTCACGAATGGCTTTTTGTTCTTCTTTTTCGTTATTTTTCATAACTTCGTAAGAATACATAACATTAAGTAAACTGAGTTTTATTTCAAGAAATTTGTCAGTTAGTTTCACACCATCAACTTTATAAATTTTATTTAATATTTCAAACGATTTTATTAACTTGCTTCTTAAGGTGTCTATATTTTTAAATGTAACCGATTTGATAATTGAAGCACTTTCTGAATTAAAACTTCTTATGATTTGTTTAACATTGGAATTAATTACAGATTTAGTAGAATTTGAAAAAATTTCTAC
>JACTVT010000029.1 GCA_014465955.1 Eubacterium sp. | reverse complement strand
ATTTATATGTTTTGATTGTCGATAAATTTATAAGTTTTCAACATTTTCAACATAGTTTTCCACAATTTATTCAGCAATTTACTTTTGTAAAGAATAAGCCCTTTACAAAAACATAAACGGCTATACATTTTTTGTATAGCCGTTTCGTTGTATATATGCAAATTTTGGGTGGATTTATTACCAATCCGATTTTGTGTAAGAGCGGATAATGTTTGTAATAATGTTATCTCGCTTAAAGCCTTTACCCTTGCCGCCGTTTTTCTGATCCTGAATTTTGCCTGCTCTTATTGTGATAAAGTCAGCCTTGTCGATAATTTTGTCAATCGGCGGAATTTTGCCGAAATCGTAATCGCTGTTATCAATTTCATCAATAAACTTTGTTGCAAGCGTTGTGTTTGAGAATTTCTTAACTGCAGTCATTGCAAGTATGATAACTCTGTTATCTTCAGGCAGAGTAAGCGTTTTGCCGTTTCTGATGTCAATCTCGTAAATATAAAATCTTGCTTTTCCATTTGGAATGTCACCCTCGGGGTGGTGGGTGTGGGTAAATTCAAATCCAACCTTTGCATTTTTTGTAAATGCGGTCTGGTTCATTCCCGCCATATCCCATCTTGCAATAGGTTCTTTTATTGAATGAATGGTGAGCGGTTTTTCTTTGCCGTCAACATAGAGAATAACATCTCTGTCTCCAAGTGCCGAGCCTGCAAGAATATAGAGTTTTGTCATTCCTTTAGGCAGTTCGATTGTCTGTTCTCTTGCCACCATAACATCCATTTGCGCTGATGTATCAGTTGCTCTGAATGTTATTCCGCCAGCTGTAATTGAACTCGGGTATAATTCAGACGGAAGTGAAAATCCGCTGCCCTGAAGAATAACATTTCTTTTGTCTGTATTGTTTGTAAAACCTTTTGCATTGCACTCAATTTCGAGTTTTTTGAAACTTTCCTTACCCTTTTTATCCGCTTTCTTTAACTTGATTTTAAAGGTTTTTACGCCGTACGGTCTTATATCAAAAATAAGCGATTTGCCTTTGGTTTTGGTTTTTGATTTGAATTCTTCGTTCGCAAAAACTTCTGCGGCTTCTTCAATTGTTTCAAAGAATTCAATTGTTGCCTTGTTTTGCTGAGTGCCTGTTGCTTCGTTTACTCTTATGATTATGCTGTCATCATCTTCAGCCTGCTTGATTGCTCTGACAATAATGTTTTCATTATTAATTTCTGCAAATGAAAAATTATTGCCGAGTGAGCCTTTTCTCCTTGCACTTGTCTGAAAAGCGACAAGTGGCTTTTGGAACAGTTCATTTTCTTTTTGTGTTCCGTTTTTGAATTCACCCTTGTGGCTGAAAATACCGAATGAGAAAATGTTTGTGCCGAGATCCTGTAAATCCTGCCTTGTTTCTTTTGTAAACGCACCTGACGGCGTATGAATACACGTAAGTCTTAATGTGTTGCCTCGAGGCTTGTCCCAGCCGTATTTGCAGTCGGAAAATACAGATACGCCGAATTCTTTGTTTCCTGCCGTAATATCTGCCCATTTCTGTGCAGGCACTTCGTAAAGATTTTCAGTGTTTGTATCTCTTTTTATTACGCCCAAACCTAAATCATAGGCTGCAGATTTGCTGTAGCAGGAGAAGGGGAATACTGCTTTGAGCATACTGCGCCTTGATCTCCAGTCAACTTCATTGTAAACGCTGATGAAGTTGCTTTCACTGTTGAGTGACACAATCTGTGAAATTGTTGTGTGATTTGCACTTCTTGTAACTTTTACGGCAATTCTTGCAGGACCGTTTTCAACAATCTCAAATTCAGGCGTGTTTGCATAAAATTCAGGCTCTTTGTCAATATCCTCTTTTCTGATTTCCCAACTTGGATAGGAAAGAGCACCAACGTCACCCAAAACCGCCATTTTTATCGGGGCATCAAGAATTTGCCTGCCGAGTTCTTTGTCGATAATTGAGCCTATGTCACCGTTTTTGTTGAATACAAGTCTGTATTTTTTATTTTCAAGAATATGCTCCGAAACTGCCAAATCGGTTTTGATTTTGCATCTTGTGTCAGCGCCCTTAATGTCATAAACTCTGTAGCCGAGCGGTTTAACGTCTGCAAGAAATACAATGTCAAATTCCTTGCCTTTCTTTGAAATAATTTGGCTCGGTACTTCGTTGCCGTCACTGTCAACCACTTTAACAAATGTTGCATTGTGGTTGATTTTTATGTGTGCCGAAACTGCATCTTTACGTTGATAACTGCTCGGATTGTTTACTATCACTGCACATTCGGTAACAAATTCGGTGTCAAGTTCATTGGCAATTGCTCCTACTGCACCGACATATTCGCTTTGAAACTGACTCAGTGAAACATTGTAATCGTCACACGCTTCGTTATAATCTTCCATCCAAGATGTGCCCGTGATGTCATCGTGAAACTGATGTTTTATAACACGTTTCCACGCTTTATTAATATTTTCTTTCGGGTACTTATAAACTCCGATAGAATCAGCCAGTACACACGCTTTTTCGGTAATATCAGCAAGGTTTTCGTTTTTTGCATTAAGCCTTTTGCTGATTGTTCTTGACGTGTATGCGCCCGCACCGTGAGAAGTCATAACAAGTTCGTTGTTCCATACTTTTAACTTGTCAAGTGTACTTTTGTCGAGTTTTTCAAGGTCGTTAAAAATTTCATCTGATGCAGCAGAAATAATTTCAAAATCATTGTCATTGTTTTTATCAACACTGTCATTTACGGCTTTAACACTTTCTTCGGTCGGTGAGCCGCCCTTGTCGCCCGTGCCGTAAAGATGCGCAGTCTGCGGAATACCGCTTTCAAATGCATTTTTTGTAACCTTGTCAATAATGCCTACGTTGCCGCGAAGATCATCGTCAAATTTTGATTGATATGATCTTGCGTCAAGGTTTGCAAATACCTTTGAGCCGTCAACCCCTTGCCATAAGCCAAGGTCAAACGGCACACCGTATGCAGAACCCCAACTGAGTTTCTGTGTTGTAAAGCCGTTTAAGCCCGAGTGGCGCATAATTGACGGCAGAGCATATCCGAATCCAAAGCAGTCGGGCAGAAAAATGTCTGTTGTAGTTCTGCCGAACTTTTCTTTGAAATACCTGTTGCCGAGCAGAATATTTCTGAAAAGTGCCTCAGGTGAGGGAATGTTAACATCGCCGTTTTCATAACTTGAGCCTGAAAGGCACCATCTGCCCTCATCAACCAGTTTTTTGATTTCTTCAAACTGTTCGGGGTAATATTCCTCAATCAGTTCATAGCGGAATGCGCCCTCAAAATTAAAGCGGTAATTCGGATATTTTTTTATTAAATCAAAATTTTTGCTTATTGTATCGGGAATAAAATCCTTAATTGTTTCTGCCAGATTCCAGCGCCATACCGTGTCAAGATGAGCGGTAGCAACAAGATAAGCCTTTTTCTTTTCCATAGTTTTTTCGCCTTATTTTTCAATGATTTCGTATGTGAATTCATATTTTTCCTGCAAAGCCTTTACCTTGTCTTCATTGTCTTCAATAAAGGTTTCTGTGTAAATGGATTTGCCGTCAACCGAATAGTCTTTAACGATTTGATTCAGTTCATCCCAAGCCTCGTCTGCCTTGTCATAGCCGTCTTCAAATTTGATTAAAAATTCTCTGTGTTTCGGTAATCTTACTTTCATAGTCATTTCTCCCTGAATAATTTTTTAATATTATATATTTACACTTAAAATATATCAAGTGTTTTCAATAAGTTTATAAATTTACTCTTACGTATTTTAACATATAATTGCTGTATAATCAAATACAAACTAAATGATTGAAATAAATATATTGTTATGTTATAATTTTTGCAGAATTTATAAGGAGGATTTTCAAAATGACACTTTTAATTTCAGCATTTGCAGCAATTACTGCAACAATTGTGTGGTATTTCAACAGTAAGCGAAAAGAACTTAAACTGTCAGTTCCGTGTTTTCTATTCTGGGGTTCGACGATTATGTGGTTTGTTGACGCAGTATTTGAGTATATAGAACTCGGTGCAGATTATTTTACACCTGCCATCAAAGATATGGTAAACGATGCGTTTTTAGGCTTTTCGGTAGTTGCGCTCGGTCTTATTATATGGCTTGTCGTGCTTTTGATTAAAGACCCGAACGGTGTTGTAAAATCGGAAATTTTTAAGAAAAAGTAAGAATGGTTGAATTCGATTTTTGGCGGTGATGATTTGACACTTGAACAATTTTTTACCGAATATCCTAAAACGGCAGTTGCATTTTCAGGCGGGGTTGATTCTGCCTTTTTGCTTTATTGTGCAAAAAAATATGCAAAAAAGGTTGCTGCCTATTATGTAAAATCTGCTTTTCAGCCTGAATTTGAACTGGCAGATGCAAAGCGATTCTGCAATGAATTTGATATAGATTTAAAAATTATAGATATAGATATTTTAAGCGATAAAGCAGTCTGCAAAAATGATGAAAACCGTTGTTATTATTGTAAAAAACGAATTATGACTGCAATTAAAAATCAGGCTGAAAAAGACGGTTTCAGCATTGTGATTGACGGCACAAACGCAAGTGATAATGCAGATGACCGACCGGGGTTTAAAGCCCTCAGTGAACTTGAAATTTTCTCGCCGCTCAGGCTGTGCGGATTCACTAAGGATAAAATCAGAGACTTGTCCGAAAAAGCAGGTTTGTTTATATATAATAAGCCTGCTTATGCCTGCCTTGCTACAAGGATAAAGACAGGTGAAAGAATTACAAAAAATAAACTTGAGAGAACAGAAAAAGCCGAAAACCTGCTTTTTTCAATGGGCTTTCGTGATTTTAGAGTAAGAACGGCAGGCAGTTCGGCAAAATTAGAGATTTGTGCCAATCAAATGGATTTACTTACAGAACAGCGGGAAAGTATTTTAAAAGAATTGAAAAAAGAGTATTCTTCGATATTTCTTAATTTGGAGTTTCGCAATGAACAGTGAAATTAAAGGATTATTGCAGGGCGTTAAAGACGGTAAAATTACGGTCGAAAATGCCGTTTTAAAATTGAAAAAGCAGCCGTTTGAGGATTTGGGCTTTGCCAAAGTCGATTTGCATCGTCAGGTAAGGCAGGGCAGAGCAGAAGTGATTTACGGTGCAGGCAAAACGTCTGAACAGATTATTTCAATTATTAAATCCATGCAGAAAAACGGTCAGCATAATATTCTTGTCACAAGACTTGATGAAATGTCTTTTGATGAGGTTTCGGCATCTGTTGAACTGAATTATTGCAAAGATGCAAAAATCGGCATTGTCGGCAGTAAGCGGAATGCAGACGGTATCGGCAGAATTGTTGTGATTTCGGGCGGTACAAGCGATATGCACATTGCAGAAGAAGCGGCTGTTACTGCTGAATTTTTCGGCAATGAAGTTGTAAGAATTTATGATGCAGGCGTTTCAGGGCTTCATAGATTGCTTTCGCATCTTGATGAGATAATGAGTGCTTCTGTTATTATCGCCGTTGCAGGTATGGAGGGTGCGCTTGCAAGCGTTGTCGGCGGTCTTGCAGACTGCCCTGTGATTGCCGTGCCTACAAGTGTTGGCTACGGCGCATCGTTTGACGGTCTTTCTGCACTTCTTTCTATGCTGAATTCCTGTTCTGCAGGCGTTTCTGTTGTTAATATTGACAATGGCTTCGGTGCAGGATATATGGCCGATATGATAAATCATATGGGGGTAAAACATGAAAATTCTTTATCTTGACTGCGGTATGGGCACGGCAGGTGATATGCTTTCGTCTGCTTTATTTGAACTTATAGATAATAAAAAGGAATTTCTTGAAAATATCAATTCAGCAGGTATTCCGAGTGTAATTGTTACTGCTGAAAATTCCGTAAAATGCGGTATATCGGGCACACATTTACGCGTTAAAATTAACGGAGAAGAAGAGGGCAAATCTTGCAGTTATCATTCATCGCATCATCATAATTCTCTTACAGATATAGAACATATCATTAATCATTTATCTATGTCGGAAAAGGTAAAAAAGAATGTTGTGGCTGTTTATAAAATGATTGCTTTTGCCGAAAGTAAGGTGCATAATGCCCCTGTGAGCGAAATTCATTTTCACGAAGTGGGCGCTCTTGATGCAATTGCAGATATTGCAATGTTCTGCATGCTTGTTGATTTAATCGGTGCTGATAAAATTGTTGCATCTCCTGTTAATGTCGGCAGCGGGAAAGTTGCTTGTGCTCACGGAATTCTGCCTGTGCCTGCTCCTGCGACGGCAGAAATTCTGAAAGGTATTTCTGCTTATTCAAATGGTATTGACGGCGAATTATGTACACCTACAGGTGCGGCGCTTTTAAAACATTTTGTGAATTATTTTAGCGATATGCCGTGTATGGCAGTTGATAAAATCGGTTACGGTATGGGCACTAAGGATTTTGAAACGGCAAACTGCGTTCGTGCATTTATCGGCACTGCCGAAAATGATGCTGACGATACAGACAGTGTTGTTGAACTCTCTTGTAATATTGACGATATGACGGCAGAAGAACTCTCTTTTGCGGCAGATATTCTGCTTGATTCAGGCGCACTTGATGTTTTTACATCGCCCGTTGTGATGAAAAAAGGCAGGCTCGGCTCACTTCTTACTGTCATCTGTAAATCGGAGGATAAAGATAAGTTTGTAAAGTTGATTTTTAAGCATACTTCAACTATCGGTATTCGTGAGAGCATTCATAAACGATATGTTATGAACAGAGAAATCTGCATTGCCGAAACTGAATTCGGCGCAGTTAAAATCAAAAATTCCTCGGGTTACGGTACGAATAAATCCAAATTTGAGTACGAGAATTTGGCACGCATCTGCCGTGAAAATAATATCAGTCTTGATAAACTTAAATCATTATTGTAAATCTTCAGTCGGCGGCGGGGTTTTCCTGCCGTTCTTTTTTATGCTCTTAATAAATGTCATTACAATTGAAACTGCAACTGCCCCCAGCGCAATTCCTGCTCCTGTTAATATGGTTTCTTTTCCGTATTGTATAAACAAGTCGTAATCTTTTGTAAAGAAATAACTTACAGTATAGTAAAGCGCACCTCCGGGCAGCAGCGGAACGGTAGACGGCATCAGAATTACTCCTGCCGGCGTTTTTATGATGCGTGCCATAATTTCACTGTATGCTGTTATTGCCGTCATTGCCGTGAAGGTTGAGTAAAATACTCCGTAACCGTTTTTCAGCATCAAAACTGAAATTAAGGCAGAGATTGCACCGCCTGCAACCGTGTAAATTATTTTGCTTTTTGATACCTTCAGCAACACTGAAAAACCAAGTGTACCGATTATGCATGTTATGATTTCAAGCAATGTAATCACTCCCGAAAATGATCGTTGCAATAATAAATCCCATTGCAATTGCCGTTGCTGTTATAACTGTGTTTGTAAGCCCTATAATGCCCGAAATCTGATTTCCGCTCATCAGGTCTTTTATGGATAAACCAACACTCATTCCCGGTATTAAAAGCATAATTGTGCCAATCATAATTTTATCGGGGTGTGTACTGAGTCCTGCAAGATTCGGAAGATAGGAAAGTATGCCGGCAACAGTTGACTCCACAAGTGTTTTTGAAAAATTGTTAAACCGTTTAAGATAGGGGAAGTAAGTGATAATTATCCCTGAAATGCCCGAAATCACAGCGTCTGTCAGTGTTCCGCCAAAGTAAATGCAGAACGCTCCTGTTGCTATCAGAACGCTGAAAATAGTTACAAATATATTGTAGTTATAATCAATTTTATCTATTGTTTTTTCATTGCACAATCTGCGTGCGGTGTTGTTCAGTTCTTCAATTTTGCCGAGATTAAGGTCGTTTATATAAATTCGTCTTGTAGTTGTTTCTTCTTTTCCGTCATAAAATACTGTTGCGGAAATCAGCGAGGGTATAATAAAGGTGTGCACTTTTTCAGCACCGCAGTGCTTGCATATTCTTTCAATGGTTTCTTCTGCACGTGAAATTTCACCGCCGTTTTCAATGATTTCACCTGCAATGTCAACCGCCGTTTTAAATTTGTTTTTCATATGATCACCAAAATTATTATATGAAGTTAATGGGATTTTACTTGATATAATTTGCTTTAACGATTTTAAGTGCTACTACGTCAACTTGCAAATAAATTGTAACAGTCATATAATATTAATAATTTTTTTAACAATTTTTGTCAGGAGGATACATTATGACAGAGAAGAAACGAAGTTCCTTTACAGGTTCAATCGGATTTGTGCTTGCGGCAGCAGGCAGTGCTGTTGGTCTCGGAAACATCTGGCGCTTTCCGTATTTGGCAGCAAAGGATAACGGCGGTCTTTTTATTTTGATTTATATTATTCTTGCTCTTACCTTCGGTTTTGCGCTTTTGACAACCGAAATCGCAATCGGCAGAAAAACAAGGCAGGGTCCGCTTACCGCTTACGGTGTAATTCATAAAAAGTTTAAGTTTTTGGGCACGCTTGCAACGCTTGTACCAGTCATTATTCTGCCTTATTACTGCACAATAGGCGGCTGGGTATTTAAGTATTTTGTTACTTTTATTTCAGGGCAGGGCGTAAGTTCTGCAAAAGACGGTTATTTTACCGATTTCATTACTTCGCAGTATGCCCCGATAGTATTTATGCTTATTTTCCTTGGTTTTACTGCATTTGTTGTTTACAGCGGTGTTAATAAGGGTATTGAAAAATCAAGCAGAATTCTTATGCCTGTTCTGCTTCTTCTTGTAATCGGTATTTCATTTTATTCTTTAACACTCAGCTATACTGATGCAGACGGCACTGTCCGCACGGGTCTTCAGGGTCTTAAGGTTTATCTTGTTCCGAGCTTTGAGGGCTTAACCGTTAAGGATTTCTTTATAACACTTATGGACGCTATGGGTCAACTTTTCTTCTCAATCAGCGTTTCAATGGGTATTATGATTGCTTATGGTTCTTATGTTCCTAAAGAAACAAATCTTATGAAATCCATAAATCAGATAGAGATTTTTGATACAATTGTTGCCATTCTTGCAGGTCTTATGATTGTTCCTGCAGTGTTCGTATTTATGGGCAGAGACGGTATGTCAGCAGGCCCCGGTCTTATGTTTGTATCACTTCCGAAAGTATTTGAGCATATGGGCGTTATCGGCAACGTTATCGGCGTTCTGTTCTTCCTTATGGTTGCATTTGCCGCTATCACTTCTTCTGTTTCGGTTATGGAGGCAATCGTTTCAAGCCTTATGGACAGATTTTCGTGGTCAAGAAAGAAAAGTGCTACAATTGTTCTGATTTATGCAATCGTTTTCGGCGTTATTGTTTGCCTCGGTTACAATCAGTTCTATTTTGAACTTAAACTTCTTAATGGCGCAGTCGGTCAGATTCTTGATGTTATGGATTATCTTAGCAACAATATTCTTATGCCGTTTGTTGCACTTGTTACGTGTATTCTTATCGGCTGGATTGTTAAGCCTAAAACTGTTATTGATGAGGTTACGGCCAATGGCGAAAAATTCGGCAGAAAGGTTATTTATACTGCTGTAATAAAATTTGTCGCACCTGTTTTGCTGTTCATTTTGCTTCTTCAGGCTGTAGGCGTTTTCTAAATTATAAAAAAGTATTTACAAATTTTGGAAACAGGGTTAAAATATATTCATAACAATAAGGAGGTTGTTGTTTATGAATAAATACGCAGGTACAAAAACCGAAAAGAATTTGTGGGAGGCTTTTGCAGGCGAATCACAGGCAAGAAATAAGTACACTTATTTTGCTTCGGTTGCTAAAAAAGCAGGATATGAGCAGATTGCCGCACTTTTTCTGAAAACGGCTGATAATGAAAAAGAGCATGCTAAACTCTGGTTTAAGGCTCTCGGTGAACTCGGTGATACACCTGAGAATCTGCTTAAAGCCGCAGAAGGCGAGAATGCCGAGTGGACAGATATGTATGAACGTATGGCAAAGGATGCCGAGGAAGAGGGCTTTACCGAACTCGCCGCTCAGTTCAGAGGCGTTGCCGCAATTGAAAAATTGCACGAAGAACGCTACAGAGCACTTCTGCATAATGTAGAGGCTATGGAAGTGTTCAAAAAGAGCGGTGTAACAATTTGGGAATGCCGTAACTGCGGTCACGTTGTAGTCGGCACTGAAGCACCCGAAGTATGTCCTGTTTGTAATCATCCTCAGAGTTTCTTTGAAGTGAGACAGGAAAATTATTAAACAAAAAAACCGCCGTTTCGGCGGTTTTATTTTTTGGAGATTGTTATGGAGTTTTCGGAAATTAAAAACAGTAAAAATCATTATGCTGATTTGCTTTTGCTTGCCGATGAACAGACGGATATGATTGAAAAATATTTGAATCGAGGCAGAATGTTTGTCCTGAAAGATCCTGATGTAAGGGCTGAATGTGTTGTAACAGATGAGGGCAGGGGAGTTCTTGAAATAAAAAATACTGCCGTTTATCCGCAGTATCAAAGGCTCGGATACGGAAAACGCCTGATTGAATTTATTGAAAAAACATTTGCAGATGATTTTGATATTCTTCAGGTCGGCACAGGCGACAGTCCATTAACCGTACCGTTTTATGAAAATTGCGGTTTCAAGAAATCATATGAAGTCAAAAACTTTTTTACGGATAATTATGACCATCCCATTTTTGAGGCAGGCATTCAACTTGTTGATATGATTTATCTCAATAAGAAACTTTAATTAGTATTAGAATAAGCAGGGGCGGTTCTTCGTGCATTGTGTTTGTATTTTCATACATTGTAGGGGACGATGCCCACATCGTCCCGATTAAAATATAGAATGTTAGAAAAAAGTAAAAAAATAATAGAGCCAAATTTAAAAATTTGACTCTATTACTGTGGTTGCGGGGGCAGGCTCTCCTCTCAACTATCGAAAGGTACACTGTACCTTTCTCCCAAATTTTTTCGCATAATATGCTTAAAATTTGGAGTTCGTTTCTCGTCCTGCACAATAATAAAAAAATAAGAAACACAAAAGTGTTTCTTATTTTTATGGTTGCGGGGGCAGGACTCGAACCTGCGACCTCCGGGTTATGAGCCCGACGAGCTTCCAACTGCTCTACCCCGCGATATATTCTGTTTTGCTATTGCTATATAATTATAGCAGATAAATTGTGTTTGTCAAGACATATTTTGAAATATTTATATATTAATCAGTATTTTTGTTCCCGACATACTTTTGAAGTACGTCGGGAACAATATTTTTTTAATAAATTCCCTGTGCCATCATAGCCTCGGCAACCTTTTCAAAGCCTGCAATGTTTGCGCCTGCAACAAGGTTATAGCCCAGTCCGTAGCGCTCAGCAGCGGCAACAGAATTTTTATGAATTTCAATCATGGCATTGTGAAGTTTAGTGTCTACTTCTTCTGCTGTCCACGAAAGCCTCTGGCTGTTCTGGCTCATTTCAAGACCCGAAACGCATACGCCGCCTGCATTAACTGCCTTAGACGGTGCAACGATTATGCCCTTTGTCTCCATAAACAGGTTGAGTGCCTCTTCAGTGGTAGGCATATTTGCTACTTCTATGTAATATTTTGTGCCGTTTGCAATAATTTTCTTTGCCTCTTCAAGGTCTATTTCATTCTGCGTAGCGCAAGGCATTGCAACATCAACCTTAACACCCCACGGCTTTTCACCTTTGAAGAACGGCACGTCGAATTTATCGGCATAATCTTCACATCTGTCTCGGCCCGAAGCCCTCATTTCAAGCAGGTAATTAATTTTTTCATCTGTAATGATTCCGTCTTTATCATAAACATATCCGTCTGGTCCTGAAATGGTAACAGGAATACCGCCGAGTTCTGCAATCTTTTTGCATGCGCCCCACGCAACATTTCCAAAACCTGAAATTGCAAAGGTTTTGCCTTTAATGTCATCGTTCTGATGTTTAAATACTTCACAGGTGTAGTAAACTGCGCCGTAGCCTGTAGCCTCAGGTCTGATTAAAGAACCGCCGTATGACAGCCCTTTGCCTGTAATTACGCCGTTTTCAAAAGCGTCTGCAATACGCTTATATTGACCGAATAAATAGCCGATTTCTCTTGCTCCAACGCCGATGTCACCGGCTGGAACGTCAACGCTCGGTCCGATGTGTCTGTAAAGTTCTGTCATAAATGCCTGGCAGAAACGCATAATTTCGCCCTTGCTCTTTCCTCTCGGGTCAAAATCAGAACCGCCCTTCGCACCGCCCATAGGAAGACCTGTAAGCGAGTTTTTGAAGGTCTGCTCAAAGCCGAGGAAATACATAATTGATGAGTTTACACTTGGGTGAAAACGAAGTCCGCCCTTATAAGGACCTATGCTTGAATTGAACTGCACTCGGTAGCCTCTGTTTACCTGCGTTTTACCATTGTCATCAACCCAAGCAACGCGGAATGTGATAAGCCTGTCAGGTTCAGCCATTCTTGTTAAAAGGTCGTCTTCTACATATTCAGGGTGTTCCTCAATTACTTTTTCAAGCGAACGGAAAACCTCTTTAACACATTGAATGTATTCGGGTTTTGCATTGTCCCTTCTTTCAACAGTTTTAATAACATTTTCGATATATTCATTCATAAATGAATACCCCCTTAGTTTTAAAATATGGTGAGTGAATGCTCACTATCTATTAAATTAATAATATATCACTTTACTGAAAAAATACAATAGTAAAATGAAGATATTGTGAAATATGCACAATAAATTGTATGCATGGAGTTTTGATAGTATTATTAAAATGTACGCTGCAGTACGATTTTATGCTTTTAGGTTACACACCTGAAAATGTCTGTTTTTTGTCTATTTTTTAAAACTGTCAAATTTTTTTGTTTTGATTTGTTTGTCGTTTTATTGACTATAGATTAAATATAATATATAATAGTTCATATTAATATGTGATATGAGGAAAGCAATGCTTGAATTAATGTATATTACCAATAATCCCGATGTGGCAGTCGTTGCTCAGAGGTATGGGGTTGACAGAATTTTTGTCGATATGGAGTATATCGGCAAGGACAAGCGCCAGGGTGGTATGGATACTGTTCAGAATCATCATACTGTGCAGGATATTAAAAATATAAAGTCGGTTTTAACTTCGTCGAAACTGCAGGTCCGTATAAATCCGTTTTATGAAGGCACTGAAAATGAGGTGAACAGTGTTATTGACGCGGGGGCAGATATTATTATGCTGCCTATGTGGAAAACGGCTGATGAGGTTTCCCGTTTTATCAGCCTTGTAAACGGCAGGGCAAAAACATTGCTTCTTCTTGAGAATACCGATGCGATGAACTGTCTTGATGAAGTGCTTGCACTTGACGGCGTTGATGAAATACATATTGGGCTTAATGATTTGCATCTCAGTATGGGCAAAAAATTTCTTTTTGAACTGCTTGCCGATGGTACTGTTGAAAAGATTACGAAAAAGATTGCCAAAACAGATATACCATATGGCTTCGGCGGTTTCGGCAGAATAGGTTATGGTTTTCTTCCTGCCGATTATATAGTTGCAGAGCATTATCGGCTTGGCTCGTCAATGTCTATATTGTCAAGGGCATTCTGCAATACCAATGTTTTTACCGAAAAAGAAGAGATTGAATATATTTTTAAAAACGGAATGAAAGATCTTCGTTCCTATGAAGAATTTTTAAAAACCTGTGATGAAAATTATTTTGATGAAACGCATAAAAAACTCTGTGCGTGTGTTGAAAAAATTGTAGGAGAGATGTGATTTGTATAAAGCATTTAAAAGATTTTGCGATATTGTAATTTCTCTTTTAGGATTAATTGTTTTGTCACCGCTTATGCTGGTTGTGGCAATAGCAATAAAAATCGAATCAAAAGGTCCTGTTCTTTTTAAGCAGACAAGGCTCGGCAAAGGTGGCAGGGAATTTCAGATTTACAAATTCCGCTCAATGTGCGAGGGTGCCGAGAATATGGGCACGGGGCAGTATTCCTTTGCAGGAGACATGCGTGTAACAAAGGTCGGCAGGTTTATCCGTGCAACGAGTATTGACGAGCTGCCGCAGTTTATCAATATTTTAAAAGGCGAAATGTCGCTTGTCGGATTTCGGCCGCCGCTTACATATCATCCGTGGAAATTAGAGGAATATACCGATGAACAGATGCGTATGTTTGAAGTCCGCCCGGGTATTACGGGTTGGGCGCAGGTTCACGGCAGAAAGCATACCGAGTGGCACGAACGAATAAGCCTCAATGTTTATTATGTTGATCATATGAGCCTTTTGCTTGATATTAAAATTTTGTTTCTGACTGTGTTTAAGGTGCTGAAAAACGAAGATAATGAAAATGTTACAGTAACTGTTCAGGGCACGGCGGCGGATATCAATGCCGATGCAGAAGAAAGAGAACTTGAAACCGTTTAAAGGATATCGCTATGAAGATTTTGTTTGTTGCAACTGTCCGCAGTCACATCGGTCAGTTTCATATGCCTTTTATAAAAGAATTAAAGCGCTTAGGATGTGAGATTCACGGTGCTTATAAGGATAATTCCGATTTGAAAAAGGGTCTTGATTTGTCACCGCTTGACAAGGTTTTTGAAGTGCCGTTTTCAAGAAGCCCTTACAGCACTGATAATATAAAGGCATACAAGGTTCTCAAAAAAATCATTGATGAAAACGATTATGATGCTATTCACTGCCACACCCCGATGGGCGCAGTAGTTACAAGGCTTGCCGCAAAGGCTGCAAGAAAAAAGGGCACAAAAGTAATCTATATTGCACACGGTTTTCATTTCTATAACGGTGCTTCTAAAAAGAACTGGCTTCTTTTCTATAACGTTGAAAAGTATCTTGCTAAATATACAGACTGCCTTATTACAATCAACAGTGAGGACTATAAACTTGCAAACGAAAAGCAGTTTGATATTGATAAAATTTACCACGTAAACGGCGTCGGTGTTGATATTGGCAGATTTCATAACATTGATGAAAACGAAAAGCATAATTTAAGAGCAGAGTTCGGCTATGGCGACGATGATTTTCTTATGATTTATCCTGCCGATTTTTGCGACAGAAAAAATCAGAATATGCTTTTTGATATGCTTAAAATACTTCTTGAAAAGCATGATAATTTCAAACTGCTTCTGCCGGGTCTTGAAGAAAAGGCACAGCCGTTTATTGATTATGCAAAGTCGCTTGGCGTATTTGACAAAGTTGATGTTATGGGCTACAGGCGCGATATAGATAAACTTGTCGGTATGTGCGATGTTTCGCTTTCTTCAAGTAAGCAGGAGGGACTGCCTATAAATCTTATTGAGGCTATGGCAATCGGCAATGCAATCGTTGCAACAGATGTCAGGGGCAATAATGATTTGGTTGAAAACGACAGAAACGGCTACCTTGTGCCGCTTAATGACAGTAAGGCAATGGCAGACGCAGTGCTTAGAATTTATGATAATAAAGATCTTGCCGCACAGTTTAAAGAAAATAACAAAGAAATGGTGCAGAAATATTCAGAGCAGAGCGTTATTGATGAAATGCTTAAAATTTACAAGGATTTAAGACTTATATGAGAATTTTACATATGATACCCGATATCGGCATTTCAAACGGCGTTATGAGCGTTATACTCAATTATGCAAAAGCAATGCCCGATGATATAAAATTTGATGTTATTTATTTTGCCGAAAAAGGCAAAACACGAAAAGCAGATATTGAAGCGCTCGGCGGCAGAGTTTATAAAACAGTTGTGCCGTCACCTAAATCTTTGCTTTCAGGCAAAATGAGTGCATTTTTCAGGCAGCATAAAGGTGAGTGGCAGGCACTTCATATTCACTGCCCGCATTTTGCAGTGTTTATTGCACCTTTTGCAAAAGCGGCAGGCATAAAAAAAATTGCCGTTCACTGCCATTCAACAGTTTATTCACTTAAAGGCAGTCAGAAAAGAAATCAACTTTTAAGCCTTTATGCCAAATATTTTATAAAAACAAAAATTGCCTGCAGCAATGAGGCAGGCAGATTGTGGTACGGCGGCAAAAAATATACGGTTGTCAATAACGGCATTGACTGCGATAAATATAAATTCAGTCAGTCGGGCAGGGAACTGATAAGAAAAGAACTGAATATTGAAGAAAATGCTTTTGCAGTCGGTCATATCGGCAGAACCGATGTGCCGCAGAAAAATCATCCGTTTATTTTAAAAGTCTTTGCCGAAATAAAGAAGCAGAAGGACAATTCCGTTCTTCTTCTTGCAGGCGCTGAAGAATCTGCCGAAACCAAAGAACTTGCAAAAAAACTCGGAATTGAAAACAGTGTTTATTATCTTGGCGTTCGTCAGGATGTAAACTGTCTGCTTTCGGCTATGGATACTTTCATATTTCCGTCAACGAAAGAGGGTCTGCCCGTGTCTGTCATTGAGGCGCAGGCGTCAGGTCTTAACGTGCTGATTTCAGACAGTGTAACGGCTGAATGTGCAGTAACGAATCTTGCCGAATTCAAATCGCTGAATGACAGTCCGTCATTGTGGGCATCAGCAGTAATCAGTAATACCGCTTTGCATTCAGAACGCAGTATTGCCTGTGAAAAGGTAAAGTCAGCAGGCTGGGATATATATGACTGTGCAGATAAACTGATTGATTATTACAAAAACTAAGGTGTATATATGAGAAAACTCAGCGTTCCCGAGTGGTGCTGTGCCGTTCGGTTCAATCAAGACGGCGGCACTTCAATTTTAAATGATACAGAAACTGAATTTACCGTTATAAAGGATTCTTACAGATACTGGACTGCCGACCCTTTTCTTGCCGAGGAAAATGGTAAATACTATCTTTTTTTTGAGGCTTATGACAGACTCAAACGCAAAGGTGTTTTAGGTTATAGGGAAATTACAAAAAATTCAGCAGGCAAAATTAAAATTATATATGAGTGCGGCTCTCATCTTTCCTATCCGTTCATTTTTAAGGAAAACGGCACCTATTATATCGTGCCCGAATCAAAAGCGTCGGGTGAACTATTTCACCTTAAATGCGAGCATTTTCCCGATAAATGGGTTAAAGAAAAGGTTATCTCCAAAGTCGGTGTAGTTGATACAACAATTGTAAATTACAACGGCGTTGATTATTTTGTTTCACAGCGTGTTATCACTGCCGGTCGGTTTGACAGGCTTGATTTGTTTTACATTGAAAACGGTAAATTCTGTGAATGTAAAAACAATCCGATTAAAATTGACGCTGAAACTGCGCGCGGCGCAGGTAAGTTTTTTGAATATAACGAAAAACTCATCCGCCCGTCGCAGAATTGCGGTGCACAGTACGGCGATAAACTGAATTTTAACGAAGTAATCAGTATTTCAAAAGACGGTTACACGGAAAAACTTTTAAAAACAATATCCGTAAACGATATTAAACTTAATATTAAAAATGATTTTACAGGTATTCATACGTATAACTGCCTCGGCAATGTCGAAGTTATAGACATTAAAATCGGCGCAAACTTTAATATCTTCAACATTATCGGCGCCGTGTGGAAAAGATTATTCAGAAGATAGGTAAACACTATGAACAAAATTGTTTTGATACAGCCGTATTTCGGAAAACTGCCTCAGTATTTTAACCTGTGGCTGAAAAGTGCAGAAAAAAACAGTGATATTGATTTTTTGCTTTACTGTGACTTCGATATCGAGTCATTTGCTTCTTTTCCGCCAAATGTTAAATTGATTAAAATGACTTTTGATGAATTAAACAATCACATTCAAAGTTTTTTTGATTTTGAAATTACACTTTCAAAGCCGTATAAACTTTGTGATTACCGACCTGCTTTCGGCATGATTTTTCAGCAGGATATTAAAAATTATCAGTTCTGGGGTCATTTTGATTTAGACGTTATTCTGGGTGATATTTCAAAATTTCTTCCGAAGGAAGATTTTGATAAAATATATCATCACGGTCATTTAACAATTTATAAAAATACTCCCGAAAACAATAAGCGTTTTATGCTTGACGGCGGACTGAACTACAAAAATGTTTTTACAACCGATTATAACTGTATATTCGATGAAACAAGGGGAATTCAGAAAAAATTTGAAATTCTAAATATTCCTGTTTATAAAGAATACTTTTTTGCCGATGTCGCAAGGCGAAGAAAGAATTTTACTTTAAATACAGAAATCAGCAGGAAAAATTATAAATATCAGATTTTTTATTATGATAACGGCAGAATTTTAAGAGATTATTTTGACGGCGGTAAAATGAATACCGATGAATTCAATTACATTCATTTTTCGCATCGCAGTCTTGAAGATAAAACAGACGGCAGCAATTCATTTTATATTACGCGCTTCGGCTGCATTAAAAAAGACGGCGAAACAACAGTTGATATTATAAAAAAATATAATGCCCCAACCCCTGTGCAGAACATTTTTTGTGCAATTAATACGCAGATTATCAGGCGTATCAAAAGATACTTTAAACTTATGTATTATAAGATTTCAAAAGGTTAAATGATTATGGAAAAATCAATTACTTTAACAGACTGCACTCAAAAAAAGCGTATAGAATGGATTGATATCGCTAAAGGAATAGGTATGGTATTGGTTATGTTGGGTCATGCCCAAATACCTTACGTATCTCCCTTCTGTGATGAAATTAGCATACAAGATGTGGTTTTATACAGTTTTCATATACCGCTTTTTATGTTTTTATCAGGGCTTTGTTTTTCCGATAAAGATATTAAATTTTCGGAATTTTTTAAAAAGAAGTTTAAATCACTTGTCGTTCCTTATATCTTTTTTGCAATTGTTTCTGTTGCAGCGCAATGCGTTATTGACTTTGTTACTAATCATTCTTTAAGTATACATACTTTGTTAAATGAAGTTAAGGCAGTTACAATTCAGATAAGGGCTCATACAATCTGGTTTTTAGCGTGTTTGTTTTTTTTGGAACTTGCGTTTTATTTTATTAAAAAAATCTGTAATAACCATCATTTTAAAATAGCAATTGTTACTTTAATTTTTTTGATTTGCGGAATTGTATACAGAAAATTTGTTGCAATAAATTTGCCGTGGAATATAGATTTGGTGCCTATGTTAATGCCGTTTTTTGCGGCAGGTTACTGTGTTAAAAGTGTAATCAATTCACCTTTGACAAAAAGACATGCTTTGCTTTTTGTACTCGCTTTAATTATTAATCAGGGAGTAAATCTTATAAATTTAAAATTTTTCAATCCTCATTTTATTGATGTTTACAATAATGCTTACGGCAACTACATACTGTTCTTTATTTCTGCATTTTCCGGGATTTACGCAACGGTTCTGTTTTGCAAATATTTTGACGGAAAAATGAAAATTTTTCAGTATATAGGCAGAAATTCATTGGTTTTTCTCGGACTGCACAGATTTGTATTTTTCATCGCCCGAATGATGCTTGATAAATTAAATTTGTCCGATATCGTAACTACTGTTGTATGGCTTTTGGTTATTGTTATCACTTTGGCTGTTTTGTCTTTGCTTAATGAAATCATAATCCGTACTCCGTTTAAGTTTGTTTTAGGTAAATGATTTTTGGTAAAAAGCAAATAAAAAGAAATTTAGAATATTTATTATCCAAAATTAAAGGTTAGGTTGTTAAAAATGAAGTATTCAATAATTATCCCGATTTACAATACAGAAAAATTTCTTCCGAAATGTGTTGAAAGCGTGCTTAATCAAACATTTAAAGATTTTGAGGTTATACTTGTTGATGACGGAGCAACAGATAATTGCCCGAAAATTTGTGATAATTTTGCAAAAAAAGACAGTCGTGTAAAAGTTATTCATCAGCAAAACGGAGGCTTGTCGGTTGCGAGAAACAACGGCATTGAAAAAGCACAGGGCGAGTATATAATTTTTCTTGACAGTGATGATTATTGGAATGATGATAATGCCTTGCAGCAGTTAAATGATGCAAAGCAGGCTGATATAATTATTTTCGGCTGCACTGATTTTAATATGAAAACCGGAGAAAAAAATGTTTCCAGAAACGGCTATGATTTGGAATTTTTGAAAAATAATGATATTGATACTGTAAACAGTTATCTTTTGTCTAATAAACTTTTGCCCGGCGGCGCATACGTTTTTACGGTAAAAAGAGATATTCTTGAAAAAAATAAAATCAGATTTATTCCGGGTATTATAGCTGAAGATTACGACTTTATTCTGAATGTTTTTACGGTTTGCAGCAGTGTTTATGCCGTAAATAATCCTTTCTATACTTACAGAAGGTTTTATAAGAATAAATCAAAAGCGGCAAGTATCAAAATTAAAGCGATAGAAGGACCGCTTCTCACTGTTGACAAATGGTATAATAAAGTTCAAAATGACAAAAAGTATGAAAACATTAAAGATGATATTTTAAATTACCTTGCTCATATCTATTCAACTACTATTATTTCTATGGGCAGAATGGATAAGGAAAACAGAAAAATTGCAATAGAAAAGGTTAAACCGTATAAATTTATTTTAAAATATGCAAAGTGGAAACAAACGAAATCAGTTAAAATGTTTTTAGATGTATTTGGTTTTAATATTTCTGTTTTGGTAATCAGTAAAATATACAGATTGATTCGTGGTTAGTTTATGAAAAAAAAGGTTTTAATTATCAATGAAAAACTTGAATACGGCGGTTCTGAATTTGTTGCAACAAGATTGCAGCAGGCGCTTGATTCTGAAAAATTTGAGTTTACATATTGTGTCCGCGGCAATGAAAAAGGACCTATTGAAGATGATATTTTAAAAACAGGAGTCAGAGTTATTCATCAGCCTGATGATAAGTTAAGTTATTTGAAAAGTTATAAATTTTATCTTGACTTATTTAAAAAAGAGCATTTTGATGTTGTTCACAGTCATCAGTTATTTTTCAGCGGTATAGTTCTTGCAGCCGCAAAAAAAAGAAATGTAAAAATAAGAATTGCACATTCTCATTTTACACAGCCGTTAACTTCACATATTTCGAAATTCAAATTTTTTCTTGCAAGATTTTACAGATACTTTATGCGTTTTATTTTAGGTGTATCTGCAACAACAATTATCGGCTGCAGTAAAAACGCAGGGGAGTTTCTTGCCGGAAAAAGACTTTTTGCCAAAAAAGGAATTGTTCTTAATAACGGAATAGATTTTGAGAAATACTTTTTTGATTATGAAAAAAGGCAAAAAATAAGGAAAGAATTTCATATTGAAGATAAATGCGTTTTAGGTCATATCGGTCATTACTCTTATATAAAAAATCAAAGATTTTTGATTGATATTTTTAAGCAGTTTCATTTGAAAAATAAAGACAGTGTTCTTTTGCTTGTAGGCGACGGTGAAGATAAAGAACTGCTTTTGGATAAAGTAAATAAATACGGTCTTGAAAACGATGTGATTTTTGCAGGCTTCAGAAATGATGTTCCCGATTTGCTGTCTGCTATGGATGTTATGGTTTTTCCGTCTTTGCACGAGGGCTTTCCCTTGACGCTTATTGAGTCTCAGGCGTCAAAGCTGCCCTGTGTTGTCTCTGATACGGTTACAAAAGATGTTGAGCTCAGTAATGCATTGTCATTTGTTTCGCTTGACGATGATACATATAAATGGTGCGATGAAATTGAAAAAATGGCATTGCTTAACAGAAATGATATAGATAATTCAGCCGTAATTGAAAATTTTGATATAAAAAATATTGCAAAAAAACTTGAAAAAATTTATTTGAATTAATTTGTAAAGGAGGAGTAAACGATGCTGTTAGGTTTAACAGGACTGCAATTTTATGTTGCTGCGGTAATAATTTTTGCCATAGTCTTTCTGTTTACTCCGAAAAAATATATTTGGTTTCCTTTTGCGGTTCTGACAATCCTTTTTGCCGTTCTGGCATATCATATTCTTCCCGATCCTGCAGACGATTTAAATATTTATTATCATCATATGGATGTTTTCAGAGCAATGGGAAGCGACGGACTTCGGTATGCAATAAATGAAGACTGGTTTGAGTGGAAAACGTTCAGAGCAAGTCTTTATTATGTGTATATTATAAGCAGGTTTCCAAATAATAACTTTTTGCCTGCAATTACAATTCTTATTGTTTACTCTCTCAGCTTTGATGTTTTGTACAAAGCCGCTAAAAGATTTGAAATAAGCAAGGGCGGTTTGTTCTTTGCTGCAATGTATGTAATAACAACATTTTGGTATTATGATGTTGCGTCGGGCACAAGAAACGGTCTTGCGTTTGTAATTGCCTTTGCCACTGTTTATTATCATCTTGTAGAAAAGAAAAATATTTTTATATGTTTTGCAGGTTATCTTTGTGCGGCTTTGATGCACTCTACCGGTATCATACCGATTGCTATTGTGTTTGCCGCATTGATTACCAAAAATTTAAAAAGCAAATTTATAAACATTCTCTTTATTTTCGGAATTTCGGGCAGTGCAGCCCTTATTGAAGTTTTGGCGGATTTAACCGATAATTCCTTTATTCAGTCAATCGCCGGCAGAGCCGAAGTGCACGGAAATATTGATCCTCATTTGAATTTAAGTATGGGTTCGGGCGGCGGCAATACGATGTATCTTGTAACGCTCGTAACATTTTTTGTGGTATTGTTTCTTATTTTGTATTTTGGTCCGAATATCAAAAAAAGCAGGTATTCCGAAGAATTGAAAACATTTTTACAGTATTCATCACTTACCATGTGTTTTCTTTTAGGCTGTGCATTTACAAGCACACTTGTATTTGTGCGTTTTGTTCGATGGATTATTCCTGTTATCGGCGGTATTTACATTATGGTTGGCTTGAAAGTACAGCAGGATAATGAAAAGAAATATATTGAGGATTCATTTAATAACAATATTATTCCGAAAAAATCGCTTTTATATAGAATGAGACCGATTATTTGTGTGGTTCTTACGGCATTTATGGGTGTATCGTTTTGGTATGCTTTGAACGGAAGTTCACTTATATTCCTTCATTTACGATAGTCGAGGTGTTTATATGATAAGTATTATTGTTCCGATATACAAGGTCGAAAAATATCTGGATAAATGCGTAAACAGTATTATAAATCAGACTTATAAGGATTTGGAAATCATTCTTGTTGACGACGGTTCACCTGATAATTGCCCGAAGATGTGTGATGCTTTTGCCGAGCAGGACAGCAGAATTAAAGTTGTTCATAAGCAAAACGGCGGACTTATGTCTGCCCGTCAGGCAGGCCTTCGTGTTGCAGAAGGTGATTATGTCGGCTTTGTTGACGGCGATGACTGGATTGAGCCTGATATGTATATGAATTTTTATAAGGCTATATGTGATTATCAGCCCGATATGGCAGTTTCGGAATTTTATTCCGAAACAGGCGGTGAACTTGATATAAGCAAACAGAATCTTTCAAAGCCGTTTTTTACAAAAGATGAAATGATAAACGAAATCTACCCGAATATGCTTTTCAAAGCACCCTATTATAATTTCGGAATCAATCCCTGCTGCTGGTCTAAAATTTATAAAAAAGAACTTCTTGAAAAATGTCTTTACAGTATTCCCACGGAAATAAAAATCGGCGAGGATACTGCGTTTACATATCCTTGCCTTATTCGGGCAGAAAGTATTGCATATATTGACAAACCTTGTTATCATTATTTGGACAGCCGTGACGGTTCAATGACAAGCAGTTATGATTCTGATATGGAAAATACAATTCTGATTCCGTTTGAAATTCTGAAGAATTCTTTTGAAAAATCGGGTTATAATTTTTCAAATTCACTTGATTACTATCTGTTTTATCTGATTGAATTTGTAATAAGAAATGAAGCAGCCTTTTCAAATGAAAAATCAAGAAAAGAAATTATTAAAACCTTAAAAAAATTCACTTGTAATAAAGAAGTTATTTCTGCATTGAAAAATATAAATACGGCTGATTTGCCGCTCAGAAAAAAGTTTTTATTAACTTTTTTAAAAATGAAATCAAATGTATTTATATATTTGTATATAAAGTTGTTAAGGAGATTGAGATGAAAACGGAAAATCCTTTAATCAGTATAATAATTCCTGTTTATAATGTAGAAAAATATCTTGATAAATGCGTTGAAAGCGTTGTTAATCAGACTTATAGAAATTTGGAAATTATTTTGGTTGATGACGGCTCACCCGATAACTGCCCTAAGATGTGTGACGAATGGGCAGCAAATGACAGTCGTATCAAAGTTATTCATCTTGAAAATGCAGGTGTTGCCAATGCAAGAAATACTGCACTGAAACAGGCAACGGGTGATTATATCGGTTTTATTGACGGCGATGATTATGTTGAGTCAGATATGTATCAGCAACTTGTTGAACTTACTATGAAATATAATTCAGATATCACGTTTTGTTCATATCAGATTAATGATGAGGACAGGGGAGAGGCCGGCTGCTCTGAAATCCCAAAAGATGAAGTTATGAAAAATGTTCTTATGGGAGAATATGAATACGGTGTTCTGTGGAATAAACTTTATAAAAGCAGTGTAGTAAAAGATCTCGAAATGCCGCCGCTCAAATGCAGTCAGGATCTGCCTTATAATTACTTTGCAATAAAAAATGCAGAAAAATTTGTTAAAACGGAATTAAAACTTTATCATTATTATCAGAATGAGGCAAGTACCATGCACAGCAGTTTCAGCAGGTCAAAATATGATGCTGTAAAAGCAAGAAAAATAATGATAAATGATGTGACGTCTGCGTTTAAGCCTTATGCGGTTTACGGTTTGGTGTTGTCATTGTATGTATTCTTGAGTCAGTCACTGACAACGAATCAGTGTGAAGATATGCGAAATGATGTAAGAAAAGAGATTTTAATTTATAAAAAAGAGATTTTACAATCTGATTTGTTTTCAAAAAAAGATAAACTTAAAACAGTTCTTCTTTCATTAAGCCTTTTTGTTTATAAAACCGTGATGAAAATAATAAAGTAGTGGTGAAATAATGAGAGATAATTTTAAAATTTCGGTTATAGTGCCTGTTTATAATTGTGATAAATTTCTTGATACAACAATAAACAGTATTGTAAATCAGACCTATAAAAATCTTGAAATAATCCTTGTTGATGACGGTTCTTCCGATTCAAGCCCTTTGATTTGTGATAATTGGGCAGAAAAAGACAGAAGAATTAAAGTTATACATAAGTCAAACGGCGGTGCATCTTCTGCAAGGAATGCAGGACTTGATTGTGCAACAGGAGATTATATTGCCTTTGTTGACGGTGATGATTATATCGATCATGATATGTATGAAATAATGCTCGGTCATATTGTGCAGTATGATGCAGACGCCGCTGCCTGCGGTATGGTTCGAGAAAATAAAAATGCCCCCGACGAGGAATGGGGCAGTGCCGATGCAGAAATTGAAATTGATGATAATACCGAATTGCTGAGAAAAGTCGGTCAGGCAAGCGGAATTTTGCCTATTCATGTCGGAAATAAACTTTTTTCAAAATCAGTAGTAAATAATGTTCGTTTTGATACAAGGTTTAAATATTCGGAAGATGTTTTGTTTAATTATTTTGCGGCTAAGAATATAAGCAAAATGGTAATTCAGAATGTGGCAAGATATCATTATGTAAGCAATGAAGACTCTGTTTCACATAAAAAATTTAACGCTCAAAGGTTTGATGAGCACAGAGTAATGGATATAATTATTGACGACGCTAAGGATAATAAAGAAATCATTGATTACTGTATTCAGGGCGATGTTTTAAAAAGTTTCAGAACAGTAAAAAGAATGATGGTTTCGGGAAATGAAACAGATAAGTTTAATGATATGAGAAACCGTATTCTTTCTTATAAGCGTACCGTTTTTAACAATAGTAATTTTTCAAACGCAACAAGATTCAAGGTGCTGTTTATCTGGCTTTTTCCGAATATTTATAAAAAATTCATAACTTGCTATGGTAAAAAACATTTTGGGTAGAGGAGATAAAGATGAATTTAATTACTGTTATTGTACCCGTATATAATGTTGAAAAATATTTAAATAAGTGTGTTGAAAGTATAGTTAATCAGACGTATAAAAATCTGGAAATTATATTGGTTGATGACGGTTCACCTGATAACTGCCCGAAAATGTGTGATGCTTGGGCAGAAAAAGACAGCAGAATTAAAGTTATTCACAAACCAAACGGCGGTCTGTCCTCCGCCCGCAATGTCGGAATGGATGTAATGCAGGGGCAGTATGTTATATTTATTGACAGTGATGATTATTTGGAACTTAATGCTGTTGAGATAATGTACAGTAACATTTCTGATGATGATTATGATGTTTGTATCTGTAATCATTATCTTGTTGATAAAGATTATACTATTATCGATAAAGATAACTATCAAAATGCTGTTTTAAAAAATGAAAAGGTAATGCAGGAATTTCTTCGGAAAGAAATTTTTGATCCCATTTGTGCGACAAATAAGATGTATAAAACATCGGTGATAGAAGATGCACATCTTCGATTTGATGAAACAATCAAATGGGGAGAATGTCACCCTTTCAATTATCAGTATTTCAAACTTATTAAAAGCGCTGTATCTATTGATGATGTGTTATATAATTACTTAGTTGAACGTGAAGGCTCAATTACACATAAGATGAATTCAGGTCAGGCTGAAAGATGGAAGTTTACTAAGGAAATGGTTGTTTCAGAAAAAGGCAATCCGCTTAATTATCCGATTGTTCTTTCGTCATATGCGTCATTATT
>JACTVT010000028.1 GCA_014465955.1 Eubacterium sp. | reverse complement strand
AAAAAGACTTCCTTTTTTATTGAATAACCTAATGATTTATAGAGTGATTTTGCTTTAAAATTGTTTTTGCCTGTTAATATTTCAAAATTATGCAACGGATAATGTTGAACACTATACTCTTCGGCAAATTTAATCATTACTTACTCTCTTAACGCTAAAATTCTTAATATTTCACCACTTATTGTAAACCTTTTCACAAAAAGCGTACATATCCTTAATTTCAAGTTTTGTGCCGTCATCAAGGGTAACGGTACCGTTCCACAGACCGTGTACCTGATGCGTGTTCATACCTACAAGATTCAGCGGCATCATTTCGGTGCAGTTATCATAAAACGGTGTCATCGTCAGATCAAGTCTGCCGTCTTCGCTTATAAAATGCCAATCCTCCAGCCAGCGTTTGCCGAGTTCGGGGTCAAATTCAAGATGAACCCTGCCGATTTTATGGCATTTACCATCATAAAACAACGCCGTTTCGGAAGCGTTATCGTCATTACCGAAGCCCCAAGTAAGTTCAAAGCCGAAAATCTTGCCGTCAACAAACGCACTGCCGTTTGCCCAGTACCACATATTTGAATACGGCCAGATACCTCTGCCCCAGTCAAGCACGGTGAAGCTGTTTTCCCGGCTGAATTCAAATTTTTCGCCGCCGTAAACAACGGTTCCGTATGTATTCAGGCAATTGATTTTATTTGTGTAGAAAAAATGCCCCTGTTCTTTAAACGGAATTGCAATCGTTATGCTTTCGTGATTCGGCAGGCGGTTGCAGAAAAATTCGGCATCAATCTTTTTACCCCTGCAAACGCCGCTGAATTTAATATGATGGCAATCATCGGTTGTTACAAATTCCGCCCTGTTTTTGCCTTTGCCGAAAGCAAAGCTGTTCGGCACATCGCCGTTTTTGTTCAGTCTGTTTTTATTCGGCGTAATAAGTTCCATTGCCATAATATCGAACTTCATACCCGTGAGCATATCGACAAAACCAAATGTTGCACAGGTAGCAAGCGAGATATTGAAAATATTAATCTGCACCATATACCTGCCGTTTGACACCTGATAAAAATCCCACTCCTTCAGACGCATTGTGCTTACACTTTTCTTTTCGATATTGTAATCGTAAAGATTACGCCTGCACCAGCCGGGATTTGCAAGATTACCGTTTTCATCAAGCAATTTCTGCCTTTTGGTTATTTCATTCTGCATAAAAATTACCCCTTTCATTATACAAATTTATTATGTGTTTGACAGGAGGGCACGGAGGCCCTCCCCTACAAAGATATTATTGTATTTTTGCGGTGCGTCAAGAATGCCGCACCCTACAATGTAGGGGCAATTCACGAATTGCCCGTTATTGGCTATTCAGGCTTTTTCATTGTAAGTGAAATACGCTTTTTATCCGTATCAACAGAGAGCACCCAGACGGTGACAATCTGCCCCACCTTAAGCACCTCTGACGGGTGCTTTATAAACCTGTTTGTTATCTGAGAAATATGCACCAGCCCGTCCTGATGCACACCGATATCAACAAATGCGCCGAAATCTATAACATTTCTTACAGTGCCTTTCAGTTCCATTCCTGCCTTTAAATCCTCCATACCCATAACATCGGTACGGAGAAGCGGCTGAGGCAATTCATCTCTCGGGTCTCTGCCGGGCTTACTGATTTCGCTGATAATATCCACAAGCGTAGGCTCGCCGATTTCAAGTTCTTTTGCAAGCGCCGATGTTCCGACACTCTGCACCTTTTCATTAAGCAACTGCAAATTACCCATACGTATATCATCGTCGGACACTTTGCAGAGTTTAAGCAATTTTTTCGTTGCCTCATATGATTCGGGGTGAACGGCGGTATTATCAAGCACATTCTTACCGCCTGCAATTCTTAAAAAGCCTGCGCACTGCTCAAATGCCTTCGGACCTAATTTAGGCACTTTTTTAAGTTCTGCCCTTGATTTGAAACTGCCGTTTTCCTCACGATAAGCCGTAATATTTTTAGCGATTGCCGATGAAACACCTGCCACACGAAGAAGAAGTGACGGCGACGCTGTGTTCAAATCAACACCGACGGAGTTTACACAGTCCTCAACAACACTGTCAAGCGCAGCGGAAAGTTCTTTTTTCGGCATATCGTGCTGATACTGACCCACACCGATTGCCTTGGGGTCGATTTTAACAAGTTCTGCCAAAGGATCCTGCAAACGCCTTGCAATTGAAACTGCCGAACGGAGCGAAACATCAAACTGAGGGAATTCCTCAGCAGCAAGTTTTGATGCCGAATAAACAGATGCTCCTGCCTCACTGACAACCATATAAGTAATACCGCAGTCAAGTTCTTTAATAACTTCAGCGGCAAAAACCTCTGTTTCGTGTGTTGCCGTGCCGTTGCCGATTGCAAACATTTTAACATTGTATTTCTGCACAAGATTTTTGATAATTTTCTTTGCCTCATCAATTTTACTGTGAGGCGGTGCACAGTAAATAACCGCCGTATCAAGCACCTTACCCGTTTCATCTACTACGGCGACCTTACAGCCCGTTCTGTAACCCGGATCAAGACCGATTGTAACCCTGCCCTTAACAGGCGGCTGCATAAGAAGTTCTGCCGTGTTTTTGGCAAACACTTTTATTGAGTCTTCCGACGCCCTGTCCGTAAGTTCATTTCTGATTTCCCTTTCGATAGCGGGAAAAATGAGTCTTGAATACGCATCATCAACCGCCTCAAACACAATATCCGAACTTGGATTTGCGGCAGTAACGTGCAGTCCTTTAAGCACATTCACACCGTTTGCCTTGTCAAAATCAAGCGAAACCTTAAGGAAATCTTCTTTCTCTGCCCTGTTGATTGCAAGCACACGGTGATTTGCAATTTTTGAAACAGGTTCACTGTAGTCCCTGTAATTCTCGTAAACGCCGAGGTCGTCTTTAGCAGGCGCTGCAGTTATACTGCCGTGCTTTCTGCAAACATAGCGCAACTGCTTTCTGCCCTGCGCATCATCGGACACCATTTCGGCAATAATGTCTCTTGCACCGTCAATGGCGTCTTCCACCGTTTCAACCTCATCGGTGATGAAATTCTTTGCCTCGTCATACGGGTCAAAGCCGTCAAGTTGAAGATAAATTTTCTGCGCCAGCGGTTCAAGACCCTTTTCCTTTGCAACAGATGCACGTGTTTTCCTTTTCGGTCTGTACGGGCGGTAAATATCTTCAATTTCAGTCAGAGTTTTGGCATTGTCAATAGCAAAAGCAATTTCGTCAGTCATTTTTTCCTGCTCTGTAATCGCCGTGTGGACCTTTTCTTTCTGCTCTTCAAGATTTCTGAGATATTCAAGCCTTTCAAAGAGTTCTCGAAGAAGTTGGTCGTCAAGCGAGCCTGTAGCCTCTTTACGATAACGTGCAATGAACGGAATTGTATTTCCGTCATCAATTAATTTTACTGTGTTTTCAACCTGCCATGGTTTAAGACTGAATTCAGTCTGCAAAGTTTCAAGTATGTTCATAGTTTTTTCCTTTATGTTATTGGTATTTATTATCAACGGCGGACTGAGGGCAGTCCGCCCTACGATATCATTTTAAATTATTTGCAAAACGCAAATCCTCTACAGCCATTTTTTCTTTTTAAACGCATAAGTTAAAACAACTACCACCGCAACAGAAAGAAATACGGCAAAAAGATAACCGTACTTCCACGTAAGTTCAGGCATAGAAGTAAAATTCATACCGTACCAGCCTGCAATTAAGGTCAGCGGAAAAAATATTGTTGTAATAACAGTAAAAAGCTGCATTGTGTGATTCAGTTTCAAATCAAGATAAGCCGAATAAGCATCCTGCAAATGATTAACACTGTCTTTAAGCAAAACGATATCCTGACGGAAACGCTTTACTTTTTCTGTAAAATTTGAAAGATAATTCAGTTCTTCATCTTCAAGAATTTCATTGTCATTTTCCTGCAGAACTTCGCCTATATCTATAAGTTGTTCATAACCTTTGCGAATAATCAGCAATTCTTTTTTTATCTGCAAAAGAAACAGATTAAAATCATCTGCCGATTTATCTTTCAGAACAAGTTCTTCAAGCCTTGTAATTTCAAGTTCGGTTTCTTCAATAATTCGGCTGTTTTTGCTGATAAGACAGTCAAGAAACGCATAAATCAGTTTTTCTGTAGTAATATTTACGCAAGAATATCTGCCGAGGCATTCAAAAAACTTATTTCTCGTTGATGCATCATTATCTGAAATATCGACCACAATAAAAAGATTTTTCTTGATATAAAGGCCTATACAATCTTTCTTTTTATTGATATGCTCTTCATTTATTAGATTAAAAACGGCAAAACTGTAATCATCATAAACCTCGGTATATGCCCTTGAGGCACTGCCTGTATTAAGGCAGATATCAACAGTTGAACGGCTGAACGAGAACTTTTCATAAATTTTTTCAAGTTCGCTCAGCGTTACATAACCGGCAGTCAGACTGCCGGAAGAAACATCATCTGCCTCAACTGTTGTGATATCATCATTAAACTGATAAAACATAGAACGGCATTAATAATTCTCTGTTTTAAGTTGAAAATATGCTCTTTCGTGCTTGCATACAGGGCAGACCATAGGTGCTTCTTTGCCGAAATAAATATGACCGCAGTTTGAGCACTGCCAGATTGCATCGCCGTCTTTGCTGAAAACAAGACCGTTTTCAACATTGCTAAGCAATTTTTTAAAACGCTCCTCATGCTCTTTTTCAATTTTGCCGACTTCTTCAAAAAGATACGCAAGGTCGGCAAAGCCCTCTTCTTTGGCGGTTTCGGCAAACTCTTTATACATATCTGTCCATTCATAATGTTCGCCGTCGGCAGCGTCTTTAAGATTTACTGCCGTATCGGGAATCTGATTATTATGCAAATATTTGAACCAGATTTCGGCATGCTCTCTTTCATTTTTTGCAGTTTCCTCAAAAATTTTTGAAATCTGTACAAAACCGTCTTTTTTTGCTTTTTTGGCATAATAAGTGTACTTTGTGCGTGCCTGGCTTTCACCTGCAAACGCTGCCATAAGATTTGCCTGTGTTTTTGAACCCTCAAGATTCATAATAATTCCCCTTAAAATTAGACCTTAACAAATGCTTTTGTAATGATGTTAAAAAACGGGAGGGCACGGAGACTCTCCCCTGCAAAATCATTAAAAATTATCATCGGTTAAGGGAGGATTATTTTTATAACCCACTTCTTCTAATTTTGGAAATTATAAGCACAAATATACTCCAGACTGACTGGAAAATTATAACATTGAGCGCATTCAATTGGCTCATACCGTTTAAAAAGCCTAAAAGTGCAGCAACACCGAATCCGATTGACGAACCGAATGACACAAGAACAGATAAAGAATTTTCAAGCGACACAAGACTTTCCGAGCCGCGCACCGCAGAAATAAAGCCGAGTGCCGTGCCGTTATGAACAGTGTAAGCAGGACTTTTTTCAACAACCATATTGCTGTATTTTTCAAAAATTCTTGCATTTGACGAGGTCATAACTCTTATAAAGCCCTCAGGCAAATCAAAAATTTCCATAATATTTTCTTCATTGATATAGGGGTCACAACTTTTAAGCAGAATGGTAATTCCGCTTTTTTCAAGTTTTCTAAGACCTTTTTTAATATTATTATCTGCATTGTAACTTACAACAAACATAGCGGAAATTTTGCCTGCAACGGCAAGATAAAGTGCTTTTCTGCCCTTGCGTGTATATTTATTTTCAAACTCAATTTTAGGCACGGCAACACCGTGATGAATAAGCAAATCCCTTGTGCCCACAAGAATTTTCTTTTGATAAATCCAGGCCGATGTGCCCATTTTGTCTTCATAAATAACGCCGTCAACCTCAGGCAGAATAGACTGCTTGCCGACTATAACATCATCAAAAACACCTGCAAGCGGACTTTTTGTTTTTATAATAACAGCGGCAGTCTGCAAAATGGCGTCATCAATTTTAGTGCCGTTAAAAGTTTTGATTCCGTGTAAATCGCAGGAACGTGCACCAAATAAATCAGATGCTTCCATAACAAGTGCATTTGAATTATGTATAATATGTGCTCCCTCAAAACCGCATACCATTGCTCCGTTTTTTGCAAGTGATTTGGACACGCCCGAAAGTGCGAGATTTGTTGCAAGAAGTGTTATAACGGGGCACGTAATTATTATGCCTGCAACAAGCACATTGAACGCATAATTCCAGTTATGCTCCAGAATACCAAGCACGGCAAAAAGCACGAGATTAAGCCCTATCATAATGGGACCCATTACCTTGGAAATTTTATCTGCAGGCTCATCTGCACAGGAAATTTCCATAAAACTCGTCGGGAAATCGGTTTTAACACTGTATTTCAAAAGAGGCTCGCCCGCAAGCAGATTACGTGAAATAATTGCAGCATCCACCTCATTTACAATATCTTCTACAGTATATTTATCGCCCGCCTCGGTAAGAAATTCAAAATTATGAATAATTCTTATCATCCGCCTGTGCTTGCCTGCCAGATTCAAAAATAATGCAAATGCGGCGGCAGACGGATAAAGACCTCCGCCGTCAATAATCAAATCGGGTTTAAATATAAATAAAACCGTATGCACAAGTGTAAGAATTACGGCAACAGATATAGGAAAATCAAAGTTTATTCCGTGTCTGAAATTAAATCCGTGCAAAACCGTGCCGATATTAACAGCAATAATTACGGCATACAGTACTACCGCAGTTATATAATAAGCAATATCGGTTGAAAGGAATGACGGCAGATATCCTGCGCCGTAAGACACTGAAAGCACGAGCAGTATTACACTCATAACCGCCGTAACCGCCGATTTCCACGTAAGGCTTTTTTTCTGCTTATACATTTTTTCAAGCGCCTGTGTTTTTTCACTTTTATCTTTATAATCGCCTTTTAAAATGCGTTTTGCCTCACTTTTCCTGTTTTCCTCAAGTTCCTCGGGGGCAAAAAGGCGGAATTTATTAACCTTTTCCTCTCGCCTTTTCTTTAATAATTCCTCGGCAACCTCCTCGTCAATTTCAGGAACCTCATCCATCTCATCATCAAAACCCGATAATTTTATCTGCGCAGAACTGTCGTAATCATTTTCGCTGCCTGTTTCAGCCCCGGCAGTTTCCCGTGAAAGCATAATTCTTGTTTTTTCAAGTTCTTCAACAGCCAGAATCGTCGGAATTTCCTGCAAATCCGAAGTTTTATCAAATCTCGATTTACTTTTTATTGTTGCCGCCTTTTCAATAATTTTCGGCGGTTCGTTATTGTATTCAACATCCTTTGAATTGCTTTTAAAAAACTTTTTCTTGATGACCTTATCACTCGGCACAACGGCAGTTTTATCCGACACCTTAGGCGCAACCGTTGTTTTATCTGAAATTTTAGGCGCAACTGTTGTTTTGCCGTCAGGTGCACCACCGTCGGCTTTCTTTTTTTCAAGCGTATATTCACGAACAGGCTTATCACCTGCATTATAGGTTTTCACATCATCAACAGGCTCAAGCGGCTCATCAACGCTTTTAATCTGCTCAATTGTTTCTTTGGTTGTTCTGCCGATTCTGTTTAAAACCTCTTCAGCCTCTTTAAGGATTTCATCAATAGATAAATCGTTATTACTCATATTTTCACTCTTTAAATCTTAATTTAAAATTCAGTTAAAATTTCTCTGCCTTGCAATCTCGTACATAATAACACCTGAGGCAACAGAAGCATTAAGGCTGTTTACCTTACCGTACATCGGCAGGCTTACCGTTACATCACAGTTCTGCTTAACAAGCCTTGAAACGCCCTTGCCTTCACTGCCCACAACAAGAGCAGTGCCGCCGGAAAAATCGGTTTTGCACCACGGCTGACCATCCATATCGGCACAGTAAATCCATATGTTCTGCTTTTTCAGGCTTTCAATTGTACTGTTTAAATTTGAAACTCTTGCCACCTTAACATATTCAAGCGCACCGCAGGAGGTTTTTGAAACAATAAAATTAAGACCGACATTGCGCCTTTTCGGAATTATAATTCCGTGCACGCCGCAAGCCTCCGCCGTTCTGATAATTGCGCCTAAATTATGACTGTCCTCAATTTCATCACAAATAATAATAAACGGCGGTTCATTTTTGCTTTTTGCAAAATCAAGTATTTCCTCAACAGTGCTGTATTCATGAGCAGGCACATTGGCACAAACGCCCTGATGATTTGCACCGCCGCTCATAAAATCAAGTTTTTTTCTGTCTGCTGTTTTAACAACAATGCCCTTCTCCCTCGCAACGGCAACAATTTTATTGATTGAGCCCTCAAGTTCGCCTTTTGCAATAATTATGTTTTCAATTTCACGACCGCTTTTCAGCAGTTCCATAACGGCATTTCTGCCCACAACAAGATTATCATTAACATTTTCCGTTTTCGGCATAATCATATCTCCCGAATTTTCATCAATCTTTATTATATATTATTTAAATTATACCATTATACAGAATTTTTGGCAACCGAATTCAGAAATAATTTACTTCCATAATATGGTTTTGATTTTATACAATATGCATAAAATGTTAAAAGTGATAAAATAATTACTGTTTATATTTGACAAATGCAGGTAGTTTATGCTATCATAAAGGTTATAATAAAAAGCAAATTTTCAGAGGTGCTCACTATGGAAAAATTAACAATTATCGCCCCTGTCGCAGGTGCTGTTGCATTAATTTTTGCCGTTATAATGGCAGTAATAATCAACAAAAAGCCCGCAGGAAATGATAAAATGAAGGAAATTGCAGATGCTATTTCATCAGGTGCAAAAGCATTTTTATTCAGCGAATACAAAATCCTTGTATTTTTTGTATGCGCACTGTTTTTGCTTATAGGCTTTCTTTTGCCTAACGGATGGCTTACAGCACTCTGCTTTCTTATCGGTGCACTGTTTTCCACACTTGCAGGCTACTTCGGTATGTCTGTTGCAACGAAAGCAAATGTCAGAACGGCTAATGCTGCAAAAAGCGGAAGTATGCCGAAAGCACTGAAAGTTGCATTCAGCGGCGGCGCTGTAATGGGACTTTCTGTTGTCGGTCTCGGCATAATCGGTGTAAGTCTTATTTTCCTTATATTTATTAAAGACAGTCCAGATAAAATAAACATTTTGACGGGCTTTTCGCTCGGTGCATCTTCTATTGCTCTGTTTGCAAGAGTAGGCGGCGGAATTTACACCAAAGCCGCTGATGTAGGCGCTGACCTTGTAGGCAAGGTTGAGGCAGGAATTCCCGAAGACGACCCCAAAAACCCTGCCACAATTGCAGATAATGTGGGCGACAATGTAGGCGACGTTGCAGGTATGGGCGCAGACCTTTTTGAATCATATGTAGGCTCAATCATTTCTGCAATCACACTTTCAATGCTTGCATCTGCTTTTGATCTAAGCAAAGCATATTTTCCGCTTGTAATCTGCGGCATAGGCATTTTAGGTTCGGTTATTGCCGCATTCTTCGTTAATAATTCAAAAAGCAATAATCCGCAGAAATCGCTTAATATAGGTGAATACTCGGCCACAATTATAGTAGCGGTCGCATCGGCACTGCTGTCAAAATATATGCTCGGCAGTTTCAATGCATTCTGGTGTATTCTCTCGGGTTTAATTGTCGGCACTGCGATTGGCAAACTCACCGAAATGTATACCTCCGACCTGTATAAACCTGTTAAAGAGATTGCCGAGGCATCAAAAACGGGTGCTGCTACAAATATTATAACAGGTCTCAGCGTTGGCTTAAAATCTACGGCAATCCCGATTATTTTTATAGCAATCGGCATTCTTGTATCATATAAATCACTCGGCCTTTACGGTATTGCAATTGCCGCTGTGGGTATGCTTTCAACAACAGGCATAACTGTTGCAGTCGATGCGTACGGTCCTATTGCAGACAATGCAGGCGGTATCGCCGAAATGAGCGGACTTGACAAAAGCGTTCGTGAAATCACAGACAAACTTGATTCCGTCGGCAACACAACCGCCGCAATCGGCAAGGGCTTTGCAATCGGTTCTGCTGCACTTACCGCGCTTGCACTTTTCGCATCTTATGCCGAAACAACGGGAATTACAGACAACGGTATGAGTATTCTTGATGCAAAAGTAGTTGTCGGCTTATTTATCGGCGCAATGCTGCCGTACCTGTTCTCGGCATTTACAATGAGCAGCGTGGGCAAAGCCGCAAACAAAATGATAGATGAAGTAAGACGACAGTTCAGAGAAAAGCCGGGAATTCTCAAAGGCACGGAAAAGCCGGATTACAAAAAGTGCGTTTCTATTTCAACAAACGCCGCACTGCACGAGATGGTACTGCCGGGTATTATGGCAATCATTATTCCGCTTATCGTAGGCTATCTTCTTGGTGTTGAAAGCCTCGGCGGACTGCTTGCAGGCTCGCTTGTAAGCGGCGTTATGATGGCAATCTTTATGGCAAATTCAGGCGGCGCATGGGATAACGCAAAGAAATATATTGAAGGTCTTAAAGACGGCGGAAAAGGCTCGGAGGCTCACAAAGCCGCCGTTGTAGGCGACACTGTCGGCGATCCGTTCAAGGACACATCAGGCCCGTCAATCAACATTCTCATCAAACTTATGACGATTGTTTCCCTCGTTTTCGCATCATCATTTATGATGGTAAACGGCGGTCAGGGTATTATCGTATTTTAAAAACATCATAATAAAAGGCAGGAACAATCCTGCCTTTTATTTTTATACGAACACCATCCGCCCGACAAGCACCGATAATGTCATAACAAATCAGTAGGGGCAATTCACGAATTGCCCGTTTTTAATTTATAATAAAACGAGTTGATTATCAATCCAACTTTCCTGCTTAGCCTCTGTAATTTTATCACCAATTCTGTGCCCGCCGATTAAAAACGGAGATTTGGGATTGTGCAGTTTCGAGTTATTCAATACTGCTTTTCTGTCACTGTTGGCATAACAATATCTGCAAAAATGCCTGCACGTATCATATGCACCAATGTCATTGCCAAAAAAGCAGGCACATTCGTTCCGCTGACCCTTTATTTTAGGCATATTCAGCCTTGCACCCAACGCAGTTTCATATGTTGCTTTCGTTAAACAACCGTTACAATCAATTCCGTAATTTTTCAGTTCTTCACCCTCTGCACAGGCTTTGATTGTTATACCGTATTTCCTGCCGATTTCAGCAAAAGTTTTACCTATTTTCAAACGTTCTTCGCGGCTGACCATACGTACCTGAGGAAAATTTCTAAGAACTTTTTCATACAAATCTATAAAACTGATTATGCAGGTGTTTGTATATTCAGAAAGTTCTTTTGCCATTTTTTCAAATACATCAATATGAAAATCAAGACTGTATTTATCCGATATAAATATTGGGTCATACCTCCAGCCGACACTATCAATTCCAACTGTTTTTGAAAGTATTTTGAAATCATCTATAACCTGTTTTTTATCAGGAACATTTGGCTCAATCTCCCTGCCGTAAGGTGTTATGGTAACAAACCAATACTGCCCGTATGGTTTAAGAATATCCATATGTTCATGCATCGGTGCAGGGTTTTTGGTACAGAAAGCAATTAAATCCACAACATCAGGATTTATTTGGTATTTTGTAACTGCCGACGGATTATATGGATTGCGCACCAGAACATAGCCTTCTCTTATTCTGTTGATAAACCAATCTGAATAAAATGCAGGTATATCCGTTCTCATTCCTGTTTGCAAAATCATATAATCACCTGCTTTCTTTCGGAAAAATTAATATTAAAATCGTGGGTCGTCAAAGACGCCGTTCCGAAAAAACGGGCGGATAATATCCGCCCCTACGATGACGTGATTATTTTAACAACATCGTAAATCAATCGCCCAAATTACAACCTGACCGAAATTCCCTTTCCGTCAAGATATTTTTTCAGTTCGGGTATCGGAAGTTCATTGAAATGAAACAGGCTTGCGGCAAGCACTGCATCTGCTTTGCCTGTGGTAAACGCATTATAAAAGTGTTCTGTCTTACCTGCGCCGCCCGATGCGATAACAGGAATTCCTACGCTTTCACTGACAGCACGGGTGAGTTCAATATCATAACCCGTTTTCTGCCCGTCACAATCCATAGAGGTAAGCAGAATTTCACCTGCGCCCCTCTTTTCAGCCTCGACTGCCCATTTTACGGCGTCAATGCCCGTCGGAATTCTGCCGCCGTTGAGATAAACCTCCCAACTGTTTTCACCGTTTCTTTTGGCATCAACTGCACAAACTACACACTGACTGCCGAATTTGTAAGACGCCTCATTAAGTAAATCGGGATTTCTGACTGCTGAGGAATTGACAGAAATTTTGTCCGCACCTGCTCTGAGCAGTTCCTTAAAATCATCAACCGTTTTAATTCCGCCGCCGACGGTGAATGGAATGAACACCGTTTTTGCAACCTGCTCAACAATATCAATCATCGTGCTTCTGCCCTCATGAGTAGCAGTAATATCAAGCAGAACAAGTTCGTCTGCGCCCTGCTTATCGTAAGCGGCAGCACATTGAACAGGGTCGCCGGCATCAACTAAATCCACAAACGAAACACCCTTGACAACTCGTCCGTTTTTCACATCAAGACAGGGAATAATTCTTTTTGCATACATAACTTATTCCCCCTTTGCCAAAAAGTTTTTAAGCAGCATAAGACCGATTTCGCCGCTTTTTTCAGGGTGAAACTGTGTGGCACAAAGATTACCCTTTTCAACTGCACATTGAATTTCAGTGCCGTACTGCGTTGTGCCTGCAACCTCATCTGCATTTGCACCATTCAGGTAAAACGAATGCACAAAATAAAAATAACTGCCGTTTGGAATGCCCTTGAAAATACCCGAATTCTGCTTGATTTCAACACTGTTCCAGCCCATATGAGGCACTTTCAGCCCGTCATTTTTAGGTATAAGTGAAATTTTGCCGTCAAGCACACCGAGACCCGAAACGGCAGGACTTTCATCACTTTCGGCAAAAAGGAGTTGCAGACCGAGACAGATGCCGAGAAACGGCTTACCCGATAAAGCCGCCTCACGAACAGTATCAACAAGTCCGCGCTCTGCCATAGATGCCATAGCGTCACCGAATGAACCGACTCCCGGCAGAATAACGTGACTTGCGTTTTTAATTTTATCTTTATCCGCCGTTATTTCACTTTCAGCGCCGATAAAATCAAGCGCTTTTTTCACGCTCATCAGATTTCCTGCGCCGTAATCAATTATAGAAACCATACTATCACCGCAATTTTTTAAGATGATTTATTTTAACACATTTTAATTTTAGTTACAACACAATTTTAACTTATAAATTTATATTGACAAAGCACCCGATTTAGTGATACAATTCTATTCAGCAAATATTCGGAGTGGTACCGAAGAGGTCATAACGGCATGGACTCGAAATCCATCGTGCGAGCAATCGCCCGTGGGTTCAAATCCCACCCACTCCGCCAAATAAAATAGCATAGCATTTTGCTATGCTATTTTATTTATCAGAAATTTAAAGGGGATTTGAAACGAACTCCAAATTTTTCGTGCAACTTGTTGCTGGGAAAATTTGGGAGAACAGTCCGGTGGACTGTCGATAGTTGAGAAGAAAATCCCACCCACTCCGCCAAAAAAGCGGCTTGTACAAACAAGTCGCTTTTTTATAAAATATAATTATGTGTTGATTTAGTGTATTTCATTATTCAAAAAATCATTTCATATTTCATAGCAATATTTTACCAAAAATGTTATACTGTTGTATAAGGAAAGGTCGGTGAGTTTGTGACTTTAAATGAAGTAAAGAATTATTATCCGCAAACGGCATTACATTTGAATTACAGGAATTTCAAAATGAAGCAGCATATTTTCAGCACCAAACACTGTCATATACCAAAAAAACAAGACCCGACAAAGTTATCGCACTGATAATTAAAAGTAAAAACGGAAAAAAAGACATTGAACTTCTATTTAATAAACTTGACGGTATATTTCGCTTTGAAGAATTATCATTTGGCGATTACTGCTTTGAAATGTTTGATACTGCCGAAGAATATATTGCAGATGAATTATTAACTAACATAAATGAAATCAAAAGCGGAAATCTCACTGTAATAACAGCAAACAACATTAAAAGAAAATGCCGGCTTTATGAGGGCGGCTTTGACTTAAATGACGACGATGATTCCTTTGGGAAACCGGGATTTGAAAAAGCAATAAGAAAAATCCAAAAGCCAAAAGGACCTTTATCAAAACTGTTTAAATCTAAAATTCAATATGAGATTTATGATTGGAACACTTATAAGTGCATAATTAGATAATAAAAAACAGACAGCATTAATCATTTCGTGCCTATTAATGCAAAAAATCAGCAAAAAATCATTATGAAATAAACATTTTTGAGCAGGAGCAAAAAACGCTCCTGTTTTTTATTACAAAATTATTAATTACGATATCTGAATATTGAATTTTAAAAATCATAGTGATATACTATTACAAAATTAATAATAATGTAAAGAAACGGAGTGAGATTATGAACGATAATAAGAAAAGTGTAAAGAAACAGACAGATAAAAAAGACCTTATCGTTCAGAAGTATATTCTTTTGCGTGAAAAAATCATTCAGAATTACACAAAGGGCTGTAAAATTCTTAACACGGTAAAGATTATTTTTGCCGTTATTTTCACCATTTTTACGGTTATTGCCGTATGGCTTGCCAATATGCCCGACAGCAACAAGGGCAGCTGGCTTGTGCTTTGGATTTTTCTGATTTTATTCAACATTGCCGTTTTTACGGTTACCGATTATTTTAAACATCTTGTAAAAGAAAAGGTTATTCCGTATTTACAGAATGACGAACAGATTGAATTCGGCAAATACAGTGTTTTCAGCGAAAACGATGATGACGACGAAGACGATTTTGATGACGAGGAGGACTGACAATGAAAAATATCTTAAGAATATGCAGGCGTGATTTTAAAAAGATTTTTACAAATTCCATGGCAATAATTCTGACGGTGGGCGTTGCACTTTTGCCGTCACTTTATGCATGGTTTAACATTTATGCAAACTGGGACCCGTACGGCAGCACGGGCAATATGCAGATTGCCGTTGTAAACGATGACGAAGGCACTGAAATCAAAGGCATTAAAATTGACATAGGAGATCAGATTGTTACAAATCTGAAAGCAAATGACCTGATTGACTGGCAGTTTCTTTCAAAAGATGAAGCCGTTGAAGGAATCAAAGCAGGCAAATATTACGCAGGAATTGAAATTCCGAGCGGCTTCAGCGAATCATTTACAAGCATTATGACTGCTGATTTCAAGCAGCCTGAAATTACATACTACGCAAACGAAAAGAAAAACGCCATCGCAACAAAAATCACCGACAAAGTTGTGCAGACTGTTCAGACGGAAGTAAACGAATCGTTTGTTGTTACCGTAGTTGGTCTTATTAATCAGATGCTCGGCACTGTTATTGAAGAAAGCGACACACTTTCAAACGGTATGTTCGGCACGGTGCAGGAGGAAATCACTCAGGCAAAGGGCAGTATAGAATCATTACAGATAACACTTACAAGTTTTGAAAATGTTATGGAACTGATGAACTCACTGGACAGTTCTCTCAGCGAAAAAGACCTTGCATCACTGCTTAAAAACACCGACAGTGCAATCACAAACACAGAAGACGTAATCAGAGTGACCGAGGCAGGAATTGAAAGCATTTCGGGAACGGTTGACAAAACGTTTGCCGACTCTGCTTCTTCGCTGAAAAACATCGGAGAAGCAGTAAAAAAGACAAACGGCGAAGTAAACGAGAGCACGCAGGCAATCATCACACAGGCACTTACAAACTGCAAAGACACACAAACAAAAATCACAAATCTTACAAATATTTTAAAAGAATTTGAGGATTTGCTGCCCGATGAAGCGAAACTGGTTGCAGGCATTATAAGCAGTCTTGAAAATTCAAATGCAAAATTATCCGGCGTTATATCTGACCTTGAGGCAATGCAAAACGGCAGTTTCAGCGGCAGAGTTGACGAGGTTGCCGATAACATAATCGGCATTTCAGTCACAATGAGCAGTGCAGGAACAGATTTCAAACAAAATCTGCAGCCGAAATTAAAATCAACTATCAGCGCTCTTCTCGGCACAATGGGTGATGTGAGCAATGTGCTTACTGCACTGCAAAAGGATATGCCGGGCGTAAACACGCTTGTTGAGGCACTTGGCAAATCTGCCGAGGCGGGTGACGGAATGATGAAGTCACTGAGCAGTCTTATCGGCACATTTTCATCTCAACTTGATGAACTCTCGGGCAAAATTGAAAAACTCAGCAACAGCGATGTCGTTAACGCAACCGTTAATCTGACAACAAAAAATGCCGATGAACTCGGCGAATTCATTGCCTGCCCCGTTAAAGTAAATACCGACAAAGTTTACGGAATAGACAATTACGGCTCTGCAATGGCGCCTTTTTATACAACGCTTGCAATCTGGGTCGGCGCAACAATTTTAGTTGCAATTCTGCACACAAATATCAAAAAGAAAAAGGAATTTACAAGCCTGAAGCCGACTCAGGAATACTTCGGCAGAGGCTTAACCTTCCTTGCTTTATCGCTTATTCAGAGTGTAATCATCTGCGCAGGCGACCTTTGGTTTTTACGAATTCAATGCTATCATCCGATTAAATTTATGATTGCGGGAATTGCAGGTTCGGTTGCAATTATGTTCTTTATTTACACGCTCGCCTACACCTTCGGCGACATCGGCAAAGCACTTGCGGTTATTATGCTTGTTGTGCAGATAGGCGGCTCGGGAGGAACATTCCCGATAGATGTTACACCGCAGTTTTTCAGGGCAATTAACCCGTATCTGCCGTTTACCTTTGTCATTGAAGCAATGCGTGAATGTGTCTGCGGAACATTTGAAAACGATTTCTGGATTTACTTATTAAAACTCGGTGCATATATTCTTGTTTCACTGTTCATAGGTCTTGTAATCAGACCGTGTGTTAAAAAACCGATTCAGTTCTTTACAAAACGTGTTGAAGAAACAGGATTATTCTGATAAAATATTGATTATACGGCGGGAGGGCACAGAAACCCTCCCTACAAATATATTGTTATAACTTAATCTTGGAGGTACAAATGTTATTTATTGAATACCCGAAATGTTCAACCTGCCAAAAGGCAAAGAAATGGCTTGATGAAAACGGTTTTGAATACGAAAGCAGGCATATAAAAGAAGAAAATCCGACTTATGACGAATTAAAACAATGGTACAAGCAAAGCGGTCTGCCGCTTAAAAAATTTTTCAACACAAGCGGAATGCTTTATAAATCCATGCAGTTAAAAGATAAACTGCCAACTATGAGCGAAGACGAACAACTGCAACTCCTCGCCACAGACGGAATGCTTGTCAAAAGACCGCTTATCATTTCAGACACCGCAATCCTTACGGGATTCAGAGAAAAAGAATGGGCTGAAAAATTGAAATAAAAAAAACAGGAGGACACAGCCTCCTGCAATAACAGTCAATTAAAAAATTGCAAGCATATAATCAAACAAACTGATTAACGCTTTCATTGTAGGCATAGCCTGCTGATGAGAGCGTTTTTTCTATATCCGCTCTGCTTTCATCAATATCATCGCAAAGCGCGTCAAGCGAAGAATAAGTATCTCTTAATTTCATATTTACAACCGACAAAAGCATAATCGGGTCTTTGGGAAGTGCCATATTTTTATCTCCTCACAACAATTTTATTTAAAATTACCACAAATGACTGATAAATTCAATAATTATAATAATAAAATATTGAATATTTTGTTAAGATATGCGATAATATATTAATTAATTTTAGGAGAAACCGAATTATGACTGATAATGAAAGACTTGCGGGGCTTTTATTTCCCGATATAGATAAAACGCCCGATTATTATGAAAACCTTTTTCCGCAGAGAAATTTAAAGGAAGGCGCCAAAGTTACACGTTTTGCACCGAGCCCTACAGGCTTTTTGCATTTCGGCAATCTTTTCACCTGCGTTACTGCCTACAAAACCGCCAAGGATTCCGACGGTGTTTTCTTCGTAAGAGTTGAAGACACCGACCAGAAAAGAAAGGTTGACGGCGCAATTGACATTATGCTGCAGGGACTTTCCGTTTACGGCGTTCAGGCTGACGAGGGCGTTGTTGCCGAAAGCAAGGAAATCGGCGAATATGGTCCTTATTATCAGAGCCAAAGAAAAGAAATTTATCAGACTTACGCCAAAGCGCTTGTAGAGCAGGATCTGGCATACCCGTGCTTCTGCTCAACCGAAGAGCTTGACGAAATCAGAACTGCTCAGGAAAACGAAAGCACTAAAGGTTACTGGGGCAAATGGGCAAAATGCCGCAATCTTACTATAGATGAAATTGAACAGAAACTTGCCGACGGCAAAGCCTTTACCTTAAGACTGAAATCACCCGGCAGTCCTGACAAAAAATGCTTTTTCGACGATATGATTAAAGGCAAAATTGAAATGCCCGAAAATGTGCAGGATATTGTTCTGCTTAAATCAGACGGCATTCCGACCTACCATTTTGCACACGCAATTGACGACCATTTAATGAGGACAACCCACGTATTCCGCGGTGATGAATGGATTTCAAGCACTCCCGTTCATTTGCAGTTATTCCGTGTTTTAGGCTTCAAACCGCCGAAATACGCACACGTTGCACCGATTATGAAGGAAGAAAACGGCGGCAAAAGAAAATTATCAAAGCGCAAAGACCCCGAGGCAGCCGTTTCATACTACATTGAACAGGGATTTCCGCAGGAGAGCGTAAACGAATATATAATGACGATTGCCAATTCCAATTTTGAGGACTGGCGCAGAGCAAACAAAACAGAGCCGATTGAAAAGTTCCCGTTCAATCTTAAAAAGATGAGCGTTTCGGGCGCACTGTTTGATATGGTTAAACTGACAGACGTTTCAAAAAATGTTATTTCGACAATGACGGCACAGACTGTTTATGATAAAACGCTTGAATGGGCAGAGCAGTACAACGAAAGACTTGCAGAACTCTTCAAAGCAAATCCCGAATACGCTGTAAATATTCTTAATATCGACCGTGAAAACAAAAAGCCGAGAAAGGACATTGCAAAGTGGAGCGATGTTGAAGATTACATCAGTTATATGTATGACGAAACATTTATACCATGCTATGATTTAACGGGCAATGCAACACCCGAACTTGCAGTTAAAGTTCTTGAAAAATATATCAATATGTTTGATATAAATGACGATAAAGACGGGTGGTTTAGCAGAATGAAAGACCTTTGTCCGCTTGTCGGCTGCACACCGAATGTTAAAGAATACAAACAAAACCCTGATGTTTTCAAAGGCCACGTAGGTGATGTTTCAACCATCATCCGTGTGGCGCTTACAGGCAGAACCAACACACCTGATTTATACTACATCACTGCACTTCTGGGCAAAGATAAAGTAAAAAACAGAATTGAAAATTCAATAGAATATTACAAAACAAACAATTTTGGTGAAACAAAATGAATTTTAAAAAAATCGGGAAATATTTAATTAAACTGTTTATATCCGCTGTTGTTTCTTTTATTATTATAAGTTTAATTTGTTTTTTCTACTATAATATACCCGTGCATTATACAAATAACGAAGGATATACCGATTATATTTGGGAAAAAAACAAAATACAATCAAGGGCGACCGAAGGTTATGCTTTAGGAAAAACCAATAACGAAGGATTAAACAATTATGATGACTATACCGGACAGCCTATTGATATTTTGATTTTGGGTTCCTCACAGTTTGAAGCATTTAATGTAATGCAGAATGATAACTTAACGGCACAACTCAGTAATATGCTCGGAGATGATTATTCTATATACAATCTCGGAGTATCAGGTCATGATTTTTTAAGATGCACTCAAAATCTTGATAAAGCACTCGAAAAATACAATCCAAAAAAGTATGTAATTATGGAAGTATCGGATCTTTGTTTATCCAACAAAGACATAAATGATGCACTTAATAATAAAATTCCCGAATTAAAATCATCTGAAAACAAATTTATATTAACATTGGAAAAAATACCTGCTTTGCGTTGTTTTTACAACCAGGTTGATAATACTGTTCATAAAAACAATACATCATCAGAAACTCCAAAATATACAGATGACATAAGCGAATCTTTAGAGCTTCTCTTAAATAAAATATCACATAGTGCAGACAAATACGGCGTTCAGATTATCTTTTTATATCACAGCCCCGAAACTGCCGAAAATGACAGCATATCAGAGCAAAAGCAATTATGGATAACACTTTGCGATAAAAACAATATTAATTTTATAGATATGACCGAAGATTTCTCAAATGCTTTAAATAACAATGAATATGTTTATGGATTTCTGAATACTCTTCCGAATTTTGGGCACTTAAATAAAACGGGTCATAAAATCATAGCAGAAAAAATCAGCAAATTCATTATAACAGGAGAATAAAAATGTCTTTTACTGATATAATATTTTACCCATTTTTATTAATTGTTTTCTTTGCAGTATTGATAATTGAATCTCCTTTCGGAAGAAAGACTTTAAAAAACAAATTTCAGGCAGCAAAAAAAATTATACTGCTTACTGCAAGTTATATTTTTTACGGATATTGGGATTACAGATTCTGCTTTTTGCTTTTGTTTCTTTCAGCCGCCATTTTCTTTTGTGCAAAACGGATTGACAAAGGTAAAATATATACGCTTATCGGTATAGTTTTACCTTTAGTAATTTTAGGATTTTTTAAATATTTTAATTTCTTTACAGATTCATTTTCATCTGTATTTAATATAAAAAATTCAATGTCATTAAATATAATTCTGCCTGTAGGAATTTCATTTTATACTTTTCAGAGTCTGAGTTATATTATAGATGTAAAAAGAAAAACAATTCCTGCCGAAACAAATTTTATTGACTTGGCTTTATATATCGCCTTTTTCCCTCAATTAGTTGCAGGACCGATTGTAAAAGCCTCTGAATTTTTACCGCAGCTTAAAGAAAACAGAACAATTACAAAATCTTCTGTCGAAATAGGTATTCAGATTTTTGTATTCGGACTTTTTAAAAAAGTTGTATTGGCTGATAATTTAGCACCGTTTGTTGATGACGCTTTTTCAAGGACTGAAATTTACAGCGGTTTTTCAATTCTTATGGCGGTAATTGCCTATTCTTTTCAGATATATTTTGATTTTTCAGGATATTCGGATATGGCAATCGGATGTGCAAAAATACTGGGCTTTGATTTCAGCAAAAACTTCAATTTGCCGTATATTTCCAAAAATGTAAGCGAATTCTGGAAAAGATGGCATATAAGCCTTTCCTCATGGCTTCAATCCTATTTATATATTCCTTTGGGCGGAAACAGAAAAGGAACAGCCCGAACATATATAAATCTGTTAATCACAATGATACTCGGAGGCCTTTGGCACGGAGCTAACCGGACATTTATTATTTGGGGACTTCTTCACGGAACAGCACTGTGTATAAATAAGGCTTTCAGAAAGATTTTCCGACACTCAAAAGATTACAAAGGAACAACTGCCGGAAATATAATATCCGTAATAATTACATACATTTTCGTTTGCTTTTGCTGGATTTTCTTCAGATCGGAAAATCTTTCGCAGGCAATTGAAATTATTAAAGCAATAGTGCTAATGAAAAACGGTATTAATTTCCCGTATATATGGTTAATTGTAACAATTATTCTTTCAATAATAACAACAATAATTATATTTAAAAAAGATAAAAATCTTAATTCTGTTTATCCTATACTTAATTTAAAGAAAATTCCGGGATTAATTTGCTTTATAACCTTTGTCGGAATTATAATAATATTTGCATATACAGGTGCTAACCCATTTGTATATTTTCAATTTTAACATAATATAAGGAGGAAGTATAAATGATAAAAGAAAATGCAAATGAAACCAAAGAATCCTCAAATTTTATTCACGATTTTATTGACAAGGATTTGGAAGACGGTGTTTATTCAAGAGTTCAGACCCGTTTTCCCCCCGAGCCGAACGGCTATCTGCATATCGGCCACGCCAAGGCTATCTGCATTAATTTCGGCACAAAGGAAAAATACAAGGGCATCTGCAATTTAAGACTTGATGACACAAACCCTGTTAAGGAAGACACCGAATACGTTGACGCTATCAAAGAGGATATTGAATGGCTCGGTTTTAACTGGGACAATCTTTATTTTGCATCTGATTATTTTGATTTCATTTATGACTGCGCAGTAAAACTTATCAAAAAGGGCAAGGCGTTTGTATGTGACCTTACACCCGAACAGCAAAGAGAATACCGCGGCACTTTGACCGAACCCGGCAAAGAAAGCCCTTACAGAAACCGCAGTGTTGAAGAAAACCTTGATTTATTCACAAGAATGACAAACGGCGAATTCCCCGAGGGTTCAAAGGTTCTTCGTGCAAAAATTGATATGGCAAGCCCGAATATGAATATGCGCGACCCGATTATTTACCGCATTATGTACGCACATCACCACAGAACAGGTGACAAATGGTGCGTTTACCCGATGTATGACTTTGCGCACCCGCTGTCTGACGCCTGCGAAAAGGTTACGCACTCGCTCTGCTCACTTGAATTTGAAAACCACAGACCGCTTTATGACTGGGTTGTAAATGAGTGTATTGACGGCGAAAAGCCAAGACAGATTGAATTTGCAAGGCTGAATCTGAACTACACCTTAACATCAAAAAGAAAATGCCTTAAACTGGTGCAGGACAATATTGTAAGCGGCTGGGACGACCCGAGAATGGCAACCATCAGCGGTATGAGAAGACGAGGCTACCCTGCCGAGGCAATCCGTGATTTCTGCGAGCGAATCGGCGTTTCAAAAGCATACAGTGTTGTTGATTTTCCTCTCCTCGAAGCATGTGTACGTGACCACCTCGGTGCAGAATCAAGGCGTGCAATGGCAGTTATTGACCCACTTAAACTTGTGATTGACAACTACCCTGATGATAAAACGGAAGATATTGAATGCGATTATCACCCTGACCACCCTGAATACGGTTCACGCACAATGCCGTTTTCAAAGGAACTGTGGATTGAAAAAAATGACTTTATGATTGAGCCGATAAAAAAATACAGACGTTTGTTTGTAGGCAATGAAGTACGACTTTACAAAGCATATTTTGTAACCTGCACAGGCTATGATTTAGATGAAAACGGCGAAGTCTGCTGTGTTCACTGCACATATGACCCCGAAACACTCGGCGGTGATGCACCCGACGGCAGAAAGGTTAAAGGCACAATCCACTGGGTTGACGCAAAGGATAACTACCCTGCTGAAATCAGACTTTATGAACGACTGTTTGACGTTGAAAACCCAAGCGACGAAAACGGCGTAAGTTCATTTGAAGATAACCTCAACCCGAATTCGCTTACAATTGTAAACGGATATGTTGAAAAAGCAATCGCAGACTGCGAAATCGGCGCAAAATACCAGTTTATGAGAAACGGCTATTTCTGCAAGGACACGGACTCAACAGACGATAACATCGTTTTCAACCGCACCGTCGCCCTGCGTGACAGTTTTAATAAGAAGAACAGTTGATTACAACAAAACGGACAATCGAAATGATTGTCCGTTTATTATTTATACGTTATATATTTTCTGCAATTGCTTTATTTACACGCTCACGCACGGATTCGAGCCAGCGTGGATCGTGAGGGTAATCGCTGAATGTCAGCGGCTTATCAAGTCCCTGTTCAACGATTGTAAGCGTTTTATCATAACCAATTTTACTTTCGAGCAATTGGAGCGCTGTCATATCCTGAAAAGCGTCATAAAACACGTGAAGTCTTGTTGAATCAAGCGGCGTTCTGTCTTCGCCGGGATAAACAACAAAACTGTCCCCTGCCTGAAATTTTCCGCCTGCATCGGCAACTTCAAACGGATTGATAAGTTTCTTTGAAAACTGAGTATAATAAAAATTGTACCCCCAGTGCAGAAAACCTTTCACTTTATACTTATACATCTGAAGTCCGAGAACTCTGTTTCGCTCTGACGGCATTGAGAAAAACCTGTTTGAAACATAATTATTATCCTGTGCGCAGCAATAATAAGTCCAGAGTTCAGGCACTGCGCCGATAAACGGATTAATGTGATTATTTGCAGGAATCGGGTGTTTAATAATACCCAGTTTATAAAACGCAGATGCAGAAAGTGCATCAACAATTTTAAAACCTTTAAAATTATCGGCAATAATTTTTGCCGCCTTTTTATACGGAATCAGCATACTGAGCGCAGGCTCATCAGACACGTGAAGAAGACACTTTTCACGTATACCCTTTTTATCAATATAGGCTGTTATAGCCTTTGAAAACTGCCTGATAAACCCTTTGTATTCCCTGCCTGACGCTTTCGTTTTCCAGCCGAAAATCTGCTCCTGCTTTCCGTTTTTCTCAGCAATAATTTTAGGTGCGTGGCGTGCTCCCCACTGAGTAAACAAGTGGCTCATTTCAAAATATTTTATACCGCACCTTGTGCACATCTCTATCCATTTATCAAGTTTATCAAACGCAAAGGAATACTGATTTTTACCCGTAACTTTCACATCTACAAGTTGAACGGTCGGACGTTCCTTACCCACCTCGGTATCAAGCGGAGGAGTAAACAGAGGTGTTAAAACGCAGTTCATACCGTATTCTACCGCACGGCGAAGAAAATTTTCCACCGTCTGCCAGTATTCAGGCGAAAAAGCCTCAAAGCCGTAATAACTCATAAGACAGTCTGTATGAAACCAATTTGTGAAAATCAAACTTTGCTCAGGCAGTCTGGCGTCAATAACATCAACTGAAATCTCGCACTGCTCATCACCCGACGAAACAATAATTTTATGCACACCCGACGGCAGATTATCATCATTAATCTGAACCCAAACAGTATTAAGCCCGTCATATTCGGCAGTAAATTCATTCAAATCAAGCGGCAAAAGCAAATCGGGATAATAATCATTTTCGCTTTTTACAACATATTCATCTGCATTTTTGCTGACTGTATAACCGCCTTTAATCATTTTCACATATGAAAAATTCAAGCTGTTTTCTATATCGGACTGAACAGAAAACGAAATTTTTTCGCCCTTTTCTGCACTGAAAACAATCTGAAAGTCTTTTTTCTCATTTTTAAGCATTGAAAAGCCTTTGCACTCAGCAATATTTTTACTGCCTGCAAATACTTTTTCAAGCGAAGACGCAATAAACATTTTTTTCATATAGATCACCTCTAAGTTCATATGTTATCATTTTAACAAAAATGCTGAAATTTGTAAAGCACGGCAGTAATTACAATAAAAATAAATATAAACCCCTGCAAGCACTTGCCAATTCGCGCCGTTAGTGGTAAAATATTAAGGTTAAAAAACAAGGATATAAAATTATTTGAAGGTGACGAATTTGAGCGAGAGAAAAAATATTAAAAACATAGCAATCATTGCCCACGTTGACCACGGCAAAACCACACTTGTTGATGAAATGCTGCGCCAGAGCGGTACTTTCCGCACAAACGAGGTTGTTGACGAGCGTGTTATGGACAGTAATGACCTTGAAAAAGAGCGAGGCATTACAATTTTATCAAAAAATACATCTATTCACTATAAAGACACGAAAATCAATATTGTTGACACACCCGGTCACGCCGATTTCGGCGGTGAGGTTGAGCGTATTTTAACAATGGTAGACGGCGTTCTGCTTTTGGTTGACGCTTTTGAGGGCTGTATGCCGCAGACAAGATTTGTTCTCAAAAAAGCACTCGGTCTTCACAAAACGCCGCTTGTTGTTATCAACAAAATTGACCGTGACGGCGCGCGCCCTGCCGAGGTTATTGATGAAGTGCTTGACCTTTTCATTGAACTCGGCGCAGACGATGACCAGATTGATTTTCCTGTTATCTATGCATCTGCAAGAAACGGATATTCAAGCACCGAACCCGATGTCCGCGAGGGCGATATGCGCCCGCTTCTTGACGCTATTCTGGAAAATATCCCCTCACCGACAGGTGATGAAAACGGACCTGCACAGATTTTGTTTTCCTCACTTGAATATGACGAATATGTAGGCAGAATCGGCGTAGGCAGAGTGGAACGAGGCGTTGTTAAAATCAACACACCATATGTTCTCTGCAAGCAGGATGAGAGCAGAGAAAACATCAGAATTACAAAACTTTATCAGTTTGAGGGGCTTAAAAGAGTGCCCTGCGACGCAGCAACCGTGGGTGATTTAATCTGTGTGGCAGGCATTCCCGACCTGAACATAGGCGAAACTGCGTGCGACCCCGAATGTGTTGAGCCGCTGCCGTTTGTTAAAATAGACGAGCCTACAATCAGTATGAATTTCATTGTAAATGATTCGCCGTTCGCAGGCAAAGAGGGCAAATTTGTTACAAGCCGAAATATCCGCGAAAGACTTTTCAAAGAGGTTGAAACCAACGTTTCCATGCGTGTTGAGGAAACAGATTCTATGGATACTTTCAAGGTATCGGGACGCGGAGAACTTCACCTTTCAATCCTTATTGAAACGATGAGACGTGAAAACTATGAATTCCAGGTTTCACGCCCACAGGTAATTCTCAAAAAAGACGAGCAGACAGACAAAACGCTTGAACCGATTGAACTTGCCATTATCGAAGTGCCCGAGGAATATGTCGGTGCAGTTATGGAAAAACTCTGCTCACGCAAGGGCGAAATTGAAAATATGGACACACGTTCAACAGGTATGACCCACCTTGAAATCAAAATTCCGTCAAGAGGACTTATCGGATACAGAAGTGAGTTCCTTACAGACACAAACGGCAACGGCATTATGAACCAGTTGTTCAGCGGTTATGAGGAATACAAGGGCGATATTGCGACGAGAACAAGAGGTTCAATCGTTGTTCACGAAACAGGCACAACAACAGGCTACGGCCTTTGGAATACGCAGGACAGGGGCAGACTTTTTGTAGGTCCGGGTGTTGATGTGTACGAGGGTATGATTGTCGGCGAATGTGCTAAAGATGAGGACATTGTATGCAACGTCTGCAAGAAAAAGCACGTTACAAACACACGTGCAAGCGGTTCTGACGAGGCGCTTAAACTTGTACCGCCTACAACACTTTCACTTGAACAGAGCATGGAATTCCTTGCCGACGATGAACTGCTTGAGGTTACACCGAAGTCAATCCGCCTTCGCAAAACCATTCTTGACAAATCTCTCCGCCTCAAAGCCGAGAGCAGGAAAAAATAAAACATAAAAAATGGCATAAGGAATAACCTTGTGCCGTTTTTTTTATAATGAATTATATTACATTATCAACGTTGATTCTATAAAAATATAATTTTATATCACTGATTTTCTTTTTTGAATTACACGTAAAGAAATTATACCCACAAGAGAAATTCCGCACGCTACCCCAAATCCAATACTTTGCTTTTCATATTCATCCGCCTTTTCATAATTCTTTAATGCAGAATCTCTGCTTTTTTCAAAATTACTGCTATAAACACCGCCCCAACCATAGTCTGACAAAACATTTGCCGATTGTTTAGTTGCCGACTCTGCAATTCGGGTATAATCATTATATTGATTTACAGAATATATTGTGCAAGAACCACTAACTAAGAAAACTATTGCTAAAACAATTATCATAAATTTAATATTTTTCATTAATTTCACCTCAAAAAAATTCAAACATTATATTAATATAATTCATCATATAAATTTGAT